>JBFEUB010000041.1:0-20130 GCA_041547605.1 Desulfobacteria bacterium
CTGGCTAAATCGCGCACGCAGTGGTTCTGTTCAAGCCGTCAGGCGCAACCGGAGCGCAACAACTCGGGCGGAGCCCTCAGACAGCTTGCAATTTTAAACGCCAGTCACATTCAAAAATCTTCTCCAAAATTGCACAATGTCGCTCGCCAAATAATATTTTCAATCATCAACGACTTGCGAGCAAACGGAATATGTTTTTGACAATCAGTCTAGTAATCTTGTTATTCGGCCAAAATCTGAAATTGGCTTCCGTAAAGATGAGATTGAAAGCAGGCTCAGGGAAAAGGTGGCCAAGGGCTTGGAAGGCCTCGCTGGAAAAGTGGATGATATTTGCCACGATGTTAAAGCAGAAGCCAAAAGAAGAAAAGGTTATCTTGACGAGAGGGAGGGGGACTGGGTGGGTGGATCTGATAAGTCTGATAATTGGACAGATGAACACATCGAATGCTGCCGATATGTCACAGAAGCAAGGGCAAGTGAAACGCGGCGAATCTGTTCAATGGATGCGGTCCTCATGAGTCCAAAAAGATGCACAGCCCCCCCGCGCAACCCAAGCCACCATAACTTTAGGGCCTTGACTAAAACAGGGCTTATCTGGGCCTCCGTCCAAGACCTCGGACTGCGTGCCGTGTAGCTCAACTAGAATGTCAAAATAGTCCTTAGAATATACGAAGAATCCTCATCTTTTCCACCAAAGGTGAAAAGGTCCTGATCAGCCTTCGTTTTCACCCAGCCAGCGGAGATTAACATCCCGGGTTGAGGATACCAGTTGAGATTTAAGGTTGCAGTGCGCACTTCCTGGGTTGAGACACCCACACGTGTCAATCCATACACAAACAGATCACGATCAATGTCGGCATTAGAATATCGAAAAGCAATCTCCAAGCACCCCAGGGGGTCTAAGAATCTTAAAAAATCAAAAATCTGACTTTTGTCGTGGGGCCCAGAATCAATCACTGGGGGCAACCAGCGCCCCCGGCCCTGACGAACTCGCTGTCCCGTGATATACCATGACCCATAAGCAGACCACGACGTCAGCTGATCCAAATCATCTTTGCTACCCCCACTAAGTTCCACGTCATTAACTGCGCCTTCAGCCCGCTCAGCACCCACCCGAAATGCCCCCCAGTACCAGCCCACTTCACTGTGTATCCATTTGGCCGAATCACCAACCAAATCAACGGTGTCAAACACTGTAGACCTTAACGGTGTCGCCAAGGAAAATTCGTCTTCGTAATCCGTGCTGTAAGCAAAGCCTAATCCGAAAAAGGCCCCCTTTAACCAGTTGTATCCAAGGCCAGTCAATGGAGAAACAACCGCACGAATGGATACTTGCGGCTCATCCTTTCGATTTCCGTCAATATCAAAGCCGTCTCCTAATGCCGCCGAAGCCTCATACCAAAGGGTGTTGGACCAAAGGTTACCGTCAATTTGCACCCCAAGATCGTAGCGACCGTCCAAATATGAGCTGAACCCATAGTCAACACACGGAAAATTCTCAGACCTAGTAGCAAACTCTGTATTCAACGCCACCTTGACCTGACCAGCCTTAAGCCTGAGAGCAGGATGCATCTTCCAGGCAGCCCAGGCTTCGAATAAGTTGTCTCTGGTATCAATTCCCAGGAGATCAGGTTCTATCTGAAAAAAATACCTGTTCTCATAGGCACCTAAGAAAAGCGCAGTGGCGGTTTCCCATCGGACCCCACTGTCTTTCACATTATTGCTATCATATTTGATGGCATCCCCTGCCAGTTGGCCACCGAGATGAATATCCCATCCCCCCCAATTGCTATCTAAGCCTCGTAACCATTTCCATTGAGAAAATGAGAATTCCTCTCTTCCTAGAAAAGGAGGGTCACCATAAGCATCCTGGACCGTTGTGAAAAGAACGAGAATCCAAAGCCACATGCATATCTGTCTACTCACCCAAACCTGCTGCATTTAATCTCTAGATGATTTTTCCTGCAAACGATCTTGAATTCGGATGGCCATGTTATATTTTGACCGTTGCCGGCGATTGCGAGGCCGCTGGCGGTCGAACCAATATCCAAACCTGACAAACCGATTTGGATGTTTAAACAAATAATGAAACGGATAATACAAAAATGCCGGATGAGGATATTCGCGGATTAAGACGTCTATATAATCGTTAAAATCCTCTATCGGCACCGCCCCAAACAATGATCGAATGTAACCGGCAATCTCACGGCCGATAATACTTGGTAAGCTGTGACGATTGGTGTAACTGACTTCAAAGTCGTGAAAGATTAGACGACCGTCTTCGGCACTCAGAATGACATGTTGAAATGTCGCATGTACCTGAATTAAGTAACGGTTCCCATCCTTCTGGGCGAGAAAGTGCCGCCTGCCCCACTCGGGCATGAAGCGTTTAAGTGTCAGCAACTTCTCGGCCTTAGAAATCTCATGGTCTGAAAAATAGCTTTTCAGGGTTCGACCTGGAACATATTCGAATATCAAGTGCGGAACATCAACAAAAATAGGCGGGAAGTCATCGGGTTGGCGAAACACTTCAAAGCCGTTCTCTCGCCATGCCTGCAGGACATGGTTTTCAGTGCGAAAGCGTGTAAAAGGGTCAAAAGCCGTTCGGCCAGTGAGATAGTTTCCCAGACTGTTTAACAGGCACTGCAGTTTGGCCCTTTTGTAATGAAAGCACTTGATCACGCATTTTTCCCCCAAATATTCAATCAAAAGGACACCATGCCGTCCTCCACCTCGACGACTACGGTCAAGGCAAACAGCCTTCATGCTATGTGGTAAAGCTATTGGAAATCCGTCAATGGTTCGCCACGTAAGGGAGTTATGCATCTAACTTAATCCGTGTCGCTGTCCAGTATTCTCTTGAGTTCTTTAGCGACATTATGCTTGGAAAAGGGTTTTGCAGCCCTGGGATATAATCTTCGATCGATGATTCGGGCCATACGAATGAGCGGGTTCGGATGGGCAAACATGATCCCATAGGCATTTTTTAGCAATTCTGTATCAGGGTAATGATGAATAGTTTCTTTCAGAAACACCGGAAACAGTTCAGGTCCCACAATTTTACCTAGAGACTTTACATATGCCAAAATCTCTCGAGTGACATATTCCTTGACCCGTCGACGGGAACGATACGTCATCTCAAAATCGAAAAACAAGAATTGGTCATCAACGATCATCACGTGTTTCATGTCGCCGTTCTCATGGACTAAACAGGGTTCTCGCCGCTTTATAGCCAAATCATGACGACGATTCCACTCCTTTAAGAATCGGCGATAAGTTCGGAGTCTATCTTCCAGAGGGTTGGATGGGTTCCCAAAATAATCCTTAAATTTCAGAGCCGGCAGATATTCAAAGAGCATGTAGCCACCCTCGGACAGGCCTTTGACAATTACATCATCATAAGTATCAAATACCCTAAACCCGGCTGCTCTCCAGATCTTCAGGCACCTTTTTTCGTTCATCCTTCGTGCCCGTGGCATAAATGAGGTTTGTCCCTGGAAAAAGTTGCTGATGCTTCCGCTTACATAGCCCAACATACTCCGGGTACCATAATATACCTTCAAAACGGCCTGATCATTTCGAAAGGGAATTTTGTAAAGATAGTTGCCGTTTTTCAGTAGCAGAAACTTGTCCAGGTTTTCGAATTCCAATATTTCGTTTGCCATTTTTTCCTTCAGCGACTATTTTTACTTGCGGTCGGCGTCCAAATTTTATCGATTAACACTTTTTTCTCGCTTTTGCAAAACGATAACACGACACCCGCTTTGACTAGGAGATGCTTCCTTGCCCAAGAACAAGAACCTGTCTCCCAGAGGGTCAGCCCCCTAAAGTTGCCGCGCGCAGGAATTTTTGGGGTTGATTTTTTCTTGTCCAAAATATAGAGATTACTGTTCGTCCATCGCACAGTGAATATTCTTAGCTGCCAAATGACCTGTCAAATGCCAGCCTGAACCTTATCCTCGCCCCCGTAAATAGTGGGACCGGGGAAGCGTGCAGCGCTTCTTTCGATGGGTGTTTTGGTGGCTTGTTTCACGGAGAAAAATCAAGGATTGGAGAGGAGTTTTTATGACTGAATCTGTTAACGAGTTGAGAAACATCGCCCTAATTGGCCACGGAGGGGCAGGCAAAACCTCCCTGGCCGAGGCTTTGCTGTTTGACGCCGGAGTTACGAATCGACTGGGAAGTGTGGATAAGGGGAATAGTGTAATGGATTTTGAGCCCGAAGAAGTGAGGCGTCATGTAAGCATCAGCGCGGCTTTTCATCAGTACACCTGGAAGAATCACAGGGTCAATATCGTCGATACGCCTGGAGATGCCAATTTTTTCTCGGACACGCGGTCGTGCCTTCAAGCGGCCGACAGCGCCATTGTCGTCATAGAGGCGATCGACGGGGTGAAGGTGCAGACCGAACAGGCCTGGGAGTTTGCTGACCAACTCGAGATGCCAAGAATGGTTTTTATCAACAAGATGGATCGGGACCGGGCAGACTTCTTTGCAACCCTTAAGGATGTGGGCCAGACCTTCAGCCCAAAACCAATATTATTGCAGTTGCCTATAGGAGCAGAAGAAAACTTCAAGGGGGTTGTCGACCTGATTAGCCAAAAGGCGTACCTATATCAGGAAGATGGAAAATCGAGTGCCGGAGAAATTCCCGCAGAAATGCAAGACCAGGTGGCAACCGAGCAGGAGGCTCTGATTGAAAACATTGCAGAAGCTGATGATGCCCTCTTGGAAAAGTATTTGGACGGTCAGCCCCTTAGCCATGATGACCTGATGCAGGGACTGCGCTCAGGCACGCTCAGCCGTGCCTTTGTTCCGGTCTTGTGCGGTTCAGCAACCAAGAATATTGGGATCGATCTTTTAATGGATTCTATCAATACGTGTTTTCCATCTCCCCTTGACCGAGGCCCAAAGGTGGGGGTGGTGCCTGATACAGGAGAGAGTTCGGAGCGTCGTCCTGATCCGACAGATCCTTTTTCGGCCCTGGTTTTCAAAACGATCGCGGACCCGTATAGCGGAAGGCTGAGTATCCTGAGAGTCTATTCTGGAACAGTTGCCCAGGACGGGTCTTTCTATAATGTCACAAAAGGAACTAAAGAGCGATATGGACAACTTCTTCGAATGGCCGGCAGGGAGCAACAGGGTACCCCCAAGGCCGGTCCAGGTGATATTGTGGCTGTTGCCAAGCTCAAAGAAACAGCCACAGGGGACACCCTGTGTGATGAATCAGGCAAGATACGATTTGAGAGTGTTGAGCCGTTGCCGACCAGTGTATCGTATGCCATAGAGCCAAAGTCCAAGAAGGATGAGGATAAGGTCTTCTCTTCCCTTGCCCGCTTGCTGGAGGAGGATCCCACTCTGAGGCTTGACCGAGATCCACAGACTCGAGAAATCATCATTTCAGGTATGGGTCAAATACACCTGGAGACGATGATCGAAAAGCTCAAACGAAAATTTGGTGTAGAGGTAAACCTTAAGACGCCCAAGGTTCCTTATAAGGAAACCATCAAACAGTCGGTCAAAGGGGTGATATACCGACACAAAAAGCAGACGGGCGGAAGAGGTCAGTTTGCAGAGGTACATTTTGATATCTCACCCCTTGAAGAAGGTAAGGGCTTCGAGTTTGAAGAGGCCCTAACGGGCATGAACGTCCCACGCAACTTTGTACCGGCAGTAGAAAAGGGAATTGTTGAGGCGTTGCAGTCCGGTGTCATGGCTGGTTATCCGGTTGTGGACGTAAAAATACGCTTCTATGACGGCAAGTCACACGATGTGGACTCTTCTGAGATGGCATTTAAAATTGCTGCATCCATGTGTTTTAAGAAAGGTTTCCAAGATGCCAAACCCACACTCCTCGAACCCATAATGAACATGAGTGTCACGGTGCCTGAGGATTATATGGGCGATGTTATAGGTGATCTAAACGGCAGACGAGGGCGTGTCTTAGGTGTGGATGCCAAGGGCAAAAAACAGATCATCCGCGCCCAGGTGCCTATGGCCGAGATCCTGAACTATGCCCCGGATCTCACGTCCATGACCGGTGGCAGGGCGGCTTTCACGACCGAATTTGACCATTACGAGGAGGTACCAGCTCAGATTCTTCAGAAGATTGTTGAACAGGCGAAGAGCGACGAGTAATCCGGTTTTCACATAGCCCCGTTGAAGCATTGCTTACAAGGACTGAAGCCTGTCCTAAAGGCGGCGTATTGGGTCTTGAAGACAATTCGGTGATTGGAGGACGTAGCTTTCCCAAAATGACACGTCACGCGGTGAAAGCGTTTGGAATGAAGGTTACCCAGAAAGGGGCCTTTTTGATCGGGCAACCTTTCCCACATTCCCGCCCCTTCTGCCATTGCTTTCCGCTGGAGACGGAGAAGCAGTGAATCATATTTCGTGTTCGGCCTTCGAAACACGTAGTAGGCATACCCTCTCTTTACGAGTTCAGCATTAACAAAGGTGCCGTCCCTCAAAAAGACATAGCCTAGCACACGGCCATACTGATCGTGTCTTTCCTGGTCAAACTCCAGACGGACTCTCTTCTGATCGACTAACTTCCGATTGAGATCCCTGGCCTCTGGGCCGAACCTCTGTGCAGGGCTATCCTTGTGCGCTACCTCCGGAGCGTTTATCCCGGAATAACGCAACCGCCTCCCGTCAGCGAGTACTACGGTATCCCCATCATCGACCCACCGCACGCGTATAAACGCATCCACCGCATGCGAAACATTAGCGCCATACAGCACTGAATGTGCCACCAGAAAGACCAGGAAGATAGTGAATTTAGTTCTGTTTCTCATGTCAGGTTATTGCTATGCCGTGTCCCCGCCACATTCCTTAAGTCAATAGGCAAAAGGTCACAGCCTTTCACCTCTCGCCGATAGCTTCCCGCCATTCACTTCAAGGCTTTTCTCTCGCTGCAAAATAGCAACCGCATGCATACTTTCTTGCGTTATCATGCACACTCTTTTGCGTCATTGTTTCTCATGGACTAACTAGGTACAATATCAGCCACATTCAGCCCACAATGCTTCGCAGCGCTTTCATCCAGCATTCTCGAAAGTTGAGCGGAATCCTTAGGTGCAAATCCCATGGCCCCCTCCCACACCTCCTCGTCCTCCATACAAAAATAGAGCATCACATCTGGAGCCAGCTCCCTGATCCAGGCCACCATTTTTTGATAGAGCCCCATACGCAGGGGTTTGAAGTATCTCATTTTGCCGTCCACACCCGGGATAAACTCACCGTAAATGATCCTCGATTTCTTGAATCGTTTCTGGACGATCGGTTTCAACGACGGTGTAAAGCGAAATGAGCCGAGACTGATCCATACGATGTTTTGGGCTGATACGCTTGTAAAAAGCTGTCTCACCAGTCTTCTGTAATCCTTTTCCCAGTCCTCATACAAGATCAACGGATCAAAGTGAAATGCCAGGGGATACCCCCAGGCCTCACACTGAGCAGCAGCCCTCAAACGGGCCCGTATGCTGGCCGTGCCGCGCTCCTCGCTCCGAATCATAGCGGGGGGATTTAGAGACCAGGCCACAACGGTCTTTCTGTTGTGTTCCAGACCCCTGAGATTTGCAACGGCACTTGACTTGGTTTTCAATTCCAACGCGATCCGGTCCTGTTGGGCGAAATAGGGAACCAGAACTCTTGAAAGCCGGGTCCACGCCTCCCATATGAGGCTGTCTGTAAACTCTCCGGTGCCAATCCGATGAAATGCGGGCCTCTCAGATTGACAAATAGGCTCTAGTTCCTCAAACAGCCTCTCGTGATTCACAAAATACTGAAGGACTGGCGGGTGGAAGTAGGCCTGCAAAATGCAGTATGCGCAGTCCATGGTACAGTACGTTCCCACATGGAGAATTTGGTAGCCACAACAGATGTACGATTTCGTGCCGGGGCATTTTTTCAAGAAGGACCCCTTATTGCAGGTAAGATGGAGCACCCGCTTTCCCGCGGCAATTGGATCTTTCGTGGCAGCCAGAGCCTCATGAACCTTCATTGCATCGGGCGCAATAGTGACCGGGACGTCAGGGAGGGATTGCCGGACACTGCTAACCGTAGGGTGTTGGCTGATTGCTTCATCAATGTAAAGCTTGGAAATCATCTCTTTTGAGTGCCTAAACCGGACAAGCTGGAATCAGACAAGAATGCAGAATCATGAACAAGGAATCTCGAATGCAGGAGTTCTTCTTTCTTACTTCCTTGTTCTACGTTCGATATTCGTTATTCGACGATTGTTGTTTGCAAAAAGAACACGAATTTTATGATTAAACGCCTAAAGTGCGCCATCATCAAAGGGTTTCAAGAGTCTTCGCAGGGCAGGATTCTTGGCTATGGCATCGAGGGTCTTGCGGCGTTCGTCGAAATCTTTCACGCTCTTAAAAGTCATGCGCAGCGCATGAAGACCCCCTTCAAAATAAGGGGGTGCCGTTATGCGAATGTGTTCATCCAGCTTGAGGGCCTTTAGTTCTTTGGAAAACCTCTCTTCTGTCTTCACCAACGCCGGAAACCGACGCCGCTTTAAATAGGTCCGGACCTGCGAAGCTTTTTCGTTCCTATTCAAGTTGGGGCGATCCAGTATTGTCCCAATTTCCTCGGCTTGGAGGACTTCCCCGGGTCCAAGCTCTTCTCGGATGGCAATCTCTTGCACAAACCTAATAACCTCTCTTTGCTTATTCTGGCTAAGCTTGAGCATCCTGAAAAGTTCAAGAAACGACAGAGCATCTTCATCGGAAAATCCGCTCAGATCGACTGCTGCTTCAAAGGAGACGATGCCATCTGTGACACTTGCCTGGATGGTCCTTGAAAGCCGAGACAAAGCCTCTAATTTCTGAAACACCTTTTGGTTTTCTGGAAGCCCGAGCCATGAAGACAGCATCTTTAGGCGATTCCCTTTTGGTAGCCGGGAAGAAAGTTTTTTGATCCCCAGGGCCTGTTCCACGAGGTTTAGCTGGCGGTGGGATCGATTATCCGTTATTGCCAGCTTAAGCGCATCAAGCTCGGTAGGTGTTCCCTTCATGACCCGCACTTCTATTTCATGCCACCCCAGCGCCTTGCAAACCATGACCCGACGAAAGCCGCATACAATGTGATATCTCAAATCCTCCCGCTGTCGCAGAACGGGGGGATTGATAAGGCCAACGGCCCGGACAGAGGCGACAAGTGCGTCCAGGTCACTAAACACACCCAAGCGGCATGTATCATCCTCTATATCGATTTCGGACATAGAGATGATCTTGTCTTCATAACCAACCGGGGAAGAATCTAAAAAGCGCATGGATGCTTTGTCTCTCGATGAAAGCCTTACCGGCGTTCTCCTACACAGTCTCCGTCAATCTGCGCAAGGCCTCATCATATTTTCTGCGGGTGTTTTCAACAACCTCTGGCGGTAATACAGGGGCAGGCGGTTTTTGGTTCCAGTCAAGTGAAAGAAGGTAATCTCGCACATATTGCTTATCAAAGCTTTTCTGGGGTCCACCTGGCTGATACGTATCTTTGGGCCAAAAGCGGGACGAATCAGGAGTAAGAATCTCATCGATCAGAACCAGTTCACCGTCGATCAAACCAAACTCAAATTTGGTATCTGCAATGACAATGCCGCGAGATTCCGCAAATGCTGCAGCTTTATTGTAGATGGCCAAGCTAACATCCTTTAGGCGCGAGGCCAGGTCCTTACCCAGCATATCTTCAACGCGCTCAAAGGAAATATTTTCATCGTGGGCCCCCATGTCTGCCTTGGTCGAAGGCGTGAACAGTGGTTCCGGCAACCGACCAGATTCTTGTAAACCTTCGGGCAGTCTGATCCCACACAAGCTCCCAGATTCCAGATATGACTTCCAGCCAGAACCCGAAAGATATCCCCGCACGATACATTCTACGGAAAGAGGATCTGCTTTGCGAACCAGCATGCTCCGGCCTCTTATTATATCAAGGTATGGGCGGCACACCTCTGGAAACTGCTCCGCATCTGAACCGACGAGATGATTGGGAATAATACTTTCCATCATTTCAAACCAGAATGTTGACATATTGGTCAGGATGCGACCCTTTCCTGGAACGGGATTTGGCATCACGACATCAAAAGCAGAGATGCGGTCTGTAGCAACCATTAACAGGTTGTTCCCAAGATCATATATATCCCTCACCTTGCCTTGTCTAAGCAAATGCAAGTCGGGAAAAACCGTATCAAACAAAGGAACTTCCAAGTTCGACTCCTCTCTGTATTTGGTTTGTTCTCTCCCGCCGCCGTACAAACAACAAGCTTCGGTCCTTCTAACATATAGCGGTTCTGCCTGCGGGTCTCTTAGAATTAGCCAGCCATGAAAAAAAGTCAAGACGCAAATCGAACGTGTAAATGTGGAGCATGGTTTCGCTTGTAATTGCCAGGTCAAGCAAATATGCTATACAAATTTCGGACCCCTGAATGAAGCCTGTACCCCGTATGCTGCGGGTTTTCGTCCAATCATGGGTAGTTTCGGTCAACGAAGGTCTACAGCCATTTCCAGCGACAACATATGCAAGGCTGCTAAAGGCATTGGAGACCGCAGTGAAGCGAATTTCCTTACCTGCCAAGCTCCGGTTCGTGTAAAATCCGTCAGGCATCATGGTCGCATATTGAACAGGGCATTTCTCACCTTTTGGCGTTACTTCAAATAGTTGAAAGGGGTGCGAAACTTGAGTATGCTACTTACAAGTTGAGCTTCGCGCTCTTTTCATCAATTTACAGTGACAACCAGCAGTGAAGCCTCCCCGCCCTTCCGGGCGGGGGTTCTGCCTTGCGGCAGCACTGCGTGTCCGGGGAGCAAGCCGGTCAGACATCCCCCCTTTAATTTGAAGCAATGATCGGTGACGCCTTATGCAGAAACCGGGCTTTTGCCGGTAAGGAAATCCGCTTCCTTGCAGAAGGCCCCCCTGGCACACAGGTTAGGCGCCTCATCAGAGGATGCGAAACGTCCGTTACAAGTACTCGAAAAGGATCGAAGGAGAGAAGACGATGCAGAAAAAGGTGACAGTGGTTGGTGCGGGTAATGTAGGTGCAACCGTGGCACAACGGTTAGCAGAAAAAGAACTGGCCGATGTGGCCTTGATCGATATCGTCGAGGGCCTGCCCCAGGGGAGGGCTCTGGACCTGCAGGAGGCGGCCCCCATAGAAAAACATGATGCCCGGGTCATCGGAGCCAACACTTACGAGGCATCAGAAGGCTCTGACCTCATTATCATCACCGCAGGACTGCCACGTAAACCAGGCATGGGTCGAGGCGATTTGCTGGCAACGAATGCCAAGATTGTAAAGAGCGTTATTGAACAGGTGGCGCCTCTATCTTCTCACGCCATTCTGATTATTGTCACCAATCCTCTGGATGCCATGTGTCATGTTGCCTTTCAAGCCAGCAAGTTTCCCAAGAATCGAGTCTTAGGCATGGCCGGCGTACTGGATGCAGCCCGTTTCCGCGCATTTATTGCCGCCGAGCTCAATGTGTCCGTAGAGAACACGCATACTTTTGTTTTAGGAGGCCATGGCCGCACAATGGTACCGCTGCCACGCTATTCCACGGTTGCAGGTATTCCCTTAACCGAATTGTTGCCGCCGGATCGCATCGAGGCCGTAGTGGAGCGCACGCGATGGGGTGGTGCTGAGATCGTCGATCTGTTGAAAACCGGCAGCGCCTATTTCGCACCAGCCTCAGCCGTCGTCGAGATGGCAGAGTCGATCCTCAAAGATAAGAAGAAGATCCTCCCGTGCGCCGCCTACCTGCAGGGAGAATATGGCATTCACGATTTGTTTATTGGCGTTCCGGTGAAACTGGGAAAGAGCGGTGTAGAGGAGATCATCGAGGTGAGCTTGACCAACGACGAGCATGCTGCTCTGCAAAAATCGGCGGACTTTGTTCAGTCTTTTGTAGAGAGCCTAATTACTATGGACCTGTAACCACAGGAACTGAAAGACTATAACCCATCTAAAAATGTGGGTCAGGGTTCAGGCCAAGGCGCAGGGCGGCGAGCAGTCCTGCCGCGGGATGAGCATTTTGAGTCCCGATACATCGGAACAACGCAGCCATGGCGACTCAGACCCATTTTTGAGATGTGTTCTAATAGAGAAACATCGGCTTACCAACAATCGTTCTGGCCTTCGGCCTGTATTGTTCCACGTCATAAAGTTCCCGCACATCCACACGCTTTTGACCAGCTGTCACCGTGCTTATCGGGACATCCGTATACGTGCCCCCAGACAGCGCGACCATGCGACCGGAAACGCCTTTTGTTGCCAGGCTAACCGCCATGTTGGCAAAATTGATAGCCACCATGAGGTCAAGCGAATCTGGAGCGCCACTCCTCATCAGATAAGAGAGCTGTTGAAAGATAATCCCTTGACCGGTTAGTTTCTTTAATGCATCTCCTGTCACAATCCCAATCCCACCGAGTTTTCTGTGCCCGTATGCATCCTCCTCACCATATTCATGGACTTTCCCACCCACCATGTTGGCCCCTTCGGAAATCGTGAGCATGGCATAGTTGCTCGGATTTGCCTCTTTATCTTCCATGATGAGTTTGGCCAGTCTTTCCGGGTCAAAGGGGACCTCGGAAATAATAGCACGGTCAGCCCCCGCAAGGTATGCAGATATCAGTGAGGTTTGACCACAGTTTCTTCCAAACAATTCAATCACTGCAATCCTCTCATGAGACCCGGTAGACGTCCGCAGGGCATGAATAAAGTTGACCGATCGGGTCACTGCCGTTGAAAAGCCGATACAATAGTCTGTCCCAAATACGTCATTGTCCATGGTCTTTGGAATAGCGATGACCGGAAAACCTTCTTCGTGCAGCTGCTCTCCATAACTCAAGGTGTCGTCGCCACCGATCGGTATCAACAGGTCAATACCAAGGTGTTCTAAATTCTTCATGATATGAGGCGTTACATCAGTTTTCTCCGCAGTCGGGTGGGCATCTAAGAAAGCGGGCATCTCAGCCTTTTTCACCGCCCCGGGATTGGTGCGTGAAGTGTGTAAAATCGTGCCGCCTGACCGGTCAATCGTTCGCACTTTTCCTTGGTCCAGAGGCATCAAATTCGCCTCGTGAGTAATTTCATCTTCAATGTGGTATTCCACGAGCCCGGCCCACCCCCTCTTTATGCCGAGCACACGCATCCCCTCGTCAGTCGCTCGATTAACAACCGCCTTGATACACGGATTCAGGCCCGGGACGTCACCGCCTCCAGTCAGAATCCCGATGGTTTCAATCTTGTCTTTTCCTTTCATGATGTACCCCCTGTAGGTATCTTAGCTTACCCGGCTGCGTTCGCTGTAATGAACACCTGATCTTTGGACGGGGAAACATAGTGAGAAACGCCCTGAGAGTCAAGAGAAACCATGCTCCCGACTTACGCCCAAACCAGAATTGGACCAAAGACCTCATTGGAACGGTCCGTCAGGGCCCAACAAAAAAGCAACGCGACCCAGTTGGATAGCAAAAACCTTGTATTTTTGTCAACTTATCCGCCCAGATGGCGGTTGGTGCGCGGGAAGTAGGCTGGTCAAATGATCGTTATCTTATCAGAGCCCGGGGTCAGCCTCTCGCCGCCCTGCTCAGTGACCAGAAAAGTATTTTCCACCCCCACAAGCCCGATTCCTTCAAGGCCCTTTTTGGGCTCCACGGCAATGACCATGTTTGCCTTGAGAGGTGCGTCGATTTTTCTCGTTATCACCGGAGATTCATCAATGACCAAGCCGATGCCATGACCCAGGAATAGCACCTGATTGGTCCCAAACCCCATGAAGTGGTCCTCGAAGTTACGCGAGATCACCTCGGTCTGGTAGACTTCATCGAATATTTCGGACGGAATCGCACCAGGTTTTAACCGGCGCCGAACCGCCTCCTGGATGTCGATGCAGATCTTGTGGGCGTCCGCAGCCAGTTGAGGAGGATGTCCCAGAGCATATATCCTGGTCTTGTCCGTGAAATACCCTTGATAAGCAAATCCCGTGTCGATGAAGGCTATCTCACCCTTTCCAAGCCTCCTCGCCCCTCCGAGGAAGGGGAATGCCGGAGATAAGCCTACAAGCCCATCAGGCCCCACTGAAGCACTAGGATAATTACCCGATTCCCCAAAACTGATCACACCTGCAAAGAACTCGCTGTTGAATGCAGCAAGCCTCCCGAGCCCCGTGTAGCCGAGCTGTAGCATGAGAGCATGGATGGCTGATCCAAGTTCCCATTCTGTTATCCCTGCGTGGATCATGTCCGGTATGTGATCGTAGATGACTTTATGTCTCCTGCCTGCCTCTCGAATCAAACCGATCTCGTGCTCGGATTTGACAGACCGAATAACAGAAAAGATTTGGCTGATGTCTTGAAAAACAGCCTTGGAGAAAGCTTTCGACAACTTTTTGAAAATCGAAACCGCTATGGTGGTCTCATCCACGCCAAGCCTCCCCACCCGGTAACCAGCATCTGCAAGCCGGGCAGGGACTTCGCCAAGACGTTTAAACCGGAAGAGTTTTTTCAGTGGTGTTTCTCTTTTTGCCCGCTCAAAGCTGCGACGTATAAAAAAGACAGGATCTCCGTCAGCCGGAACAAACAAGACAGCATTTTGCATCGTCCCAGTGAAATAAAACATGTTAATCCCATCGAGGACGATGGCGCCATCCATGCCAACGCTTGCTATTGTGCGCTGTAGCCTTGAAATGCGTGTATCGATCTCTTCTGAAGGAACGAGATCATAGGTTTGGGGATAGGACATATCTGAGGTCATTCGTCGATTCCTATGCGTGACTGGTTATTGGTCACTCGACTATCGTCCACTGTCAATTCTTTAAAGAGTTCTGACCTGTGATCTCCAAAACACTCATCCACCGGTCCCCAGAGCAATCAACGTGCCGCCGCTTACCAGCCGTTGCCTGCATGGGAATATGGACAAAGTGATTATTGCAAAGGCCCACGAGCATCTTGGTCTTTCCAGCCATGCCCGCATGAACCGCATTGCGGGCCAGCAAACCGCATAACAGATCGTCGTTTGTATTGGACGGAACACTCCGGATCATATAGCTGGGGTCAATATACTTTAGAATTATCTCCATCTTCTCCTTTGCGAAATGGACAGTGATTGTCTCTTTCAGAAACAGGCCAATGTCGTGCAGGCGGATGTTTCCAGAAGGATCATACTGCTTTTGCTCCTCATCAAAGAACTTCTGCCCAGCACCTTCAGCCACCACAATAACAGCATGTTTTCGGCGCACCAGCCGTTCCTTCAGCGCCTGAAGGAGTCCGGCCGGACCCTCCAAATCAAAGTCCGACTCTGGAATAAGAACAAAATTTACAACCGGCATTGCCAGTGTCGCCTCTGCTGCTATGAATCCTGAATGACGGCCCATGAGCTTTACGAGGCCGATCCCGTTCGGTGCACTCGTTGCCTCGTTGTGGGCAGAGCGGATGACATCTACGGCCACACCTACAGCTGTGTCAAACCCAAAAGATCGATCTATCAGATAGATGTCGTTGTCAATGGTCTTAGGTATACCTATGACACCGATCTTTAGTCCTCTCTTTACAATGGCATCAGCAATCTTTGTTGATGCCACCATGGTACCGTCCCCTCCAATGGTAAAGAGGAGGCCTATGTTCATTCGTTCCATGGCATCCACAATGCTTTCAATGTCCTGAGGTCCTCTGGAAGTGCCAAGAACCGTACCACCACTCTCATGAATGCTGGACACAGACTCTGGTGTGAGATCCACGAGTTCATGCCCATATGAGGATATGAAGCCTTGGAGTCCGTACCGAATGCCGCAAATATTGTGCACGCCATAGTTGTAGTAAAGCGCCAACACAATTGCGCGGATAATGTCGTTTGTTCCTGGACAAAGTCCGCCGCAACTCACCACAGCACAGCGAAGTTTGCTCGGATCGAAATAGATCTTACTTCGAGGCCCTGCCCGTTCAAAGGACAAAGGCTTTTGCCCGCTCTTGGCAGCTCTCACAACATCATCTTCATAAGCATTCACCAAGATCCGCTCTTCATCCCGGACAAAGCACCGCGGCTCTCCCTTCTCTGCCCGCGCTTCAATCGGAGATGGAATCTTGGCCGGGCCAAGAGTCATGATAGATGTATCAACAATTTCGTAGTTTTTCATGCGACGTCATCTTTCGTGTAACGATTGACTAATCGTGTCCTCAATTAGTTGAGAATCACAATGCAGTTTCATACCAGCTCGTATTTCCTACAAATGGCCTCAATAGCCCGATTCTGAGCCCCATCAGTAGGACGGGTGCCCGAAGCGGTGTGGGCATTTGGAAGCACCCCGGCAATGTGGAGCATGCGCTTTATGACAGCTGCAGGTTTCTTGGCGTAGAGGTCATAAAATTCCTGGACCATCACCCCGGTTTCCCATATTTGGCTCACATGGTCAGTATACTGCCTCTGAACATCGTATCGGTTCAAGCAAGACCAGGTAATCTCATGCCAGGCTTGGGGAAGCAGATTAGCCCCTCCAGCCACTACCCCATCTGAACTTGGCTGTTTTATAAAGGCTGCCTCCTCCCCATCGTAAAACTTGAAATCCCGACGATGCCGAACCGCCTTGTGATAGTTCATTGATCTTTTCAATGAACCGGTGAATATGAGGCCTTGAATCTGGCTGGCTCCCGAGAGTTTTTTTAATACACTCGTACGGATATTCTTGTGTTTAAAACGACTATTGGACCTTTGAATCAGCCCTCCATGGTTGGCTAATATGAGGGGAATTGCTGTATCCTCCGCTACCGCTCCATAGAATTGGGGCAGCCCTCGGTTGCTGTGGTAATAGATGGGGTAATCCACCCAGAAGACACTTCCTAAATAACCTGACCGTTCTACATAGGACTCGATCTTGGATAGCAGGTCACGAGTAGCCTTGGATGTGTCAGAGGTAATCGTGATAAGCACTGGCCATTGGCCCTGGACAATCTCCAGAATGGCGCTGGCTATCTCTATTCTCGTCTCAGGGCTCAGGACGAGGCCTTCACCCCAAAAAACGTCGCCAACGAGTAAGGCATCTGCTCCTATCCCGGCCTGGCGGATGAGCCGATCAAGGGCGGCCACATCCAGCACGTCTCCGGTCTTCAGCGGAGTAACCAAGGGGCAGATCAGCCCCCGCGGGAGTTTATTCTTAACAGACGCCATTGAACCTAAAGGCACCCTTGCCCAGAATGTCATGAAGGTGCAATATGCCCCGGACTTTCTGGACAGGGTTGACTATCGGCAAAACTGTAATCTCATGCCGCTCCATGATACTTAGCGCTTGTGAGGCCAAGCTATCAGGCCCAAGCGTTTTGGGATGTATCGTCATTACGTTTTCCACAGGCTCGTCGTAGATCCGCTCTTGCGTCATCAGGTACCGTCGGATGTCACCATCGGTTACAATCCCAACAAGGATTTTATCTCGTTCCACAACCAGCGTGGCTCCAAGTTTCATCCGATTGATCTCCTGAATCGCACGGCGCATTGTCTCCCCCCTGGCAACCACAGGGACCTTCTTGCCTGTCAGCATGATTTCCTGAACCTTAACGGCAAGACGTTGCCCCAAGCTCCCCCCTGGATGGAATTTGTGGAAGTCTTTCGATCTGAACTTTCGCTTATTGAGAAGCGTAACCGCCAATGCATCTCCCACCGCCAAAAGAGCTGTGGTGCTGGCCGTTGGAGCAAGCCCCAGGGGGCAAGCCTCCCGCTCAACCCCCACATCGATGGTGATATCGCTCTGGCTCCCTAAGGTGGAATCGATCTGGCCGGTAAAAGCAATCAAGGGACACCCGATTCTCTTGATACTGGGTATCAACACGTTCAGTTCATCTGTCTCACCACTGCTGGAAAGGGCTATCACGACATCGCCAGTGCCGACCATCCCCAGGTCACCGTGCATCGCCTCTACAGGATGAAGAAAGAGCGACGGGGTTCCAGTACTATTGAGGGTCGCCACGATCTTCCGGGCCACAATACCTGATTTTCCGATACCCGTCAGAATGACCCTTCCCTTATTTCTGCAAATGAGATCCACCATCTTGACAAAATTCTTGTCAAGACGCTCAATGACGCCCATGATCCCTTCAGCTTCGATCTGAAGAACCTCTTTAGCTTGCTTCAATATCATTGTCAGGCATTCCCTTCCCGTCGTTCATTCATTGATCCTGCACGATCACGATGACTGTTATGTGCTTCATTCTATAGCCAGGAGAGATATGAAGATCAATGATTATTTATTGGTCTGGCTGAAGCTCCCTGCAGTCCAGACCAATCTCCATATATATCGGAGCATAAGGAATTGTGCCATTTTCAGGTGTTCTCGCTGACCTCGCAGTCCCAATGAATTGGCATGGGGAGGGCGCTCGCTTTTGCAGTTCAGTGTAACTGTTTTGCTGCCCCTTTAAGCTTGCAATATCATGGAATATCCATTAGATTAACTACGCAAATCTATTTTGCCTCAAGAACAAGCCAGAGCGCGGTCACAAACCATTAGCTTTGTCACCTATGGGAATTGCCATGCAAATTCTTCTTACCAACGACGACGGCATCCACGCTGAGGGCCTATGGGCTTTGGAAAAAGCTTTGTCTGGTGAACATCAGACTACCGTTGTTGCACCGGAAATGGAACGAAGTGCTGTTGGCCACAGTATTACCCTGATACATCCGTTAAGGGTCAACAGAATTCAAACAAACGGCGGCTGGGGCCATGCGGTAAGCGGAACGCCTGCGGACTGCGTGAAACTCGCAGTCCTTGAAATCCTGGAGGCTCGGCCTGACTTGGTCGTCTCTGGAATCAACCCCGGACTCAATGTTGGAGTCAATCTCAACTATTCTGGAACCGTGTCTGCAGCCAAGGAAGCCGCACTTATTGGGATTCCAGCCATTGCCGTGTCACAGAGTCCCAATCCGGATCACAGATACGGCGTAGCAGCAAAATTTGTTTCCATCTTGATAACCAAGATCATGGAAAACGCTCTTCCCGAGGGTACTTTCCTGAACGTGAATGTCCCAGCCTGCTCTCCAGATCAGATTAAGGGGATTCGCATAACCAGACAGGGAACATCTCGATTAAAGGAAGTATTCTTCAGAAGAACCGATCCGAGAGAGCAAACATATTACTGGCAAGGGACCGAAACCCAGTTGTTTGATAAGGATATGGATACTGACGGTGCGGTTCTTGGGAGAAACTACATTTCCATCACGCCCGTCCAGTGCGACATGACAGACTACCATGCTGTGGAACAGCTAAAGAACTGGGATATTCCGTTAACCAAGCTGCGGACCTAACCGGATGGTGCAAACTACGGGCTGTTGCAAGGCCTCTGCAGCAAGCCCCGTTGAACTGCAACAGTGAGCGCATACCCTGCAGTCCCGATGTGTCGGGACTGCAGGGAGCTGCAATCCTGCTACGCGGACCTCAAAAGGAGGATGCAACGAGGCAAGCTGCAGGAAGCTTCACGCAAAATGGAAGAGCTTCTGAAAAAAACCTTTGTCAATGCAATAAGTCCGGGACAACCAATAGATGATATTTTCGTCGTCCGCGACAAGCAGATAGCCTTCAAAAAGGATGGAGATTCTTATCTCGCCCTAAGCCTGGTGGACCGCAGCGGCGATATCAAAGCAGTGGCATGGGATAATGTTGAGGCTATCAGTAAAGCATTTGTTGCCGGAGACTATGTTAGGATTAGGGGAAGTGCGGCTGAGTACCGGGGCGCCTTGCAACTGGTCGTACAAGACATCAACCGGCTTGATCCAGCCCAGATAAATGCTCGGGATTTTCTACCAACGACTGAGCGCAGCGTGGACCAGATGCTGGGCCGATTAATTCAGATCAGTCAATCGGTGAAAGACAAACACTTATCGAGACTCCTATCCACGTTTTTTGAAGACAAGGACTTTGTGGATCGCTTTAAAACCGCCCCTGCTGCAAAGAAGATGCATCACGCCTATCTCGGTGGGCTGCTAGAGCATACCCTTTCCATTGCCGTGCTCATCCAGGCAATCGCCGACCATTATAAGGGAATTGACATGGATCTCCTTCTCACGGGTGGTATCCTTCACGACATTGGCAAGGTCCATGAATTTTCTTATGAGACCCATATCGACTATTCAGACGCAGGCCGACTCCTTAA
>JBFEUB010000042.1:0-20078 GCA_041547605.1 Desulfobacteria bacterium
GGCTGGTCTCATAACGAAGCATGTGACAATCTGCAGGACCAGACTGCCTCTTCAGGAATCCACCCATGTGGTTGCCTCGCGTCACTGCCCTTTGTTGCCTTGTCTATGCCGGTCAGTCTGTTCTCCATCGGACGTTGGCTCTCCTGCAGATCCCCCAGTGTCCTTAATAGCTTGATTCTTTTGGTCTTCGTCAATTAGAAAATCAACAGGCATATATTTGTAACCGATCTCTCCCGATCCTGTGGATTCATCATAGTCCAGGGTTATACTCGCGTTTTCGCCCCCCCAATAGAAATGTCTGTCATAGTGCTGCCGTCCCCCAGGTTCGCCATATATGCGGAGAAACTCGTTCCTTATCTTATTGAAATTCGAAGGACCCGTGAACTCAATGCGGACACAATAAAACCGGTCTTTATAAGAAATGTAATGGAGGCTATTCAACTTCGCATCGCCTATCATCATCTTATCATGTTTCCTCGTATAGGCCTTGAAATCCCCACCGTCCAGGTCAAGCAGCATGTCAGATATCTCATCAATCCGGCTGCCCCACTTTATTCCCCTAAAATCATAGGGTTCATTTTCGTAGGCGAGTGCACAAACTAACTGCACAACAGGTACAATCGCCCCCAAAACAAGACACATTATCCTTAGAAAACCCCGCATAGCGCCCTCCTCATTCCAAATCAATCACCACGTCTCTTGCCTGGACTGAGCACGATTCTGTTATTTTCATTATCAATGTGTAGCCTATACTTACTCATAAAATCCATGCCCAGAATGGCATCAAACTTCCTCTCCTCCCCGTGGTGCAAATCTGCTATTGCCACGCGAAGGTTGTTTTCGATCAAGGCCCCGACCTGAATAGAATCGAGCGTTGCCGACCGGGCTTGAATGTCCGCCGCCATTGTCTTCAGTGTTATGCCGTGGCCCGGTTCTTCTTCCAATTGGAGCTTCTGTGCCAGTTCTTCTGAAAGAACGGTGATTCCAGCCCCTGTATCGACCAGCACTCTCGCTTCAAGAAAGCCATTCAAGACGACAGGAATAACCACATGTCCGTCAGCAGGCAAGAACCTCAGAATGGTCATCGCTTCTTCGCTTGTTTCCTCGCCCATTTCCTCACTAATGGCCTCGCCTGTTTCGTCTATGCCTTCCGAAGGGGTTCCCTCCTGCCCTTCTTCAGTCTCCCATGGTGCTTCTTCTTCCTGCTGCTGGGCCTCCCCAGATGTCTCTCCTTGTGCTTCTTCAGTTTCCGACGGTGTTTCCTTTACCGCCTCTTCAGCCTCTGAAGGTGTTTCTTTTTCCTCTGCTTCAGCTGGTGCTTGCTCCACAACTTTGGGCTCAGAAAGTCTATCCACGTCGGACGGAGAATAATACACGTAGATGTTGTATGCTTGCTTATCGGATTCAGAAGCGTATTTGAGAAACTGGGAGAATTGCTCATCAGCCAATTCATAGTTGGCCTGCCGATAATATATGGCACCAAGACGATAATAGGCAGGTGCAAACCTTGGGTCTGATTGAATGGCTTTCTTGTAGTATTCTATTTCGGCCTCAGACTCATCATCCAGCGCCCTTCCTTTTTCAAACCATTCCGCTGACGTGTATGTCTCGTCTTGGCGCTTTTCAGGTGAACCGGCCTCTTGCCGATCTAACAAGGATTCTGGAGGGGGTTCATCAGCCCTTTCGCGCCTCTCTTCTCCACGGTCACGCGTCAAGGCGCCTGGCAACTGACTTGCAGTGCGGTCGTCTGTTTTTGTTTGCGCCCGGGGTGTATACCTAGCCGCGAGTTGGTCCCGCTGGGCTCTAGGAGGGGTTATGTCCTTTATCTCATCCCTATCTCTCTCATCGCTGAGTCTGGCAGTCGGCTCAGGAGTCTCAACACGATATACGGAGACGACATACGCGGCGATCGAGAGTGTGGCAATACCTATTATGGCCGTGAGCAGGTAGGCTTTGTGGCGCTTTCTTCTTCTTCGCCGGAGATATCTTTCTATGTTTATGCCACAATACGCACAATAAGCGTCATCTGGTTGATCAAATTCGCACTTTGGGCATATCATCTTACCAGACTTCCTTGGAAGCGGTCTTTGAACCTTGGATGACGGAGATTGGCAGGTACACCTCTGTGGGTGTAACCTGGAAAGCCAGCACCCCTATTTGACACGATATTCCACTGAGTGTCAACATTGAAAAGCCGCTCGGATCAAGATCCTTTGCGTCGATTGAAGGGCTCACAGTAAGCCGCACAAGGCCTTGCAAATGGTTTGGCTAAAGGATGATGCCTTCCTGCATCGCGACATCTTCTACATGCCAAAGGTGGCTGGGGCATGATGGAAAGATGGCGTGAAAAATACAACAGCGTTAGGCCACAGAGCCCTTAAAACTATCTCACACCCGCACCTGAGATGGTATAACCCAAAGACGATGTGACAATTTTTGCCATGTTGAGTTTACAACATTTGGGAGAAGAAAACCGTCATACTTTAACGGAAAAAGTGTTACGTCACATGGAGTAGGTCACTGCCTATTCCTCAATTATGAGCCGTGCGGCAAACCCACGTGGGTTAACATTTGTTCAGTACACCAAGTGCAACCTTCAACCGCCTCTAATTCGGCGGACCGGAAGTTGTCGCCAGAAATTAAGAAAACAGATAGTCACTTCAAAGTCGTCCATGTCTAGGTCCGATCTGGCGCCTCCTGATAACCCGGGGAGCGCCGCAGTTACTCACTAGTTATTTCAAAAACAGCTTCTTGAACCAACGCACTTGTATGATAAGCATAGACTATCTGATTGCGAGCATAATCTGTCATTCGAATATAGTCCACCCTCCATAGTCCTAATTCGGCATTGGTCGGGATAACCACGTCTGCCGCATACTTCTGATTCTCTTCATCAAAAACACAGGAGAAAGGGATATGTGCCTTCCCGGACGGACTTCGCAATCCTCCTGATACCCTGCTGATACCTGAGGTGTCATCAGATGCGTAAACAGTTATTTCCACCGTTTCTTCATAAGCAACTGTAGCGGGGTATATCATCAAATAGTCTAATATAGGGGGCTCAGAGTCGGCGCTGCTCGTATACACATTCAGGCCTGCATTTTCAAACATGCTCGGATAATTTGCCCGGTAAAACGTTTTGGTGTTTTTAGCCTCATCTATTGCCCGAAGATATTCCAGGGTCCAATAGCCAGATTCCGCATCCTCAGGCAAGGTTAAACTCCCAGAAAAGGTGTTCGTTTCACCTTCATTTTGGCAAGAGAACGACAATCTGGCATGTTTCGACGGACTCAGTAACACACCATGTATCCTCGCGACGCCTGATTTGTCATCCTCAGCCTCGACCGTTACCTGTACTATTTCCCCGCCGTATACATCCAAAGGATTGAAATACACAGCGGTTACTTCTGGAGGAACGCCGTCTGAATCTGATCCTATAACCTCAAAATAGGAGTTTCTCAACAACGCACTTTTTTCAGAATACGTTCTGCTGTTATGAACTTTATCGGTTATACGGAGCCTGTGTAGATACCACGCCCCCATCTCTGCCCGGTCAGGGATTACCAGTGTCCCGACGAATGACTCGTCACGGTCTGACCTCTGACAGGCAAACGATAATAGCGCAGTACGGGACGGGCTTCTTACCGTGCCAGAAATCGAATTCACCCCTGACAAGTTGTCTGCAGCCCTCACATGAACAGATACCTTGGCACCCTGAGAGACTTTTTGGGGATCAAACCTAATGGCTGTGACGTTGGGAGGCGTTGCGTCAGAATGATTCGCTTCATCAGGATCTATCTCAGGCTCGGCCAATATAGTGCTATCGAGGACACTTCCCTGGTCCGAATCAGCCCGTTTCGGTTGCGTAAATCTTTCTGCTGATACATCTTGTTCGGGAAATTTCCTGGATTCATCATCTGAGAGACCCTTCAAAAGACGACCATTCCGAACAAGATCTCCTCTTCCGCGGTCATCAGATCTATCTCCGTTATCTGAATATGGAACATGTTGTTCAGCGCTGGATCGCGGTATTGGCACTCGGGGTGACAACGCGTCGTCAGCTTTCTGAATTGCCTGTTTCCCAACTTCCTCTTTTTGATGTTCGGGTCCTACCTTTGACTGGCGATCCCTCCTATACCAATAATAATGAGCAATTAATATTGTCGCTGCGAAGGCAAAGGCCAACCCAGCCCAGGTAAAAAGTCTTTTTTTCAGCAACGACTTCTTGGTCATATCTTCCGACACTTTTGTCTCTGTCTCATTTGTCTGGAAACACAGAGGTTATCAACATCCAAACAGACGCAGGATCTGACAGATAGAATGCCTGCCTTGGTGCTTATGACCTTAGCCTGTTTCCCCCGCTCGTATTGCTGTTATTCTAACCCGTATTTGAGATTCTTTTTGACACGCTCCCACAGATACCTGATGCATCCTATGGTTCCCGAATCTTTTGGGAAATCTGTTCTAAGTAGTACTTCGCTTTTGTAAAATCGGGTCTTATGCGCACGGCCTCGGAAAAGTGGTCAACAGCGTCATTTAGCTTCCCCTTGCGTGCCAAGGCAATTCCCAGGTTATAATGGGCCTCTGCATGGTTGGGGTCGACACGGAGAACATGGGAGAAGTGAACAATCGCGTCGTCGAGTTTGCCCTGTTTTCCCAAGACAATCCCCATATTGTTGTGGGTGCGAGGGTTATCGGGGTCGCGTTGAAGAACCTTCGAGAAATGGGTAACGGCCTCCTCAGTTCTACTCTGCATTGCCATAAGGATTCCCAGGTTGTTGTGGGCTGTTACATGCCCGGGGGCAAAGCTCAGTGCTCTGCGGTATTGTTGTGCGGCCTTGTTGAAGTTTTTTTGATCCTTAAAAGCATTGCCCAGATTAATGTGAGCATTGACGTACTGGGGAGTAATTCTTAAGGCCTCTGAGAAATGCGCAATGGCTTCGTCCGTATTCCCATCTTTGAGCAAAGCTAGTCCGAGTTGATTGTGAGCCAATTGGTTCCCTGTGGTTACCCGGAGGGCATGTCCAAACAAGGAAGTGGTATCCTTCCAGTGACGCAATTGAAATGACGTACAGATGGCGAATATCGAAATAATGAGGCCCCCCGTCACAGTGAGGGGACTCCTTGTCTTAGGCCAGACAGCAACAATGTCCGAAGCACCCCAAGTCAGCAATATGAACAAACCGATAAGTGGCACATAGGTGTATCTGTCTGCCATGGCTTGGCCTCCGACCTGAACGATTCCTATAACGGGGGCCAGAGTTCCGAGAAACCATAGCCATCCAACTGTCAAGTACGGGCGCCGCTTGATTTCCCTCAAAACAATCGCAGAAATCGAAATTAACAAAAGCGCTGCTCCCAGAATCTGCCATTTCGGCAAGCTATCCAAAGGGTGCGGGTAATATACTGACAAATGAGCCGGCCAGATCATTTTCCAAACATAGCTCGCGTATGAAACCAAAGCATTTGCTAGTCGGCTTTCAATTGGGATTAGTTCTAGTGGTTGAACTGCAAGTCCACGCTGCTGTACTAAGAAAGTAACAATGGAAGAACCTATTGACATCAAGAAGAGTGGCCATTTCTCCCACAAAAGTTTCCAAAATCCTTTGCCATTATTGCCAATAGATGGAACTTGAACACCAAAGCGTCTCAATGGCCAATAGTCTAGCAAAAGGAGCACAAAGGGCAATGTCACCAACATTGGCTTGGCCATCAGTCCCAAGGCGAAAACAACGACGACGAGATATTTGTTGATCCCTGGGCTCTTAACATACCGGGTGTAAGCAAACATCGTAAGGAGCCAGAAAAGGGTGCTGAGCACATCCTTGCGCTCTGCTACCCATGCCACGGATTCAACGTGCAGAGGATGCAGTGCGAATAAAGCAGCAACAATGGCCGGTCTCCAAACGGCACCGGCCATAGATTTGAATACCAAAAAAAGCAGTACAGTGTTCGCTGCATGGAACAACACGTTTGTTAGGTGGTGTCCACGCGGACCTAATCCGTAAACATGGCAATCAAGCATATGTGACAACCACGTCAGGGGATGCCAGTTGGAAGCATGCCCTGTCGCCAAGGCCCAAATGACTCCCTCGACGGTTAAGCCGCTCTGAACGCCGGGGTTGTTGGTGACGTATCGGTTGTCGTCATAGTTCACGAAATCATGATGTTGGACCTGCCAATAGACCGCAAGGGTTGTCGCGATCAAAATCAAACAGACCCATAGGACGGGGCTTTTATATAGGTCTTTATGCATTTTTCGCAAAGAAACGTGGATTGCCAAGCCTCATCTTTGCAAGACAAAATGTGATTCCAGTTTAACAATATATAATAATATAATAGCACTCATACACCTCTCAATAACAAAACGGATACTAACGTGAGGCTGCCAATTCGCGTCCTCGGTTTTCTCTCCACATCCATAAGCTTTCCAAATCCTGTTATATTGATATCATATTGGAACTGGATAGATCACGCAACCCAAAATGGAATCTCTAAGACCATCAAAAGGGGTGATGAGACATCTAGGTTAAATGCCAATCATCACATGCGCCAGCACGTACAACCATCTCAAGTAGCACCCGCCATTGAAAGTCCCTGCAGCAAACTGCAGGGAATGGGCTCACTGTTGCAGTTCACGAGTTTTTAGAGAAGCTCGAATATCTGACCCCCGGAAATGTTTCAAAAGTACTCTGTCCAGTATTTTCAGTATCCAAGGACTTACGATTGGCAATAAATGTCATAGCATTTTCGGACTGAACAGAATTGAAGGGAGCAGGGAGTGCGAACACCGAGTCCGCACTTTCTCAATCCAAAGTACATCTCACCATTCAACGCATCAGATGCAAATCGTGAGGAACTCGTGGGACATCCAGTATAAAGCTGTTGTGTTGACGACCTTATGGTGATATAAATGTACATGTATTCAAGCGTCAGGCCCAAGAGAAGAGCCTGTCACAGTGTGTGATCATAGATAGCTTGGGGAGATAAGATATGTTGCGATGTGTTTTATTTATTCTGTTTCTAGTAAGTTGCCAGTCATGCGGCGATAGCGCAGATGCCCCGCCTGCCCGGCACGGGGATGAGCCGGGCACCGGTGCAGTATCATCAATACAGCCTGAAGGCATCGGACCGAGGACTGCTGTGGAAGCAGACACGGTGACGTTTAATTTTCAACGCTTCGTCATTCCCTCAGAAGTTCGGCGGCGAGCTGCGGAGTTCTCTGTTTTCAATGGATTCAGCAAGAGTATCACCGCTGCCCAATTGACGCTTCTCTATCGAAATTCTGCTGGCCAAACGATCGGTGCATTCGGGTGGTCTATTTCAGGAACGCCGGTGTGGATAGAAGCTGGAGCAACCATCACTGCCATCGTCGGCCACAGAATTCCAGAAGAGGCTACCACGGTGGATGTCGTTGTGCGGGAGGTGACCTTTTCGGACGGGAAGTCCATTTCATTGGAGCACAAGGGATAGCCATCCGCTAAGATTTTAACAAGGCTTAAGGCCCGCGTTTGAAATAATCCAGTCGCTTTTGAATCTCGTCCAAGATTTGAACCCTTTCAGGTTTTGAAAAAGCGTACTGGCGGTCGATGCGAACCATCTCTTGGAACTGGCTCTGTGCAATTTGGTATGCCTTAATAGCGTCTACTGTGTCCCCCCGGCTTTCTGCCAGTTTCCCCAGAATCATGTGACAGCGAATCAGCCCCCACATGGCTTTTGTATAATGGGGATCGAACCGGATTGCCCTGCCGAAATGCTCCACGCCCTCTTTGGCATAATGCCTCACCTGTTCCCTCGACTTAGCCTGGCTGCTCTTCATTAATGCCACAGATCCAAGACCATAATGAGGACTCGCATAACGCGACCTTTCCTGGATAGCAGCCTTAAAATGCGATTCAGCATTCCCCCACATGCCCCGATGTCCGTAAACGGTCCCTATGTTATTGTGGGCAATACTCCGGCCCTCAGCGTCGCAATTAGTCTGAAGCGCTTTCTCCAGGCACCGCAGGGATTCATCTCTGTCGCCCACCTTGTAATATGCCTCAGCAAGTTCGTTCCATGGCAGGCAGTGCTCCAGTGCCTTACTGGTAGCATCCGACCAAAGCCTGATATTGTCCGTCCACACCGCAGCCCGAAGTCCGGTCTGGATTCCATAGCCTCCAATGACCACTAAAGCCACAGTAATCGCAATCTTCGAATATCCCCTCTCCACGGCGCGGCAGGTGAGACCACCCAGGATGAGGGCCAAGGAGATGGAAGGAAGATATAGGTACCGCTCAGCCACAGGGGTTTCGGAAATATTCCTGACCGCAACGACCAAGGAGGGAAAGAGGGTCACAAGAAACCAGACCAAAGAGATGATCAACAATGCTCGGCCAGAACGCCAGTACTTCATGCCGATTCCAAAACCTGTCCCCAGGACAACCAGCATCAGTGAAGCCTTTAGAATGCTCGGAAGGTGCTCCATGGGCACAAAGTGAAGCTGGGGATACGGTATAAGGGTCTTCAAGGCATAATAGCCGGTGGCATGCCATGACCTGAGGACGAGTGCACCAAGATCTGTCGGCCAGGAGCTACCATAGCCTATGTGGGCTTTC
This sequence comes from Desulfobacteria bacterium, assembly GCA_041547605.1. Taxonomy (GTDB): domain Bacteria; phylum Desulfobacterota; class Desulfobacteria; order Desulfobacterales. Next base: position 8,598 of record JBFEUB010000042.1, read on the forward strand.
TGGCGGAGGATAAAGTAAATGATTGTGGCCAGGGTATAAAGCAGACTCAAAATCACCAAACATCTTGTCCCCGTAGCGCTTCTCCCAGACGTCCTGATTTCTTCTTTGAGGTCATCTCCTGGTTTTGGATTCCCGCGCCTCTCAGGACGCCCCTTAAGAGACCGGAAACCATCGGTTTCCAAGGGCCGCTTTTCTCTGGGGACATACAACAGAATCATGGGAAGTACTATGAGGCCCGAAAGGGCCACCTCCTTGGATAAAACAGCAAGGAGAAAGAGGACAGGCGCGAGAACGAGTTGCCACCAGGAACCATGGTCTCTATGATAAATGGCTACCACAATGCTTGGCACCATGAAAAAAGCTGCCACCGCGTCGGACCGGCCTGTGATCCAACTCACGGACTCTGTGTGAATGGGATGAACTGCAAAGACGCTCGAGGCGAAGAGCGCTCCCCATCTCCAATGGGGCAGGTTCCTGAGAGACTGTCTGGCAAAGAGCCACACAAAGAATGTGACCACCACGTGCAAAAAGAGATTCGTCACATGGGGACCAACCGTAGCATCTGGTCCAAAAAGTTGTTGATCTAGCAAATAGCTGGCGACAATAACTGGTCGGTAGTAGTTTTGGGCCCACTGAGGGATATCCTTTGGAGGGAAGAAAACGTCCTCGACAGTTTTGAAAGCGGAAACTTGACGCTTGGTCACGATGGCATCGTCCCAAACGAAATCTCCCCACAGGGCTGGGGCGTGCACAATCAGTGCTAGTAAAAGAGGGATGCACCAAGTCAACCGTTTCAACAAGTGGGCCTCCTGGACTCTCTAGTTGCCGGGTCTCTGAGCAATAACTAGGATGTTCTCGCCAAATCTCGCTGGGAGGATGTCTCGACCCGTAATACACATGAGCGCTGACGGCCCAATGAAGACAGGAAACTGGACCCATAACGGAAGCCACGGGACGTAGGGGACATCCCAGTACCCGTCCGAGAATTCCTTCAGCAATGAGAGGCCTGCTTCCTCTACCATTTGAAGCCACTGGCTAGGCAGAAGCAAAGAGCGGTGGGTTGGATCCTTGCAAGCATACCAAGCCTTGCCTTTCAAACGGGCACCTCTCGATTCCATGTTGGGGACGGAAAAAAATAGGATTCCACTTGGTCTAAGCAACTTTGCAAGGCGCTGCATTGCCGGTAAGGGTTGTTGGAGATGTTCAAAAACGTATTTGGCCACCACTAGATCAAAGGTGCTCGGTTCGAGTTCGAAGGGGAGACCACTTTCAATGTCGGCAACAAAACACGTTGATTTAGGTGCAAACCGTTTAGCCTGGCGGATGGCATATTCAGATATGTCCGCCCCAAAGGTTTCATATTTGCCCTCAAGCCTCGCCAACATGAAACCGTAACCACAGCCTACCTCCAGTATTCTTTTGCCTTTGATTCGCCGCAGCCAACGATCCGCCACCGCAGCATAGAAGCGGACCGACCACCAGTGCATGCCGTATTTTCTAAGGCCGTCGCATCCATAGGTTTCTCTGAAGTAGTCCTCTTCGTATGGGCCTCTGGAGGAAGATGGTTTACCGTAACCCTTGTTCACGGTCTAAGAGCCCTTTCAATGGCGTTGGTTACATCCCTTACTGTTATGCTTTCCATGCAGGCTATACTGTGGGGACAAGAAGGCGTGCGCCCAAATTGTGTGCATGGACTACAATCCAAATCCTTCCGAACCGCAATGTGGCGGCCATCTGGGGGAGCCCATTTACGAAGATTGCCTGATCCGAAGAGGGACACGGTCGGTGTACCAGTACCATAGGCCACATGTAAGATCCCTGTGTCCGCACATACACAGACCTGGCCTTTTTCCAGCAAGGCCAAGCTCTGGAGCATCGTTGTGCGTCCAGCCAAATTAAGAATCTGGTCGGACCTCAGACCTTCTGTGATGCTGCGAGACACTGGGACCACATCTTTACCCCCTATGATGACTACATAGAATCCCCTTTCAACCAGCCATCTCGCTGTGTGAGCGTATCGAATCGCCGGCCAACGGCGGTAGACGGATGTGGCACCCGGCATTATGACGGCAACAGGCCCACCATTCACGCGCGACAAGGTCTTCTGAGCCCAGGCTTCCGTCTCTGGAGGAGCTGAAATAAAGGGTGCTTTAGGATCAAAATGGACAGACTCCCCTGTGAGCGCTTCTGCGAGATCAAGAAAGGAGAGCACTTCGTAGGTCTCGTCTGAATATCCTGCGGAGTGAGTCTGCAGTCTGCTGCGGGAGAGGGTATCGAAACCGCAAAGATAGATCGGTTTTAGGAGGTTGGCTAACAGTGTACTGAAGTGGTGGAACTGTTCTGTGTCGATGATCACTTCAAAGCCGAAGTGACGGAGGCGGTTCAGCGTTGCCAAAGGTTTTTGGTCATAGCAGAAGAGTGCGTCGACAACCGGACTCGCGGCATATATGCTAGCGTTTCTCGTCTCTGCAAGGACCACCATGGTAGCCTTCGGGTAGAAAGCGCCCAAAGCCTTTAACATGGGAAAGGTCAGGGCTGCGTCTCCAAGCCCCCCTGGTCGGATGACCAGAATGTTTCTTACCTCGTCGGGCGAGACGGGTCGGCCTTTCCAATAACGGCTGCCAGACCTCGCTATTCGAGGAATGCCGTCAGACCGAGCTTTGACATGGGCCGTCATCCAGGGGCCGACTGCGCGATCAATCTTTTTCACTGCTTGCTGTCTCAGGGACAACATACGACAGACCCATTCAATTTATGAATGAAAACGTGCCACGAGCAAGATTATGGCGGAGGCGGCCCCCAGCAGATAGCTTATCCGATCCCGGAGCGCCAACACCACGGGGTCGAAGTCAGTGGCTGCACGCATTGTGAGGAACCATACCCGGAGAATCCAATAGAGAAAAAGGGGACAGAGAAGCCACAAGGCGGGAGGCCAAGAATACAGGACGCGCACAGCTTTACTATTGATATAAAGGGCCAAGACCAGAACTGAGAGAAGCCCACAGGCAGGTCCCGCACTACGAAACATCTCTAAATCGCTGACGAAATAAGGCCGGGAGCGGCCGGTCGATAGGGCATTTTCATCTGTCATGGAAAGCTCCGTGTAACGTTTTGCGAAGGCTAAGCTCAAAAAGAAAAACATGGAGAATGCCAGAAGCCAAGCAGAAACTGGAATATCCACACTTGCCCCGCCGGCTAAAATCCGGATCGTGTAAAGCCCTGCTAGAACCACCACATCGACGACCATGCAGTGTTTCAAGTAAATGGAGTAGGCAAAAGATGTCAACATGTAAGTTAACAACAAAAGCCAAAAATGATTGTCCCAAAAAACAAACGCGCAGACAAGAGCCACTGCAGCAAGTGCAAACGCAAGCCACACGGCCGTAGCTATCCCCAGATCGCCAGCGGCCAAAGGACGATTGCGCTTTACGGGATGCCGTCTATCTGCAGCCAGATCGAATATATCGTTCCAGAGGTAGCCGCTTGACGCCACGAGACAAAAGCAAAGGGCAGCGAATAAAACTATCCCTATGGCCCTCATGTCATGCCATTCCTGGGCCACCACAAGGGGCACGGCAAGTAACAAATTCTTTGTCCAGTGGTGGGGCCGCATGGCACGAATCACTGTTGTGACCAGATTACGATGATTGCCCAGTATCGCCTGTACAGTGGCAAACTGTTCCACCCTTCGCACCGTGCGCTTGGTAGGAAAAACAAGTACTACGCCGGATGCGGCCTCTATGACAGGCAAGTCGGTTTTTCCCTGTCCTATGTACTCGAAACCGGCTTCTCCGACGTGGACCTGGATGGCCTCAAGTTTGTCTTTTCCAGACAGGTTGCACTTCTCGTCGCTCGCCAGAACATCGCGGAACAACTTCAAGTGGTCTGCCACACGTCGGGCTAGGTGACGATGGGCACTCGTGACGAGAAAGACGTCTCGAGCTTGCTGTCTCTGCGATCGGAGATATTCGAGCACTTGATTACGATAAGGAAGGCCTGCAGGGTCAGGTTCTACACTTTGGGCAAGGCGGTCTCTGAACCACGCCTTGCCACGGAAAAACCAGATCGGAAGGACCAAAAGAGAGAGGGGTCGCAGTTTGATTAGTTGAAAGACAGATTCCCACACAGTATCCGTTGCCACAAGGGTATTGTTTAGGGCAACACATACCGGTCGTGCCTCGTCCTGTTTACCTTCTGGCCGTTTGCTTGCCATACGACCCTTTAGAATCGGGGTTAAGTGAAAAGGCCTCAAACACCAGCTGAACCGCTCAAGGATGCAGACTGATGCGGGCAGTCACTCAAAACGCCCCCCTCCTTATGAGGGAAGCTGTTCGGATAGGAGCCCAGGGCTCCCCAAAAACGCATGCGATTACGTTCAATGTTTTCTAATACAAAAATATCAGAATTCCTTATGGGTTTCAAGGAAACAAGACTGGTTGAAGAATAGGATAGCTACGCAGCTACTCGCGGCGTTTGCCGGGGGAGTGGAACAGGCCTGCTACCATCTGATTGACCACCTTGCTGGGCAGCAACAATACTCCCATGAACTCATCAATGGCTCATCACTTCCAAATCATCGCCCGCAATGGATTTGCTCCGACCACGTTCATCACAACCTGATCTGTGCGATGCACGCTTGACACCCAGTAGTCTTTCTCCTATTATCCTTTCATCAAGAAGCGGATTTCTATCATAATACAAAGGAGGATGTGATGATCAAGAGACTGCTGATTATCATGTTAGCCGTTCTTTCGGTGGGTTCGTTGGCCGTCGCAAAGGAAATTGGAGGTATTCAGCTGCCTGATTCCATGCAAGTCGGGGAGGACAAATTGCTTTTAAATGGCGCTGGACTCAGAAAGAAATTCTTTATCAAGGTTTATGCGGGCGGCCTTTACCTTAAGCAAAAGAACCAACATCCACAAGAAATCATAGAAGCGGATGAACCCATGGCAGTCAGAATGCACTTTATTCACGACGGCGTCTCCAGCAAGAAATTGATTGATGGATGGAACGAAGGTTTTGGCAAAGCAACGGGGGAAAACATCCTTCCCATCAAGAAGGAGATTGACCAATTCAATTCCTTCTTCACGGAAGAGATCAAGGAAAACGACATATACGATATTATCTACAACCCGGGCCAGGGAGTGACTATATTCTTCAAGGGAACGCTCAAGGGGACCGTAAAGGGGCTTGATTTTAAGAAAGCTCTCTTTGCCATTTGGCTTGGCAAGAAACCAGCTGACTCAGGACTTAAAAAGGGGATGCTTGATCAATAGACCGCACGCTTCCCGCCACATATAGGCCGATGTGAAGATTGATGCTACTGTGCTTCGAATGATAGGCAGGTGTTGTGCAACAGGTACTAGCCTTGTTAGGTTCGCCCCGGAAGCTGGGCAATAGCGAGTTAATAGCAAAGGAGATCAGCCGCCACATCCCTGAGTCTCATCGCCTCCTACTCATCCGCCTCCCACAGATGGAAATCAGGCCGTGCCGGGCCTGTTATACGTGCCTCTTCGATACGTGTCCGCAGCAGGATGATTTCCTCGGAATCCTCGAGGCGCTCATCGAATCCGATGCCCTCATTCTTGTAGCACCCACCTATCTTCTATCTGCCAACGCCAGTGTCAAAAAACTCGTGGATCGGGGGCTATCCTTTTATCCCTACTTCGAACAGCTGTGGGGCAAGCCAGCAGTGGCAGTAGCTGTAGCCGGCATCCCGGGTATGGAAGGCTTTACAAAGCTTTGCCTGGAGAGCGCCGTCCGCCTGATGGGTGGACAGCTCAAGGCCAGTGAAGTCGTCTATGGAGCCCTCCCGGGCGAGGTCTTCATGAACCATGAAAACCGCCAAGTCGCCAAGACCCTGGCAAGCGCTCTTTTCGGTCCTTCTCCGGCTTGGCAGGAAATCCCCTGGCGTTGTCCGGCATGCGGGGGTGATACCTTCCGATTCCTGTCTCCGAATCAGGTCCGCTGCATGACATGCAGTAGCCCCGGCAAGGCTCAGATCAGTGAAGGACGTATTTCCTTTGCAGTGGATCCTCCCGAAGACCACTTTTTCCTGACTCTGGGGGGTGCTCGCCGACATCTGGATTGGCTACGGGGAATGAAGCAACAATTTTTGGAGAAAAAGAAGGACTTGAAAGCCATCTGTTTGGATTATCGGAAAGAGGGCAAATGGCTGCAAGGCCGAATGAACAAAGAGAACCGGCGGGTCACAGGAGCTGAGTCGATCAAGGAGGGTTCTTCATGAATAAAAGAATAAGAACGGCTGGGGTGATCGGAGCCGGTGTGATGGGTGCAGCCATCGCAGCCCACATGGCCAACGTGGGTATCCAAGTCATTCTTCTTGACATCGTGCCATCTGAGCTAACAGAAGACGACAAGAAGAAAGGATTCACGAACGAGAGTAGAGAATTCAGGAATATGTTCGCAAAAAAGGGAATAGACACAGCACTGAAGTCGAAACCGGCATCGTTTTACGTGCCAGAAAATGCCAAGCGGATCTCTATCGGCAACATGGAGGATGACATCGGGTTGTTAAGCGGGGTGGACTGGATCATTGAAGCCGTGGTGGAGCGCCTCGATATTAAGAAGAGTGTTTTTGAAAAGATTGAAGCGGTCATGAGCCCGGAGACCATCATCACCTCCAATACGTCCGGGATATTGGCGCAAGCCCTGTGTGAGGGTCGGTCAGAGGATTTTAGAAAACACTTTGCCATTACCCACTTTTTTAATCCCCCCAGATACATGAAGCTCATAGAAATCGTACCGGGGCCCGACACACTTTCTGAGGTCATGGAAATCCTCGCGGAGACGAGTGAAAACGTATTGGGGAAAGGGGTGGTTTTTGCTAAAGACACGCCCAATTTTGTGGCAAACCGAATCGGCGTTTTCAGTGTGCTGCATGTCATCCGGACCATGTTGGAGCTTGGTTTGACCATCGAAGCCGTCGACAAACTAACCGGGCCTGTCATCGGCCATCCCAAAAGCGCCACTTTCAGAACAGCAGACCTGGTCGGTCTGGACACTCTCGTTCACGTAGCAGACAATGTCCAGAACGGAGCGCCCACCGATGAGAAACGAGACATGTTTAAGGCACCGGATTTAGTCAATCGGATGATCGAAAACAAGCTGCTTGGTGAAAAGACCAAACAAGGCTTTTACAGGAAAACAAGAGATAGTGAGGGAAACAGAATTATTCTTTCCCTCGATTTGAATAGTCTAGAGTACGGCCCCCAGGAAAAAGTCAAATTGGCTTCTTTGGAAACAGCTAAAACCATTACTGGGACTGCTCAAAAGATCAGATCCTTGTATTACGCAGAAGATATTGGGGGACAGTTTAGCTTTCGCACGTTAACGGAGACCCTCATTTACGCTGCCAACCGGATTCCAGAAATTGCCAATGATATCGTAAATGTTGATAACGCGATGAAATGGGGCTTTGCCTGGAAAATGGGGCCCTTTGAAACCTGGGACACCCTTGGGGTGAGCGAGTCTGTGACCAAAATGAAGGAAGCCGGCTACGAGGTCCCTGGATGGGTTCAAGAGATGCTTGATGCCGGGAAAGCGTCCTTCTACAAGACAGAAGATGGTGGGCTCTCTTACTATGATCCAGCTTCCAAGGATTACGCCAAGGTGCCTGTGAAGCCGGAGATAATCTTATTACCCTCCCTCAAAGAACGAGAAAAGAAGGTCGCTGGAAATACGGGAGCATCCCTTATAGACATCGGCGATGGGGTAGCATGCCTCGAGTTTCACACCAAGATGAATGCCATGGGTGATGATATCATCAACATGGTGATGCTGGCCTCAGAAATTGTGAGCAGCAAATTTGAAGGCCTTGTCATTGCCAACCACGCGCAGAATTTTTCGGTTGGGGCCAACCTCCCTCTGGTTTTATTCACGGCCCAGGAAGAGGAGTGGGACGACCTGGACTGGATGGTCAAGAGATTCCAGGATGCATTCATGAAGCTGAAGTATCTGGACAAGCCTGTTGTGGCCGCTCCAGCCGGGATGGCTTTAGGTGGTGGTTGTGAGATCTGTCTGGCTTCAGACCGCGTACGCTATGCTGCTGAGACCTATATGGGGCTGGTGGAAGCGGGCGTCGGCCTGATCCCAGCTGGAGGTGGAACCAAAGAGATGCTGATCCGAAACACAGAACACCTCTTTGAGGTTCAGAAGGGGGGACTCTACCAAAAACAAATAGAGTTAATGCCCTTTATTGCCAGAGCCTTTGAAACCATTGCTATGGGTAAAGTATCGACTTCTGGCCCTGAAGCGTTGGCACTTGGATATTTGAGACCTATTGATAAGATGACAGTCAATCGAGATTATCTCATAGAAGACGCCAAGAAGACCGTGCACGCCATGAATATGGAGGGATACGCAGCTCCCAGGCCAGCTGATGAAATCCGGGTGGCTGGTGAGAATGCTTTTGCCATGATCAAATTTGGCCTATGGTCCATGCAAAAGGCGGGCTACATCACCGAACACGATGTCACGGTGGCCGGCAAGGCCGGGTATGTCCTGTGCGGTGGGGACGTCCATGCAGACACCTTGGTTAGCGAGCAATACCTCCTGGATCTGGAGAGAGAGGCCTTTTTGAGCCTGTGCGGTGAACCCAAGACCCATGCCAGGATTCAGCATATGTTGGCGACCGGCAAACCTCTCAGGAATTAAGATTGGAAACTGGTTGCGTCGTTAAGTGGTAAACAACTCGACGATGCCACCACTTGACTACTTAACCTGTTGCTGATCACTAGCAATAAAGAACTAACACTATTGCAGCTCCCTGCAGCAAGCTGCAGGGAATGCGCTCGCTGTTGCAGTTCAACATTGTGACTCGAAAGAACAACAGGAAGGACAACAAGATGAGAGAGGCCGTAATAGTGGCGGCCTGCAGAACGGCAGTCGGCAAGGCTCCTCGGGGAACTTTGAAGGATACCCGCCCTGAGAAGACGGGATGCGCTGTGCTGGGTGACCTGCTGAAGCGAGCATCGGATTTGGATCCCATGCTGATTGATGATGTCATCATCGGATGCAGCTTTCCCGAGGCCACGCAGGGGCTTAACCTGGGGCGCGTTTTGGTCATGTCCATGGGCTGGCCAGATCGGATTCCGGGAATGACGGTAAACAGATTCTGCGCTTCAGGACTTCAGGCCATCGTCATTGGTGCTGAGAAAATTATGTGCGGATTCGCCGACGTCGTGATTGCGGGTGGCGTAGAGAGCATGAGTCAGATCCCCATGGGTGGAAACACGATGTATCCCAATCCCGCCTTGGTGGATACCCGACCCGGTTCGTTCACCGGGATGGGGCTTACCGCCGAAAACGTGGCTGAGCGCTACAATATCACCCGCGAGGAACAGGATGCATTCGGAGCCAGAAGCCAGCAGAGAGCCGAGGCGGCCATCCAGGCAGGTCGATTCAAGAGTCAGATCGTCCCCCTGAAGGTTAAGAAGCAAAAGCCGTTACCTAACGGGCATTTTGCGTTTGAAGAGGAAATCTTTGACACAGACGAGGGCGTGCGCCCAGGTACGACCAGGGAAAGCATCTCGGATATTCGATCCGCTTTCAAGCCGCAAGGAACCGTGACTGCGGGCAATTCCTCACAAATGAGCGATGGCGCGGCAGGGGTTGTGGTCATGTCCAAAGAGAAGGCCAAAGAACTGGGTTTGAAGCCGATGGCCACATTTCGATACTATGCGGTCGAGGGCTGTGACCCGGAACACATGGGTGTGGGCCCCACGGTCGCCATACCCAAGGTTCTGGCGCTTGCCGGGATGACCCTTGACCAGGTTGAATTGATCGAACTGAACGAAGCCTTTGCCGCCCAAGCCATCCATTGCATCCATAAGCTCGGACTCAAAGAAGAAATCACGAACGTCAACGGTGGCGCCATTGCACTGGGCCACCCTTTGGGTTGCACGGGCGCGAAGTTGACGACCCAACTGATCTATGAAATGCAAGAGAGAAAGCTGCGGTGGGGGTTGGTCTCCATGTGTATTGGCTTTGGAATGGGCGCAGCAGGTATCTTTGAAATTGAGGACTATTAAAGAACAAGCCTCCGAGAGCCCAAACTGGGGACGGAAAAGGGAAAAAAGGAGTTAAGAAATGAGTGATAAAAAGATCTTTGCTGGTGGGGAGTTTTTGATCACAGAGGTGACCCCCGAGCAAGTATTTACGCCTGAGGATTTTACGGAAGAACACAGAATGATCTACGAGACCGCCAAGGATTTTGTAAACCGGGAAGTTGTGCCAAATCGGGATAAGATCGAGAAAAAAGACAACGATGTTATTCTCAGTCTTCTCACCAAAGCCGGGGAGCTGGGGCTCCTCGCCACGGACGTCCCCGAGGAATACGGCGGACTGGGGCTGGATAAAGTCAGTACCACGGTTGTGGCCGAGGCCACAGCGCCAACCGGTTCCTTTGCCCCGGTCTATGCCGTCCAGACAGGGATTGGAAGCCTGCCCATTGTCTATTTTGGCAATGAGGAGCAGAAGAGAAAATATTTGCCCAAATTGGCCACTGGAGAATGGTGCGGGGCTTACGCCCTTACGGAGCCAGATGCCGGATCCGATGCCCTCAATGCTAGGACAAAGGCCGTCCTATCGGAAGACGGCAAACATTATATCCTGAACGGCCTGAAGATGTTTGTGACCAATGGGGGATGGGCCAACAGCTTCATTGTCTATGCCAAGGTAGACGGTGAAGACTTCACCGGTTTTATTGTGGAACGGGATTTTCCCGGCGTGTCCACTGGACCTGAAGAAAGGAAAATGGGAATGCATGGCTCCTCGACACGGGCCCTCATCCTGCAGGATGCCGAGGTCCCTGTTGAGAACGTCTTGTTCGAAATCGGCAAAGGGCACAAGATTGCCTTCAACGTTTTAAATATAGGCCGTTGGAAATTGGGCGCCGCCACAGTGGGCGGATGTAAAACCTGTATCACAGAGGCCGTAAAATACGCCAATACACGGATCCAGTTCAAGGTGCCCATCAGCTCTTTTGGTATGATTAAGACCAAGTTGGCCAATATGGCCATGTATACCTTCATGAGTGAAAGCATGATGTATCGCCTCGCAGGGATCTTTGACGATAAGTTGGCCACCCTGGACGAAGAGACTAAGAAGAGCGGCACTGAGAATGCCAAAGCGATTGGGGAGTACGCGGCCGAATGTTCGATTACCAAAGTCTACGGTTCAGAGAGCAATGACTACTGTGTGGACGAGTATGTCCAAATTATGGGAGGATACGGGTACTGCGCTGAATATCCAGCTGAACAGTATTACCGGGATTCCAGGATACACCGGATATGGGAAGGGACAAACGAGATCAACCGTCTGCTTATACCCGGCACCTTGATGCGAAGGGCCCTCACAGGCCGGCTCGCCTTATTCCCGGCTGCCCAGGCTATTGCAGGAGAGCTCATGACCTACTCACCTCTCTCGGTGCAACTCCCTGACACACCCCTTGCCCTGCAA
>JBFEUB010000043.1:0-19965 GCA_041547605.1 Desulfobacteria bacterium
GGCAGGTCTTATCCAGCTCACCATATGGTGGATGGTGCCCAGGGGACACATAAAACCGCAAAATGCCCTCCCAAGAAAAACGGTGATGAGAAGGAGGCCAAGAGCCCACCAGAATCCCGTGATAAGACGATGCCCCGATAGGAGGCTGGAAAGCCAAACCAGGGGATCCAGCTGGAAAAAAAACGTTACCGGCTGCGTGAGTCTGAGATCCACATCACAGGCGAAAACAAGCGAGTATTGCAGGTAGATATCCTCGGGGAGTCGGCTTTCCACCAATAGAAAAAGGAACAAGCCCAGAAACAAGGCCTGACTGATTCTACGCATCCAGACGATGTGCCTGGCTTTCACAGGACGACCCTCTGTTCAGCGAGTTTTTGAAGGTCATAGGTTCCCAGGCCCCACTTTTGTCCCAGCTGGATAAAGCCGATCTCGCCGGGGTCGTAACCAAAGAGTCCGGCTGCCTTTGCATCCACAGCAACCTGGTCGTTGCTCAAGACCAGGGTGTTTTTGACGGCAACATCTGAGGGGCTTCCGCCGGACGGACCATTTTTTATCATGATCCGAGTGGCATCTATAAGGGTCAGGTCCGGGCTGAAGAACTGGGACAGATCAACAATGCTCTGGTGAATGTCCTGGTGAAGGGCGCTTCTCCTTCCGCCCACACCCCCAATCCAGTTCTTCATACCCAGGGTCAGGGTACTCAGGCTGTGAACTTTGGCTATCGGGACGCTCAGGAGCTTATCAGCCTCCACCAGGGGCACAAAGACGGGCCACACATCCAGGCGGTGCCCATGAAGCTTCATCGGTTTCATCAGGGACGGCCTTGGAAATACCAGGTCGGCCCCCGTCCTCTTGGCCACGACACCGATACCGGTCAGAACAAAACACCGCCTCGCATCATGGATGGTATGGTCCGCGATCCTGACCTTTTTGGCCCCTGCGTCAAGGCACAGTTCAATGACTGCTTCAACGACCTCAGGGTTTGTGGTTGCTGCTAGATCAGGACATCTGGCCCACGAGACGTTTGGTTTGACTGCTACCACATCTCCCTTTGATACAAACCGACCCATGCCTCCGGCAGCCTCAAATACCTTACGGGTCAGGTTCTTGACCTTATAGCCCTCTGTGGAGCCCAGGCCTTCGACGAGGAATTTGTTATCCCCGGTTGCTGCATGCGTTGCATTCCGGGACAGCAAAGGGCATAAGCCGAGAGCGGCCCCTGCCATGCCAGCCGATATCCGGGCGATTTTTTTTAGGGATTGTCTTCTGGTGATAGGATGATTCGTTTTCATGAGGCCCTCCTAAGACGCCAACGTGCCGCAACGTCAAATCTATATGAGAAATTTTGGTTTTCTTTCTGGCTCCTGGCTGCAAAGGGAGAAGGAGTTTGGAGAAACTTTCCTCCTCTCTCAAAGGAACTTCCAGGGCGGTGAAGCATGCCTCACAGGGCTTCTATAATGGCTCTCATAAAGGCCGGGAGATCGTCTGGCTTTCGGCTGGTGATCAACTTGCGGTCCACAACGACCTCTTGATCCACATAGTTTGCACCCGCGTGGACAAGGTCGTCCTTAATGGAAAAAAATGATGTGACCGTGCGTTCCTGGAGAATCTTGGCCGATGCGAGCATCCAACCCGCGTGGCAAATGGCCGCAACCACTTTATCTGCCTCAAAGAGGTCTCTCACCAACTTCACCATGGCCGGGTTTCGGCGCATGTGGTCGGGTGCATAGCCACCAGGGATGACGATCCCGTCAAAATCAGCAGCCGAGATGGCCTCCGCACTGGCATCGCACTTTACCTGTGTTCCGGCTTTTCCTGTATAGGTTTGAATCGAAGAACCCACAACAACCACGTCGGCCCCGGCCTCTTTGAGCCGGTAAAACGGGTACCAAAATTCTTGATCATTAAAAATCTCCTCCACCAAAATAATGATCCTTTTTCCTTCTAGTTTCATTGCCAGCCTCCCTTAACTTTGCGCATGCTGGAATCTGACACAAGGCGCACAGTTAATAAGATTGGCCCAAACAACAGGTCCATGTCAACAAGGTTGTTGCCAAAATACGTGTTCTCTTCAAGCCAATGGAAAGAGAAGAAAGCCCCTTCCGGGGCTCTGACCCACACTGTCTCGAGAGTTAGCCGCGGCCGAGCTACCCGTCCGCAAAAGGGCTTCATCGGACATGAATGCACCAGCATGTCAGGTTGGCTCGCGCCCATCCATAACTAACGTGACACGTGTTGGGCGCCAGTTAGTTTCCAATCCATAAATGAGCGCTTTTTTGATGAGCCCCGCCGCGGTAGCATAAGCATTTTGCGTCCCCCAACCGCAAGACAACGCCGCCATGGGGCGTTAGACGGATTTTTGAGATAGTTTCTAGTGTCGTGTCCTAGGAATAAGTTCTATTACTGATACTGGAGCCGAAAGCCTTTTCCGAGCGACATTGAGCTTTTTCGGAGCCGGACTTCAGCTGAGTGGAGCGTTAAGAATCATAAACTGTTTGAGGGCCTTAAACCCCAGTTTAGCGCAAAGCTTCACTGCGTGCTATGATTTAGCGGAGCGAAGTTGATGTCCCGAAAATGCTCACGGAGCAAGGACAATGGCTTTTTGGCGATTCCATATTCTTGGAACAAACTCCTGGGACACAACACTAGAAGCTATCTCAAAAAAAATCTAGACATATCTGTTTGAATATACAATATATTGGGGATGGAACTTACAAATGAGCAATGGACGCGGATAGAGCCCTTAGTTTCGTCCCCAACACCGAAGAAAGATGGCCGAGGTCGGCCTGCACGCGATCCACGCGAGGTACTCAATGGGATTTTGTGGATCTTGCGAACAGGAGCACCTTGGAAGGACGTGTCGCAGCGGTATCCGCCGTACCAAACGTGCCATCGCCGATTCCAACAATGGGTACGGCAAGGGGTTTTCAAGCGCATCGTTCTTGAGTTGGCCGAGGATTTGTACGAGCGTGGCGGCATTGACATCCGCGAAGTGTTCATCGATGGCACCTTCTCGCCGGCAAAAAAAGGGGCCTTGCTGTCGGCAAGACACGACGCGGCAAAGGCACCAAGATCATGGCCATCGCAGACGCTTCTGGTCTTCCTATCGCCGCTCACATTGAAAGTGCTTCGCCCCATGAAGTAAAGCTCGTTGAGCCAACTATCGATAGCCGCTTTGTCAGCACAGCCCCGAAGCGTTTGATCGGTGACAACGCCTACGACAGCGACGGGTTGGACAGACGGCTGCTTTGTGAAAGACAAACAGAGATGATTGCCCCGCACAAAGGAGGGCGCAAAAACCCTCGGACCCAAGATGGCCGCAAACTCAGACGCTACAAACGACGGTGGAAAGTCGAGCGTCTCTTCGCGTTGCTCCAAAACTTTAGACGACTCGTGGTCCGATATGAATACCATGCTGAAAATTTCCTCGGTATGCTTCAGCTCGGATGCATCATTATTTTGCCAAGATATTTTTGAGATGGCTTGTAGTATCCATGGGTGGTTAGGCATTAGAAACAGAAACTGCATTAAATTGTGACGGGAGGAAATCAGTGAAAAAAATAGGTTGGTGGGTATTACTCGTTTTTGGTTTTTTACTGTGCCTAAGCATTCATGCTATGGCCAGGGACCTGACGGACATTCTGGAGAGGAAAGGCGTTATTACTGAAGAGGAGGCCACCGAAATTAAGAAAAAAGACAAGGGATTTGAACTGCCCAAAGGCTTGAAGGGGGTGAAAGTAGGGGCGCTTTGGTACTTAGATTACTCCAATGGCCAGGAGCCAGAATCTGGTGACGCGTCATCCAGTTACAACGAATTCAGAGTCACCCGGGGTTACTTGACGGTGCAAAAAGAGCTTTTTTCGTGGTTTCACACACGAATCACCGTGGACACCCACCAGGACGACACAGGGGATTACAAGGTGCGCCTTAAATACCTTTATGCTGAATTGAGGCCCCATGATACCGGGCTGTTTACTGACATGAAGTCTGAAATCGGTATGGGGCATATCCCCTGGTTAGACTTGGAGGAGCACATTAACCCGTATCGGTGCCAGGGCACCATGGCCATCGAGCGAGCCGGAGTGTTCAACTCCGCCGACGTTGGTGTGAGTCTGCGTGGTTACCTTGGTGGCCAGTTGGAGGATGCAGAAGCCAAAACAGGAAGCCGCTACTACAATGGGCGCTACGGAAGCTGGCATGTGGGCGTCTATAACGGGCCAGGTTACCACGAAAGCGAAAAAAACAATAATAAGGTGCTTGAGGGACGGCTTACGTTGCGACCCCTGCCAGATGTCATACCTGGCCTCCAGTTAAGCTATTTTGGCCTCTACGGCGAGGGGAATGACGAGGATAATCCTGCCGGGGAGTGGCCGGACTACGTGGCGAATCTGGGCATGCTGAGCTACGAGAATCCATGGGTGACCCTGACTGGCCAGTACTTCACAACCCAAGGCAATGCAAAGGGCAATTGGGTTGGTGCATCCGGCGATGTCCTCGAGACTGCGGGTTATTCCTTCTTTGGGAATTTGAAGCTTCCTGTGCTTGAACAAAAGGTTTCCTTGTTTGCCCGTTACGACCATTTTGATCAAGACACTGATAAGCAGATCGGCGATGATGCGGGCATGAAAGGGAAAATGCCGGTTTCAGACAACAGGTTGGGAGACGACCACAAAATCCAAGCCGTTATGCAGATCAAGTTCTAGGGCCCCGGTCTCAAAAAAGTCGCTTCAGCGTTGTCTTTGACACTCTTGATTAATGTCCCTCAAGGTGTTAGGTTGGCGGGCGTCTGATGACTCTGAGGAAAAGCCATGCAGGACGACATCGTTGGAGCACTGACCCAAGAGGTCAAAGAGGAAGTCATTGAAAACTACCTTCATGATCGACGGTTGATCGAAGAGCAGTTTAAGTACGTGAATGAACTGGCGGAACAGACAGCTGAATTGGAGGGAGAATGTTGTAAATGCTTTGCCCGCATCTGTCATTCACTCATAGAACCGCAATTCATGGATGAATTCAAGCAGGCACTTGGACTGAAAGAGGCTCCTTTTGGAGAGCGGTTTGGAGAAGGCCCCAATGACTCCGAGGGTCTTAGCCATATCAAACTCCGTGGCCTTACTCACCGAGCAAGGTTCAAAAAGCTCCTAACAGAATCTTATCGCGGGCTTTACATGTGGGCTAGTAGATATAGAGAGGCCTATGAGGATCTTCAGGAAGAATGCAAAGCGGTAAACCATAATCTGAAGAAGTTCGAAAGCGACTACGACTTGCTAACGCTTTTGAGATTCTTGAAAGACATGGATGTTGAGTTCATGGAAAAGAAATATTGGTTGAGTGACAACTTCACCCCCGATGAAATGGCTTCCGTGGAAGATAGCCTCTCCTTCAGGCCAGTCCGGATGGAGCAGTTCAGGCTCAACCCACCACTGAGCCTTCCCGGACCGAATACGTTCCAAAAACGATTGAATGCCCTGGCAGATTGTGTGTATGGCCGGTGCAGCGACAGGATAAAGACACTGGTCAAATAAGAACCCACCTCAAACATGCGTCTAAGGCCTCTAAATCTTCTGCCCCCATACAGCGTAAACCGGATCGGCAGTCGTCATTTGAGGATAATAGCGGTCCGTAACTGGACGCGGCCATCCGCGGGCCGAGTAAGTCTCCAGATTCTTATAGGCCCCAGAGCGCAAGAAATATTCAATCACTACCCCCATCCGCTCAAACTCACTTAATTCCGTCCACAAACGAATGGCCTTTGGAGGAAACCACCGGTTCGAAAAGTTGTGGATAAAGGGTCCTTCAGGTTTCAAGATTCTGGCAACATCTTGGAAAACCTCAAACGGGTGCGTCATGTACTCTACGGAAACTGAACAAATGACAGCGTCAAATGCCTGGTCGTCAAAAGGTAACCGGGAATCCGTATTGAGATCATGCACCACATGGCGTGTCAACTGCGGATTGTTCTCCATTTCTTCTCTGTTGAGTCCCAACCCCACAAGGGATGTGAGCTGAAGCGATTCAGGGACATGAGATCTCCAGCTACTCATAAGATCTAAAACCCGCATCCCCGGCTTCAAGACCTCCCCGTAAAGAGCGCTGATTGTTTCTATGGCCTGGCTGTCGACGTGGGTGACCAAGCGCGGCTGCTCGTAAAAGATACGATCATCGTCTTCATCTGGGCGAACAAAGGGCGTGTCCGAGAAGAAATCGGTCGGGCTTCCATTGCACCGGACTTGCATGCCTGGGCCGTCGGTTATCGTCTCCATCCAGTCGGTTAATCGTCCACCGCGATCAGTGCTTTTCTCTCTCACATCTCTTATGGTGACGTCCAGTTCGACATCTCTTCCAGCAAGCGGATGATTGAAATCGACCGTGAGATGAGATGATTGCATACCCACACAGCGGAACGGCTCGATGTTGTTTGGAAAAACATTGGGCAGACCCTTCAGAAGTCCTTTAGGATAGAAGCGTCCAAGGCGCGGTTCGATCTGGTGTCCATTGATTCGCCGCCGTTCGAACTGACGATTATCCAATGTCAATATTTGCTTGGAATCGCGGGATCGCGTGACTTTTCCCTGAGTAAACGAGAAGTGAAACTGGTCTCCTGCACTGCTTCTCATCAATGCCTGGTATACTTCCTCAGGGAGGACGTCGCGCCAGAAATTGACCTGCTCGGCAAGATAAATCTCCGTGTGTTTAACAATTTCACTCGTCCAAGTTAATCGACACTCCAAAGTTGCTAAGCTGTCTTGGTTTATATAGGTCATGGTTTTCCCCTTATTGGTGTTTGGTCTATGGTCGTTGCGAGAATGTGTCACGGTACCTCGCACGCGCAGCCTTTACTCGCCAAAATTCTGATCTGTTCCTGATAAGTGTTTATATACGCGTCCTGCTTGGCATCGCCGGTGGCAAGCCTGTGGGAGAGAGGGCTGCCGTGTCTGTACCTCCTTCTGGCCATTTCTTTCACCAGGGCTTCATGCCTAAGAAAGAGGGCTTTACATTTACCCTTCCACCGCATAGTTTCCGGATGTTTGGAATATCCTTTTTTGCCCTGTGTCAATATGGACCATAAAGCGTGCAACTCACAGTGTTCACCCAAAAGGTGTTTACGGCACAACTTTTCTGGAGGAACATCCCAAATTCTCATGGCAAAAAGTGCTTCTTAATGTGTTAGCACCTGGCGCGGTAGCGACAGGCTTTTTAGTGAATAAGATATGGCCTATTGACCGAAAGTAAAGGCTCCGTGAAGATTCCAGCATAGAATTCTGGTTACCAGGGAGTTCCTTGCCCCACCGTTGCAGGCTCGTGGACGTTTGGTTGTGACAGTTTAAGCGTGAGGATTTTGTGAGGGGGAGGACCAGGTCATATTTTACGCCACTTGCTCAAAGTAGGAATCTGTCAGTCCTTCCAACAATAGGAGGGACTCTATTTTAATTGAGATGACTTCGACATCAGGCTGGGAGGCAAACGCTCTCAGGTGTGGGTGCGTGTCTAAGAGTTTATTGCGAATCACGTCTTTTTTTGTCTGATCCTTGACCTCCTGAAACACACCAGTAACCGTGAGGGCCCTTCCTTTTAACCGCGTCGGGCCGGCGTGCTCATCCCGTGTGTCGATCAGGAGGCTGGCTGCCGGGTTTTTCATAAGATTGCTGTATTTTTTTGTCAATCTGTCTGTAACCATGTAAATCTCCCGACATTCATCATCTGTGACGTAGGCCATAAGGGAACAGTGAGGTTTGCCGTCGGAGACCGTAGCCAAAACGCAGATGTCCTTCTGTTTCATTAATGCCTTCATCTTGTCCAGCATCTTTTCCTCCTTGCAGGGCAGTAACCAAGGAAAGGGGTGGCACCTTCATGAACGGATTGCGTCTGAGAAGCAGAGATCACTCTTCCTTTATAACCTGTTCCAGGGCTGCCGTGATATCTGCATAGCGAAACGCGTATCCGTGCTTCACGAGCTTGTCAGGGATAACTCTTTGACCTTTTAGGAGCACCGATCCAAACTCTCCGAGTACAATTCTCAGCATAAAGCCGGGCGTGGTCAAAAAGGATGGCCTGCACAGGACCCTTCCCAATGCCTTGGCTAAATCCCGGTTGCGAACAGGGTTTGGTGAGCAGAAATTAACGGGGCCCTTAATCTCCTCATGATCAAGGACAAACATGAATGCATTTAACAAGTCTTCCATGTGAATCCAGGAAAACCATTGGCTGCCACTGCCCAGCGGTCCTCCCACAAACTTCTTAAAAGCAGGAATCATCTGTCCCAGGGCCCCCCCGGTTTTACCCAGGACAATGCCGAATCGTGTGATAGCCACGCGAGCGCCCTTTTTCTCTGCCTGACGGGCTTCGTTTTCCCAGTCGACGGCAAGGCTGGCTAGAAAATCGTCTCCTGGGGTATCCTCTTCTGTTAGCGCTTCATCGCCCCGGAAACCATAGTATCCAACCGCCGACGTACTGCAGAGCACTTTTGCTGTTTCGTTAGGTATGGCTTCGACCACGTTGCGGGTCGTGAGAATCCGGCTGTCATAAATGAGCTTCTTGGTCTCATCATTCCATCGTGTAAAGATCGAGGCTCCCGCCAGGTTGATCACTGCATCTTGGTCTGCAATTTCCTCCTGCCATGCCCCCTGGATTGTGGTATCCCCAGATACATAAATGGCTTCCTCGGGCGTGTATTCCCGGGGCTCAGGGCTGTGGTCAACAACGGTGACTTGATGTCTTCTTTCCAGGAGACGGATAGATAACTGCGTGCCAACAAAGCCAAGGCCGCCGGTGATAAGGACCTTCATGATTACCTCCTTGTCCCTTATGACATGGCGCGAAGCACAAACGCGATGACCGAATAATTATGCTGCCAACTGTTCAACCTTTGAGGTTAATGCCTCAATAATTTTTCGATCCGCCCTTGAAAAGGGCACGTCGTTTAATCCTTCGAGTCTTGTCCAACGCCACTCTGAACAGCCATGGGCCTGCGGCTTGCCCGATTGGTACGCACATTGGAAGGCGTGTAGTGTGATGCGAAAGTGGGTATACGCATGACTTACAGACGTAATTTTTTTTCCGATCCGAATCCGGATCCCCACTTCCTCTCGAGTCTTCCTTCGCAGGCACCTTTCCAGGGTTTCATCTGGCTGCTGGGCACCGCCGGGAAACTTCCACAGCCCTCCCAGCAAGCCATGGTTGGGCCGGCGGACGATGAGCAGTTGTCCACCCTTGTCTTGAATAACTCCTGCCGTTACGTGCTGGTGTGGGATGGTACTGCGCTTTCTACGCACTGGTAAGACATCCTGCCATCGATGCTGATAAGCCCAGCAGTGTCCTCGGATCGGGCAATGCGTACAGTCTGGTTTCCGAGGTGTGCAAATATCTGATCCCAGGTCCATGAGTGCTTGGTTGAAGCGCCCAGCACCTTCAATCGGGACGAGACTTCTGGCCAGTTCGGCGAGTTGCCGCAGTGTCCGACTTCGTTCAAGGGGTTGGTCGATACCAAAGAGCCTGCTTAGCACCCGTCGCACATTAGCATCTATGGCTGGCGCTCGTTGTCCGAACGCTATGCTGAGGATCGCACCCGCTGTGTAGCTCCCGACCCCCGGCAGCTGGACGAGTCCGTCCCACGTGTTTGGGATCCTGCCTCCGAATCGCTCCATGACCTCTTTTGCTGCTACATGCAAATTACGCGCTCTCGCGTAGTATCCCATATTCTCCCAGGCTTTGAGCACGTCGTCCAAAGGTGCCGCAGCTAATGACTCCACGGTGGGGAATCGTGACAAGAACCGGTGGTAATAAGGGATAACGGTTTCCACCTGGGTCTGCTGAAGCATGACCTCGGAGATCCAGATACAGTAAGGATCACGGGTTTTGCGCCATGGTAAGTCGCGCTGATGACGAATGTACCAGGCAAGGAGCGCGTCAGCGATAGGGGATGAGACTTGTTTTGCCATAGTTGATGTGTCTTCCTCTCAGTCTTTGCTCTAGTGTTCAAAAACTTGATCAGGGAGGTAGATCCTAATTTGAAACGGAACATATTTTTGAGAACCGCTCTGCTATGAAAAAGCAACCTTTGAGAGTTTGTCTCAGGTATAGGTTTTCGACCGTGCGACGCCTGGTTCGCGGAAGGGAGTTAAATCAGTTTGTACTTTTCTATCAGTTCAATGACGCGCTTTGCGGCTTGTTGGGCATCCTCCTCAGAAGACCGGATGACCAAGTCGGGATTTTGGGGGACTTCATAGGGGGCAGAAATCCCCGTGAAGTCCTTGATCAACCCGGCTTTGGCTTTGGCGTAAACGCCCTTCTGGTCGCGAGTGGCACACACGTCCGGCGGACACTCCACGTAGACCTCTAAAAACTGCCCATCCTGTAACAGTGATCGGACCTTCCGGCGATCCTTCCGATAGGGCGAGATGAACGCAGTAAGGACAATCATACCTGCGTCCACAAAAAGCTTGACCATCTCGCCTATACGCCGAATGTTTTCTGTTCTATCTTCACGACCAAAAGTGAGATCTGCACAAAGGCCATGACGCACGTTGTCCCCGTCAAACACGTAGGTGGAGCAACCTCGGCGGTGAAGCTCTTGTTCAGTCAGGTGGGCAATCGTGGATTTACCAGAAGCCGAAAGGCCCGTGAACCAGATAAGCGCTCCCTTGTGGCCATGGAGCTTCTCGCGGTCCTCGCGAGAGACATAGCCATTGAACCAGGTGATATTATTGTTGTTTGATGTCTTATCCGTCATGCAACACTTCGTTAGGCGGTTGGTATGGCCTTTCCGTAAAAACCGGTACTTACAAAAACATTTTCTCCAAATCAATACCCATCGGGATGATTTTTGTGCCAGGTCCAGGCGGTTTCCATTATCGTCTCAAGGTCCGGAAACTGTGGCTTCCATCCCAAATCCTTCATCGCCTTTTCACTAGAACTGATGAGAACAGCGGGATCGCCAGGACGCCTTTCTACCACTCTCACAGGAATCTCTTTGCCGGTTATATGTCGAGCAATCTCGATGACCTGTTTTACGGAATAACCTTTCGCATTGCCGAGATTGTATTGTCCGCCCGGTAAGCCTGTCAACAACCTTTCCAGGGCAAGCAGATGGGCGTGGGCCAAGTCTTCAATGTGAATGTAATCTCGAATACATGTGCCGTCTGGAGTGGGATAGTCATCCCCGAAGATATCTATGTAGGGGCGTTGCCCAAGAGCCGTTTCAAGAACGAGCGGGATCAGGTGTGTTTCCGGGTTGTGATCTTCGCCTAACTCGCCATGGGGGTCAGCCCCGGCCGCATTAAAATAACGCAAACAAACCGACTCCAGTCCATAGGCCGGGCCAAAATCATCCAATATCTGTTCAACTATGAGTTTTGTTCTTCCATAGGGATTGATCGGTTTCTTGGGGTGATCTTCTGTTATAGGCGTTTCAACAGGTTCCCCGTAAACCGAACAGGAAGACGAAAATATGAAATTAGCAATATCCCTTTCAACCATCGCCTCAAGGAGGGCAAGGGTATTGGCTACATTGTTCTCATAATACCTGGCCGGATGCTTCATTGATTCTCCAACGTAGCAGAAGGCTGCAAAATGCATGACGGCTGCGACAGCATAGTCTGAAAATATCTTGTGAAGTAGACCTGCATCATTCATGGACCCTTCGAAAAAGGGTCCATACTTTGCCGCCCGGCGGTTGCCGCGAACAAGGTTGTCCAGGACAATCGGCACGTAACCGTTTGCGGAAAGACACTTGGCCATGTGCGAACCGATATAACCTGCACCACCAACCACCAAAACGTTCTTCAAAAGACCACCTCCCACTCGAATGCGGATTTCGGAATTCGGGATGCGGAACGTAAAAACGAAGTCACAAAAAAGTGCGTTAAATACTCGACATGATGCTATCCTGGTAATGATGCTCTTTTCTGGAGTGACTGACGTCAGGGCGCTGTGTTTTTGTGACTTATATGTGGAGAAGACCGCAGCTCACGCTTGCGGGAGAATGCGGAGGGGGCAAAGAATGCCCCCACAGGTAAGTCACTTAAAACACAAACCCGTGAGGCTCGGAACGAAAGAAAAGGCATCATTACCCATAAGAATGTCGTGTAGTTTAAGTATTTATTACTATCTCAGCACTCCGAAATCTCCATTCCGCATTCGTTTCATTCTATCACAAAGACGGGTCATGCGCTTTTGCGGCCTGTCGTTGCGCAGGGCAATGGCCAGCGCCTGTTTCGTTCCAATGAGCACAACCAGCTCCTTTGCACGAGTAACCCCTGTGTATATCAGGTTTCTTTGAAGTAATACAAAATGCTGCGTCATCACCGGCAGGATCACGGCTCCGTATTCTGACCCTTGGGATTTGTGCACGGACACGGCATAAGCGAGTACAAGCTCGTCGAGTTCGGAAAACTCGTAGTCGACCGGACGGCCGTCATACTTGACTGTAACTTCCTCCGCATCGCGATCAATACGGCTAATAGTTCCAATATCTCCATTAAAGACATCTTTTTGGTAATTGTTTCTAATCTGCATAACCTTGTCTCCACGCCGGAAGTGGTACCCCATTCGCTCAATCATATCTTTCGACGGGTTCAAGGCTTGCTGTAGCACGCGATTCAGGTTGGTGGTGCCAATTGTGCCCTTGTGCATGGGGCTCAGCACCTGGATGTCCGACAACGGGTCCAGGTTGAACCGACTTGGAATCCGCTTGCAGCACAGATCCAATATCGTGGAAAGCACTTTGTCAGGATCTTCTTGCTGGATGAAATAGAAGTCTTCCACGCTCTCATGGTTGGAATCCGGTATCGTTGGCGAAAGCCCTTGGTTCATTCTGTGGGCATTTACAATGATCAGACTCTCCCGAGCCTGCCTGAAGATCTCCTTTAGGAATATGACAGGCACCCGTTTGGAGTCGATCAAGTCCCGTAAAACATTTCCAGGGCCTACCGAAGGTAACTGGTCAACATCCCCCACAATAATCAGAATGGCGGTCATCGGGATCGCTTTAACAAGGTGATACATCAGGAAGGCATCTACCATGGATGCTTCATCCACGATGACCACATCGGCATCGAGTGGGTCTGTCTCGTTTTTTTGAAACCCGCCGCTCTTGAAGTTATAGGCAAGAAGGCGATGAATCGTTTTTGCTTCATGTCCTGTGACTTCAGAAAGCCTCTTGGCTGCTCGCCCCGTGGGTGCGCACAGCATCACGCGTTTTCCGGCTGCCTCAAAGACAGCCAGGATAGCCTTGACCAATGTGGTCTTTCCCGTACCAGGTCCACCCGTGATAATGGACACCTTGCGGGAAAGCGCGGTTTTCAGGCCGACCCATTGCTCTTTTGAAAGTATAACAGCCAGTTTACGTTGGACCAGTTTTTCCATGCGCCCGACATCCTGACCAAGCGCTTGAAAGGGGACGGAAAGCAGCGCCTTAAGGCGACTAGCCAGGCCCACCTCGGCCGCGTAATGAGTTCTTAGGTAAACGCCCGTCGTACCTCTGGATAAGTGATCTTCAACCTGAAACTCTTCAAGTACGATGTCTCCCGATGAAGCCAGGTTTCTCACGGCTGTTTCGAGTCGGGTTCGGTCGATCTCGAGGAGCGCTTCAGCCCGATCCAGCAGTTGATCATGCAGGAGAAATACATGTCCCTCATCAGACACCTTGTTTAGCACATGCAGAATACCAGCCTCGGCCCGTATCATGGCATCCCTGGCAATGCCGATTTTTCCTGCAATTCCGTCTGCTATCAGAAAGCCTATGCCAAATATGTCGGCCGCAAGGCGGTAGGGATTTTCCTGCACTACCCGGATGGCGTCCTGACCATACTGCTTGAATATCTTGGCACTATAGCCGGTGCTCACACCGTGGCCCTGAAGAAAGATCATGACGTCCCTGATGTCCCTCTGGGCTTCCCAGGCTTCCCGAATGACCTCAAGGCGTTTTTTCCCAATCCCCTTAACCTGAAGGAGCTTTTTGGGAGAGCGCTCAATAACCCGGAGGGTTTTTTCCCCGAACCGATCAACCAATCGTTCAGCCATGGCCGGGCCAATTCCGCGGATGAGCCCTGATCCCAGGTACTTCTGAATCCCCTGGATCTGGGCAGGAAGTCTTACACTGTATCCAGTGGCCTTGAACTGGTGGCCGTACTTGGGGTGGGTCTCCCACACGCCCGATAGCTTGAGTTCCTGTCCTGGTGCTATGCCGACCAGCTCACCCACTATCGTCACCACCTCCGGGTTTCCCCTGATCTTTAACTTGGCCACTGCGTAGTGGTTGTACTCGCTAGCGTAGACAATTCGCTCCACATGCCCTTCCAAGGTTTCCGACATCAGAAGCTTTCCCGCACAGCGTGTTTGTCAAAAATGCGTCTGACGCCCCATGGGGGCGTTCTCCCGATGTATCGGGACTCAAAATGCTCACGGGAACGGGAGCGAGCAAAACGCCTCTTCAAAAGCAGCATAAAGCTCCCCCAAACTTATGGAAGTTATTTCTGAGACGCGACACTATGAGAAAGTTAATGGACAGCCAGAGATATGTCAATCGATTTGAACCCCGGCTCTTTCGGGGTTCGGTCGGTGTTCAGCCAGACCCTTTCTCCTTGAGTATCAAACATACGTCTGGTAGAGTCTTTTCCTGTAATCCATAGGTTTTCACAAAGATGACCTGCAATTCTTCGAATGAATCCGCGTATGATATACAATCCGGAATCCAAAATCCGCAATCCAAAACCCAAGATGCTCCAGGCAACCTTTCGATTCTACGAAGAGCTGAATGATTTTCTTCCCATAGAAAAACGGAAAAGAGATTTTTCGGTCTCATTCCGCCAAGGCACTACTGTCACGGAAGTGCTGGCATCCCTGGGGGTTCCCCATAGCGAAGTCGACCTTATTCTCGTCAATGGGGAATCTGCGGATTTCTCGTTTCCTCTGCAAGGCGGAGAGCGCATCAGCATTTACCCGGTCTTTGAATCTCTTAACATTCGTCCCGCCCGCAAACTGGGACCCCACTCGTTGAGGCGCACCAAATTTGTTGCAGATGTCCACCTTGGCAAACTCGTAAAATATCTCCGGCTTTTTGGTTTTGATACGCTCTACAACCATGATGCTGACCCCAAGCGCCTCGTTGAGACATCTGTGCAGC
This sequence comes from Desulfobacteria bacterium, assembly GCA_041547605.1. Lineage (GTDB taxonomy): Bacteria > Desulfobacterota > Desulfobacteria > Desulfobacterales. The sequence goes on from JBFEUB010000043.1 coordinate 15,122, forward strand.
AAGACCGGGTGCTGCTCACGCGTAGTAGAAGCCTGCTGAAGCACAAAGTCATCACGCGCGGCACCTTGGTCAAAGAGGCCGATCCCAGGATGCAACTCAAGGCGATTTTCGAACGCTTGGATTTGTTTGCTGACGCACGGCCTTTCTCTCGATGCCTGCGCTGTAACGGATCTATTGAACCGATCCCAAAGCAAAATATTGCTCAGCCCCTCTCCCCCAGGGTTAGGGCGAATTACCAGGTATTCACTTGGTGTAGCTCCTGTCGCCGGGTTTATTGGGAGGGGACACATTTTGAGCGAATGAGCCGTTTTGTAGAGGAAATGCTCAAGCGGTAAAACGTGCATTGGCCAAGCGCCCACTCGCTATGTGCGTTCGAGGCACTGTCTTCGACCCTGAGCTCAGACCGAAGGGAGAATGCGGAGGAAGATTAATCGTTCCTGATTGGGAGATGTCGATCAGGAAAAGAAGCTCAGCCCTTCAGGCAGTTTAGAGCCCGTCAAAGGCGGGCCTGATAGTCTCTATTTGCCGCCATCTCCCGGCAAATAAAAAAGGATTTCTCTGCGCAGTCTGTGTTTTGCGTGATCCTGAGCTTGTTGAGGGGGAGGTAGCTTTTTCATATGATCAGCTTCTAGTGCTTTAGGGTCAGACAAGCGTATGAATGCATGCAATCTCGTTTTATGCTCCCATTAATAATTGACTTCGTAAGTGCAATCCTATAGAGTTCCTGGCCGTGAATCTGGGAAAAATCAGGGATGTTGCCGTGGCCGCTGCAGCGCGAGCAGGCGAAATCCTTCGTAATGACTGGGACAAGGCCCATACCGTAGAGAAAAAGGGCGCCATCGACTTGGTAACCGAAGCAGATGTGGCCTCTGAAGAAGCCATCATCGAGGTTATTCGGACTGCATTTCCGGACCACACCATTCTTGCCGAGGAAAGTGGTGTACTCCCCGGGACAGACCCACATGAGTGGATCATAGATCCGCTAGACGGCACGACAAACTATGCCCATCACCTACCCGAGTTCAGCCTTTCTATTGCCTTTGCTCTTGAAGGCGAGATGACATTTGGTCTGATCTTGAATCCAGTTGGCAGGGAGCTTTTTTGCGCCACGCGGGGGCAGGGCGCCGAGCTCAACGGCCGACCCATTCGTGTCTCGAGGACAAAGTCTGTTCGTGAGAGTTTACTCGTTACGGGTTTTCCGTATGATCTTGAGCCCGTGATTGACCCTTTAATGCGGCGGCTTGAGCGATGCCTCCTGGCTGCCCAGGGGGTTAGGCGGCTGGGCTCAGCGGCCCTGGATCTGTGTTACGTGGCCTGCGGCAGATTTGACGGATTCTGGGAACAGAACTTGGCCCCATGGGACACAGCGGCAGGTTGGATTATAGCTCAGGAGGCCGGGGGAATGGTTTCCGACTTTTCACAAGGAGCTTATAGTATTGACAACAAGGAAATTTTGGCTACAAATGGCCTTATCCATCAGGAGATGACAACGCTGTTGGCCTTATCATGAGAAAAAAGATACTTGATTCCAAGCTTCTGACGAACAGGTTCGACTGTTTTGGGCGGTATGACCCCGGCGATGCCATTTGCCGTAACTGGTGCCAGTTAAACATTCGCTGCGCTATCGTGCAGCATCGGTATGAAGAGAGTGAAATACTGGAAGGCCTCTTCGACGCTGAGTTAGAGTCTTATAGGGTGCAATAGTTTTCTCTACCAGCACGAGAGGGTGACAAACCTCAATCCTCCCCATAAGGGCGTTTCTGCTGGTTCCCTCTGCAAACTGCAGAAGGCACCCCGTGCAACCGGTCACAATCGCCTCGGGTTTCACCTTTCTGAAGTCCTCCATACGCCGATCCAGGATCTTCATGGACAGGGAAAAGTGAGAAAGGTTAAACGCCCCTCCGTGGCCACAGCATCGGCCCGGGTGTGGGGGTTCTGCCAATTGCACGCCGGGCAGTGCCTCGAGGAGTCTCCTGGGCGCATCGGTGTCCTGCCCAAGCCTGAGATGACACGGATCGTGATACGCAACCCGCAAAGGCCTTGCATCCTTCACCGGCTCAGCAGGTTCAACAGCATGCAGGTATTCCACAAGGCCAAGGTGTTCGACGAGAAAGGTCATGGCATCGACCTGCTTTTCGGCCATTGCAGTAGCGGCATCGCGGGACAAAGGGTCGCCTCCAAATAGTGCGTGGAAGCCTTTCAGATGGGACTCGCAAGAGGCACACACGGTCACAATAGCATCCAGCTTCAGCGTTTTAAATACATCGATATTCTTTTTAGCGAGCTTCCGGGCGGTCTCCGTGTCACCCGACACATAGGCAGGTAAGCCGCAGCAAACCTGGTCCCCTGGAATGACCGGGGTCACTCCCATGCGTTTCAAGATATGCACAAGGGCCCGTGCCACAATGGGAAAAAGATAATTGGCACCGCAACCAACAAAAAATCCGACCCGCGGGCCATCCCTCTGGACGGCTGGCTCAAACTGGAAGGTGTCCAGAAATGCGGCCCAGGCAAGGGGAGGAATCGTGTTCCTTTCAGTGAAAAAGGACAAAGGGAACCGAAGGTGGAGTCCACTGGTTTCCGGGATCTTCTTACAGGCAAGGGCTTGAAGGAGTGCGCCACCCTTAAGCAGCATTTTGGTGCTCAAGCGCCCCTCGCCCACAGCCCTGAGCAAGGCACTCTGGGGTTCGCCTCTCTTTGCAGCCTCAAAAAGCTGCTCGCGGCCTGATTGCATGATGCGGGTCGTCTCAACCTTGTTTGCACAAACCTGCGCGCACGCGCCACACAGGAGACACCGCGAAAGAATTCCTTCAAGGCGCGGTGACACACGCATGGTCCCTGCCTGCACGTACTCCAGCAGGGCCAATTTACCGCGGGCCACATCGGCTTCTCGAAAGGTGGCCTGGTATACAGGGCACACGCTCATACACTGCCCGCATCGCTTGCATCTGTTATGGTTGTTTTCCATCATCAACGTCTCACCGGTGTATGTAGAGAAATCATACCATAATCATAGATTATAGGAAAATGGGTTTGGGATGGGTGGCTGTTATCCAAATTTTGAGTATTCTACATGAAGAATTCCCCAGCCAAGCAATGACCGTGGCTTATTGGATCTTGCCGCCCCCTGATTGAAATCCTCAATGGCGATGATAGCCTGGCATTGATATTATTTATTTGACATTTCAATATAAGCCATAGAGAATCTCGCAAATCTTGGAGGCAATCAGCCCGTCCATACACGTAAACAAACCGCCTAGGTAGCTCTTTGCAACTGCCAGGAGATGCGGTCATATGGAGTCGACCCAGGAGATTTACCTATTAAAAAACGGAAAAACTTGACAATTTCCATAGTTTTTTAGTAGGGGTTTCTACCTAATTATTTCAAGTTCATGAACCACTGGTTCTACATTGTGTTGGCGCTCAATTATGGTGTGGGCTGATGCTGGCGCTGGAAACGTTTCCTTTGCATTGGCCTGCAAGGACGATTCTCCCAGAGCGTTTAGGTCAAAGGAAGTTCACGAAACCCCATTCGGGGCTTTTTGGCTGTCCGCGAAAAGGAGGTGATGCCCGCCTTGGTCCGTGCCCGATTTTGTATTCTGAAGATGATGTAATTCTGAAAAACAGGAGGAATATGCATGAAGCGATTAGCCGTATATGCCGCAATGATGTTTGTGGTGTTTTTTGTTTCCGGAATGGTGAGTCCGTCTTGGGCCGGCATCAAGGCGGATATTGATGAACAGGCCAACCTAGAGGTCGGCATCTGGGCGCAGCCCTGGTTTCAGTGGGTTGAGGACGGCAAGGTCACAGCCACCGGAACCGAAGATTTGAACGATTTTATGATCCGGCGGGCCTATCTCTACCTGAAAGGCAATGTGACAGACCTGGTGAGCTTTTTCACCCACGTGGCCTCAGACCGCGTTGGTCAGGATGGGTTGGACAACTCTTCGGTTGGACTCGGGAGCGGCGTTGCCTGGCGTGATCTGTGGGTTACCCTAAATTTCGATAAGGCCTTCATGGTTCAGGCGGGGCGCATGTATGTTCCGCTGACCCGCAACTACGGCACGACCTCCACCAAGACGATGTTGACCACAGACCTCCCTTTTCTCCAGGGGGGCGTCCGGGGCAGTATCTTTTATGCCAGCAAGGTCGGACGAGATGACGGTGTAACCCTATGGGGCAACCCAATGGACGGGCTCCTGCAGTACCGCTTTATGGTGTCTGAAGGGGTTGAAAATGATGACAATCCTGATGACAACCTCAGATTCGCAGGCCGTGTGGCGGTCAGCTTGATGGAGCCAGAGACGGGCTGGTTCAACAAGGGAACCTACCTTGGGAAGAAAAAAGTTTTGAGCCTGGGTCTCGGCTTTGATCAGCAAGACGATATCGACCCGGGAACGCCGCTTGTCACTGGGGACGACGACGACAATCAGGTCTGGACGGTTGATGTTTTCTTTGATCACCCGGTGGCAGACGGTGCGGTCACAGCAGAGGCCGCTTATATCGATATTGAACACTGTACCCAGGACCACAATTTCTCTTCACTGGGCAAGGGAGATGATGCCGAGAACTGGTATGTTCAGGCGGGATATCTTTTCCCGAACCATTTGCAGCCGTACGTGCGGTATGAAACCGTGGATGTGGATCACGAATTCGAGACGGAGTTTTGGACTCTTGGGCTAAACTATTTCATGAAAGGACACAATGGCAAGATCAGTGCGGATTACACGCAGGTTGATCAGGAAAGCGGCTTCATCAGAGATGATCAGGACATCATCACACTTCAGATCTGTGTGGGATTCTAGCTTCCGCGTTTCTTGCTAGTAGTTTAGAGTCGTTGGCTA
>JBFEUB010000044.1:0-19861 GCA_041547605.1 Desulfobacteria bacterium
GGGACTCAGACCCATTTTTGAGATGGGTTCTAATACAGACTACAGGTAAATTCATCACACTCGCGCTGAGCCAAAACCTCAAACGCATAAAGAATCCTTTTTTCCTTTTCCAGTCGTTCTTCAGTTAGCGTTTCGAATTTGACTGTGGGTAAGCTTTGCTGAGCCTCAGCCTTCGAAGGAATGTTCTTAAGCCCTTCAGCTATTACTTTGCCAGATCTGGTGTGGAGCACCTCCGCTCCTTGACCGTTTGTTACAACAGTAAACGGCACTTCATAGCCTTCAACAAGTCTGGCTGCAGCTAACGCGGGCCGCTCTCGAGTGACCAAGGAACCAGGCCCAAAGATGACGACCATGAAAGACTTATCCGCTACCTTGATTACAAAGCTTACCGTGAAAGTGCCCGTTTTCCCCGCCACTTCGAGTGTAATCTGTCGCCTCACTAGTATGTCATCTTTCGCATACCCTTTCTTCTCGACGAGAAACCGTGCAATCTTTTGTCTGGCTCTTTCGTCAATGGTATCGACAAGCGTTTCGCCAGTTATGAAGTCGACGGTTTCTCCCAAGATGAGTTCATGCGCGCACATTGTTCCTTTTCTCGCACAGGATCGGGCGTGTGAAAATGAGGAATTTCAAGGCCGGATGAAATGCCAAATTCCCTTCTAAGTAGCCATGTTGGATTAGAGCGAATGCCCTTCCTATCTATTATTATTACCATGACTACAGAGAAATACCAAAACAATATTTTGAAGATTCCCTATAGCTTACTTCAGATTATGTTCTACGGTAAGGAACTTTAGACTTTTGGATTTGCTGGCTAACCCCGCGGCGACTCGACTGCGCTCATCGCAATTAAGCCGCGGGCAATACTCCGACCTTTGCAGTTCAAACCTACATTCCGTTGTTTCCCACAAGTCCTGGAGGACATGGCGTTGCGGATCAATCGCGGGAGGTTTCACCTTGATTACTTAAGAACCTTCGCGTATGTTTCTATCCTCACCGGATTGGACCAAGGCTAAATTTAGCCCGACCCCGAGGTTCCATTCGTATGTGCTTAAGGTGAGGTTCCTCAGATGAGATGAGCATGGAACTTCTTGGGACTGCCGCCGAGTACCGTGAGAACCTCAGAGCCGCCGGGGCTCTTCACAGACACGCGGGCGGGCTGGCCATCTTGAGCCCGGCTGTAAGCTGCGCATAGGGATGCCGCTTCATGCACAACCTCTGTGAGGGCGCCAAAGGGGATCAGAGCGGTAGGACCCGGTATGTCCGTCAGGTGCATCAGAATGTCTTTGTCAGGATACGTAAGTTGTAAGATTTGTGCATTCTCTTCCTTGGTGCGACCTACAATAACTTTATGATTTTTGGCGAGGCGGAAATGTCGGCCGAACTTGAGGAGTTCGAAATCTCTTGCCCGTAATTCTTTCTGGTGTTCGAGCAAATCCTTCACACGCCTGGAAAAGCCCGGGTCCGTCAGGAGGCACCCGCCCCCGGGTGAGGGATAATCGCTGATTCCAAAGGCCTCGGCGAGCTTCATTTGGCGCTTTCGGGAACGACCCGTAAGGTCTAACAGGCGCACTCGATCCACCAGGCCACGTTCTTCGGGAATCGTGGGTGGTAGGAGTTTGGCACTCAGGGGGCGAAGAATCTGGCCCGCAAAACCAGACCTTTTTTCAACATAACGAAGCGACGGTTTGGTCTGCGACATGGGGCGCTGTCCCAAGACCTCGCCGGTAAAAAGAAAATCGAATCCCTCTCTTTTCATCGTGGCACCGGCGATTTCAAGCATTAGGGCATGACAGTCCAAACATGGATTCATGTTGGTGCCATAGCCGCAGTTGGGATCTTTAAGCATCTCAATGTAGACCCGGGTGATGTTTTCCACTCTTAATGGGATTCCAGTCATACGGGCGGCACGCCGGGCTCTGTCTGAGCCGAAAAAGGGCGTTTCGAGATTAACCCAGGCCACCTCGATCCCTTGTTCTTTCAGGACTAGCGCAGAAAGGATGCTGTCGAGCCCTCCAGAGGTAAGGCCGAGGGCGCGAACCACCCGAGAGGTTGACTGCCGACACGATGATTGAAATGAACCTTCCTGCTGAGAGGTAGAAACCATGGCACACAAGCTCACAAAAAAACGAATTCAAAGTATATTAGAAATTCTAAGTAGAACCTATCCGGATGTCAAGACAGCCCTACGTCACAGAAATCCAGTGGAGCTGCTGGTTGCCACAATTTTGTCGGCCCAGTGCACGGATGAGCGTGTCAATCAGGTAACCACGACCCTGTTTAAAAAGCTACGAACCGCCAAAGACTTTGCAGAGGTTCCCCTTTCTACTCTGGAGGAGATGATTCGCCCAACCGGCTTTTACCGCAACAAGGCAAAGAGTATCCAGGCCTGCTGTGTCGCGTTGGTGCAAAGACACGGGGGGAAGGTTCCAAACGATATGGAGGCTTTGGTTCAACTACCCGGCATCGGACGAAAGACGGCGAACGTCATACTCGGGAGCGCTTTTGGCATCCCCGGAATGGTGGTGGATACCCACGTAAAACGCGTCTCTCAGCGCATAGGCCTGACTACGCAGAGTGATCCGGTCAAAATCGAATTTGATCTCATGCCTCTGATTCCCAAGAAGGATTGGATCGCTGTCTCGCATCAGATGATCTGGCACGGCAGAGCCCTATGCAAAGCCCGCAAGCCAAAGTGCCCTGAATGCCCTCTGCTTGATCTGTGTGATTACGGGCACAAAGCGACGTAAGTTCTCGTCAAAGGTCACATGTTCCTCGGAATCAGAGCCGTTCACCACCATGACACCTTTTTGATGGGTCATTCCCTTCACGTGCGAAGGCAGTTTTCAGGAGAAGCTGTGATGCGGAGGACTTGGCAGGATGCTTCTATTAGACTGATTGTCAAAAATCCTAAAATTGCACACCCACAAGTGAGCCAAGTAGTATTTTCAATTGTCATCTATTCTTATCGGAACGTTATTCTGACAACCGCTATAAGCTCGGCGGATGTTATCACGGCTTTTGGGCAGACTTTTCTCCTGAGTGTCAAACGCCCTCAACCGATAAGGCCCGACTCAAGATTCTCCAATCCGAAGCACGTCTTTGCATTTTGGGTGGTCCGCGCTGCGATTTCCTCAACTGAAACCCCCTTGACCCTTGCCACCTCCTTCAGGGTGACCTGGACATGAACCGGCCGTGAGGCCAGTTCCTGGTATTGAACAGGGGCATCGGTTTCCAGGAGTAAATTAGAAAGAGGGACTGCCCTGATAGCTGCGGCATGATATGGGTTGTGCACTAGAGCGGGTGTGGCAGACATAAAATAGCCGTCACCTGCTATCACAGAAATCAAATCGAGCGGTCCACTGTACCAGTGAAATATCGCCCTCGCTAATTGAGCCTCTTTGACCATGCGGAAGGCGGTTTCGTGGACGTACCGGCAATGGACAATGACGGGCTTCTCATGTTTCTTGGCAATGGCAAGGAGTTCCCGAAAAATGGCCTTTTGAACCTTTTTTTTTGTCTTGGCTTTGTAGTCAAGGCCGACCTCACCCAAGGCCACACAGTGCTTCAGGTTTTTGTCAAGATAGGCAAACGTCTCTTTATGATGATCAGCGTCAAGACGCCAGGGATGGTATCCGACAGCTGGAAAGACGTATCCTGGGTGCTGACTTGCAATCTCTAAAGTCTTCTGATTGGAACGCATGTCCTGACCAACGGCCACAATGCCCAGGACAGCCCCTTCCTGCGCTTCTTGGATAGCTGCTTCAGGGTCGGGCAGTTCATCCAGATGGGCATGCGTGTCTATGGTCGGGGGTAATTTTTGCATGTACTATTCTTGCTGGTCTCGTAAAAAGTCAAATTTGCTCACTCCGTCAGCATTCTTGGGATTCATGCTTCGCTCCTCTGAATCGTGGCATCGAATAAAGCCTTGCGCTAAACTCTCCCGATAAATCGGGACCAAACAGTTCGCGATTTTGACGCTACCCTCATCACGAATCTTCTTCCAAAAATGTTCAATCTCGTTCGGGAAAAGACTTTTTGCGCGTCTGTCATTCTTGATTAACGCATAAAAAGACATAAAACTGACGGCAAAGCAAAAAGTTCATAGGCAAGGCGTGCAATTCTTGAAGAATGAGGCGCACTTATGGTACGTCGGAATGACGAAAGATGCATAGACGGCAACGTGCGAAGCAGGCAGCTTTGGTTTCCGGCCAAAGGCGGTTAAACAAAGCAGGCACGTCAGGGCCTCGGATCTAAGTCTGCGTGCAGACAACCACAACGCCGCAGATGGACTTTTTGCTTTGCCGTCATTCTTCGTAGATGTAAATATGTTCGATTCCCGGCTTGAGAAAGAAGGTGCTTAACTCGACCTTTTTCTTGTTCGGCGAAAAGCTGATTACAAATTTTTTTTCACAGGCCACCCGTTCCAGACTCTTTATGTTGGATAGCTCAACCGTTGGGTTGCTGCAAAAAGCGACTTCTACGGCGTGATCCTCCTTGACACCCACTACATCGACCGGACCTTCTGGATAGCGGGGATTGCGAAAGGCGGGCACGGGTTGAAGGCCTTTTTCCTTCAGCCATTCGTGCAGCACGCAGCGGATGGTCTCTTTGACGACAGCATCCCTAAGGTATCCTTTTGGAATCGACCTGACCGAAGCCAATATTCTTTTTTTTATCTCCTGTTTCATCGCGCACCCAAAGAAGATCCTGCTTGACGGTTCTTTGAAGTTCAGCTAGTGTCGTGTCTCAGAAGTCTCCTTAAAAAACATGGAGTCATCGTAAAGCCGTTTTCCTCACTCCGTGAGCTTTTTCGGGACGTCAGCTTCGCTCCGCTGAATCACGCACACAGTGCTTCTTTTCAAGCCGTCAGGCGCAACCGGAGCGCTAAAACTCGGGCTAAGGCCCTCAAACAGTTCGTGATTTTCGACGCGTCACTCAGCTGCCATCTCATTCCCAAAACGCTCAATGTCCTTCGGAAAAGGCTTTAAGCTGCCTAACGACTATTTTAACATTCTTGTGAGACATGACACTCGAAGTGGTTTCAAAACCCCATCTAACACCCAATGGCTGTGTTGCAAGCGTCTTCAAAATGCTCACATACTGTTCAAGTATTCTGCGCTTTTTTATCGGCTTGCGCCTTGGCCTTGAACGCGATCTGAAGTTTTGCAACCACTTCCACTCAGTGGGCCAAGGGCTATATTTCTCAAACAACAATTCCTTTGAGCAGTCATTATAAGGTCTTAGACTCAGCGAAAAGGGAATTTGCAACACGCCATTCAGACGTTGGAACGCAGATAACCATTACCTGAGACACGGTGGATGGTCAACCTGTAATTGGGTATAGGCTTGAGTAATCATCTTTATCAGACATTAGAATTTGACAGGGTTCTTGATGATCTGGCGAGGAGAACCTGTTCTTCCCTTGCCGCTGAGCGCCTCAGGAATCTGAGACCGCTTCCAAGTTCGGAGCTCGTGCGCAAAAGCCTTGGGAGGATTTCTGAACTCCGCACCCTCATCGATTCTGGCGAGTCTTTTCCCATCAGAGGGTTTCAGGATATAGGCGAATACCTTGAGTTGGCGGCCGTGGAAGGAAGCTATCTCGAGCCCAATGCCTTGTGCCATATTCATGAGGTGTTGGAGTTATCAGACAGTATATGTATCTTCTTTACGAAACACCAAGCTAGTTTTCCTCTCCTTCGAGACGTCGGTGCACGTCTCGTGCCTAACGCTCCTCTTGCCCAGGAGGTCAGCAAGAGTATTGATTTAAAAAGCAAGGAAGTTCGTGATCAGGCCAGCTCGCATCTGGCTGCCATTCGGCGTCAGATGGCAAAGGCACGTGAGCAGCTACGAAGGGATCTGGACTCCCTGCTTGACAAGCTGTCACGGGCAGGTATCCTGCAGGAGCGCCTGTTCACCATGAGACAGGGACGCTGGGTCCTTCCCGTAAAAGAGACGCACCGTCACCGGGTTAAGGGGGTCCTGCACGACCAGTCGGCAACTGGGGCGACTCTTTTTGTGGAGCCACTCGAAACCCTGGAGCTGAGTAACCGTATTCGTTCCCTTGAAGCAGATGAACGCCACGAAATAGAAAAAATCCTCCGCCGACTTACGGATCATGTTCGCGCAAACCGCCCTGATCTTGAACAGGACCTTGAAGTATTGATCTCGCTGGATTGCGTTTATGCCATGGCCCTGACTTCAAGGGCCTTGAATCAACATGAACCAGCCCTTAACACCAGAGGTTTGCTCAAAATTAAGGAGGCCCGGCATCCTTTGCTATCACTCAGAGAGGATATGCAATTTCCTGTGGTCCCTCTGGAAATTTCGATCGGTGAAGGTTTCAATACACTCGTGATCACGGGGCCCAATGCTGGTGGAAAGACCGTGGCACTCAAGACCGTTGGGCTTCTTGCTCTAATGGTTTCCTGCGGGCTTCATATTCCGGCAGATGCAGATTCAGACATACCCATCTTCAACCGGATCTTTGCGCATGTCGGAGATGCCCAATCGATTGAGATGAATCTTTCCACCTTTTCTGCTCACCTGCTGGACGTCAAGAGGATCGTGGATGAAGCAACCTCTAAAAACTTGGTGCTTATTGATGAGATTGGAACCGGTACAGACCCGCAGGCAGGAGCAGCCCTGGCCATGGCCGTGCTAGAGATTCTTACCAGGAGGGGTGTCCTGACGGTGGTTACAACGCATCACGGAGCCTTGAAGGCGTTTGCCCATGAAACGCCTGGTATAGCAAACGGCTCCATGGCCTTTGACAGTGAGACCCTCACGCCGACTTACAGATTCCTCCCCGATATCCCCGGTTCCAGCTATGCCTTTGAGATCGCACAGCGTATGGGAATCAGTGACACCATCATTTCGCGCTCTGCATCCCTGATGGGTGATCAGGCCCATCGATTAGAGGATCTGATTTCAAAACTCCAGCGTCAGGTAGAGCAGAATGAGCGATTAGAACAGGACCTGAGCGCAGAGAAACGCATACTTGAGGGATTGGCTAAAAGTTACAGAGAAGAAAACGATCGTCTCACCCGGGAAGCGAAACGATTGCGCCGCGAAGCAGTCGAAGAGGCAAGCGCAATCATCGAACGGTCTAATGCTGCCGTAGAAAAGGCAATACAAACCATACGGGAGAAGAGGGCCACTAGCCAGGCCATTCGTGAAGCCAAAGCCCTCATCCGGGAAGAAAAGAAGATACTGAAAAAGGCGCTCGAAGCCAGCTCAACCAATGAAGAGTATCGGCACATGGATCGAATCATGGGCCCACTTCGAGCGGGAGACCGCGTTTTCTGGACACGGGGTAACGTGGTGGCGAGCGTGCAGTCTATCGAAGACGCCTCTGGTCACGTCGTCATCGCTAGTGGCAGCCTGAAGGTGCGTGTACCAAAAGAAGAACTGGCTCCGGCAAAAGGGCTGGAGAAAACCTCCCCTGATCTGCATTCGGATGTTGCTATTCCTTTCCCAGAGAACGTACGCACCGAAATCGATGTTCGAGGAATGCAAGTGGAAGAGGCCTTGAAAGCGGTCGATAGATTCGTGAACGATGCCCTGCTGGCAGGCTTAAAGGAAGTTCATGTCATCCATGGCGTGGGGACTGGCACGCTGCGAAGGAGCGTCATACCATTTCTAAATCAGCATCCTCTTGTTGAGGCAGCCCCGCCGGGGGGGCCCCATCAGAAGAATCTGGGTGTCACGGTGGTAAAAATCGTTGGGAGATAGAACCCTTGACGCCTTGAATCCGAGACATCCTCGACTTTCGCTCAGTTCGGGTAGGATCATTCCTCAACCAGTAGGCTCTGATTGCCCCCTTGGTTTTTTGCCTTGTACATGGCCTGATCGGCCCTCTTAACAAATTTGGACAAATCTTCACCCAATCGGTATTCCACAACGCCAATACTCAACGTGGTACCAACACCCTCATCCGGCACGAGGTCCTCATGCACGGCTGGAAAGCTCGACCTGATTCTTTCTGCCACGTTCCATGCCTCATCCCCTTGGGTTTGGGGCAGAACAACGATAAACTCATCACCACCATACCTGTATGCGGTGTCACTCTTGCGCAAACATTCTCGAATGACATCACCCAGCTTAATCAAAATCTGGTCTCCCCCTAGATGGCCGAATGTATCATTATACTGTTTGAACCGATCCACATCCAGGAGCAAAAGCGACAGCGGATTCTTGTAGCGCAAAGCTCGATCTATTTCTTGTTGCAGCTGAGCATAGAAGTGCCTCATGTTATAGAGCCCTGTCAAGCTATCTGTAATAGTCAACTCACGGAGCCGTTCCTCCATCTGCCGTCGTTGGGCAATGAGGGCACGTTCTCTCAGGACCCGTTTGAGTCTGACAACCAACTCTTCCACTCTTATAGGCTTGAGTATGAACTCACTTGCCCCCTTCTCAATGGCTTCTTCATATTGGAATTCTTGGCCATAGCCCGTGATGATGATGACGTCTGTGTCATACTTCTCCTTCACGATCTTGGTCAGCTCGAACCCGTCAATTTCCGGCATCCTAATATCCGCTACAATCAGATCCACGTGGTTTTTTTCCAGGAACCCCAAGGCTTCAGCGCCGCTGGCTGCGCCCCAGCAGGTATACCCAGCATGCTGAATCGCTTCTTGGATGGCATCCCTGGTACCCCTATCGTCGTCAACAACCAGGATGCGGGTCATGTCTTGGTCTTTCTGATCTTTTAGGTCAGAGCCGTTACTGAGGTCTATCGAGGCCAATACTGTTGTACCCCATACAAAACAACTGTAAATCCGGATATTGGATTAGCAACACGATTACAGGGGTGACTCTTATCTTGAAACCGGTTCCTTTTCTGATTCTTTCCTTTTTGTGAGGAGTGCTTGGACACACACTTAGGATTGGCGGAGAGAGAGGGATTCGAACCCTCGGTGGAGCTTTCACCCCACACTCGCTTAGCAGGCGAGCGCCTTCAGCCAACTCGGCCATCTCTCCGTGATTTTGCCCACGCGGAATACGATAAACCGGCAAATTTTAACTCTTAACCTTGGCGGCTCTTGGGGCGTTTCTCAATCCGCGCAGCTATCTTGCCAAATTGATCTCAACACCCAGCACTTTTTCGTACCCCGGTTAGGCATTTGGTGTCAAAGGTTTTTAGTGACATCTTCAACGAAAGGGCTCTGGCGGAGGGAGTAGGATTCGAACCCACGTCCCGTTTCCGGGAAACGGTTTTCAAGACCGCCGCCTTCAACCACTCGGCCATCCCTCCTGGATTCCGGTGGGGCGTAATACGATAATCCTTTAACTTACAACTTGTAAGGTGTGTTTGTTCCGCAGCATACCACAGACGCGGTATGATTTGCGGTCAGCTCTTGACCTGTTGTAGATTTCTGATGATTTTGGAAATGAAATTCTATCAGCCCTAGAAATCGCCGTCAAGCAATACATTTTACTGATTTCCAAAACCACGCAACTGGCCACAGTCAGGGCAGATCCAGTTGATGGCATTGCACGTCATGCCCCACAGATTATCCATCATACACTCCTGGCACAACTGAAAACCGCAACGACAGGTCCAGCAGAAGGGGAATCCTTGCCTGCAGATGTGGCAACAATACTCCTTTTGCTTTTTCCTTCTGGATCTCGGTCTTCTTTGTACGGATTCGGCTTTCATGGCAGCTTCAAATATCCGCTGGTAACTGCTCCAGATTGGCATCCGGCAATCTCCAATCTGGGGACCATCATTCTGATAAGAATTCCATGTACGTGTCTTACGTCGTCATTCAGTATATAATACATAACAAGAAATTGTCCATGCCTGTCTGTTGGGGGGACAATCTATTCTCCGGAAGTTGTCATGACTGCTTATTCATGGTAACAGTTCTTTTGAAGGTCTCGGGATGCGTGCATCCCCTTTTAGCCTGTGTCGAATCGATTGACCGGCTCGCTACCCGGACACGCATTGCTGCCGCAGGGCGCAACCCCCCTCCTTATTGGCGGGGGGCTTCACACTTGCCCCAAGAATGTTCACGAGGTCATAGCCTCCATGGAAAATACCATATATCTCATTGATGGAAGCGGCTATATATACCGAGCCTACCATGCCGTCCGCCACCTCTCCACGACTGGGGGTCTGCCCACCAACGCCACCTTTGGTTTTAGCAACATGCTCTTAAAGCTTCTATCAGATCGAAGCCCTGGTCACATGGCTATAGCATTTGACGCAAAGGGCCCAACATTTCGCCATGCAATATACGAGGCCTATAAGGCGAACCGGCCCCCGATGCCAGAGGACCTTTCTGTGCAGATACCCTACATAAAGCAAGTCGTTGAAGGAATGAATATCCCCTCTTTGGAACTTGCAGGTTATGAAGCTGATGACATTATCGGAACGTTGGCCCAGGCAGCTGAAAAAAAGGGTTTCCACGTCGTTATGGTCACGGGTGATAAGGACTTCAAGCAGCTGGTCTCTTCGGCAATAAGTATCTGGGACCCCATGAAAGAGCGCACCATTGACTATGCAGGCTTAAAGGAAAGTTTTGGCCTGGAGCCCTCTCAGTGGGTGGATGTGATGGCCCTCGCCGGTGACGCCTCGGACAATATTCCAGGTGTTCCGGGCATCGGTGAAAAAACGGCCATTTCATTGATTAAGACTTATGGAAGCCTAGAGGCGGTGTTTCAGAACCTTGATGATGTAAGCAGGAAAAAACTTCGCGAAAACCTGGGCACCTTCCGTGAACAAGCTATGTTAAGTCGTCGGCTGGTAGCAATCAATACTCAGGTCCCTTTATCTCTGGAACTGGCGTTACTAAAGACTTCAGACCCTGATACGGAGAGGCTGGCAAGCCTTTTCAAAGACTTGGAGTTTCAAAGGCTCCAAAAGCTTTTCCCTGTAAAGACGGACCTCAGCCAGAAAAGCTACCGCGTTATTGTGAAAGCTGAGGCCCTCATCGAGCTAATCGATGAACTGAAGCAGGAAGGGATATTTGCCCTCGACATAGAGACAACGGCAAAGGACCCTATGCGCGCCGAAATTGTGGGACTCTCCTTTGCGTGTCGGCCGAATGAGGCTGCTTACATCCCCCTGCGGCATTCATATTCGGGTGCACCTGAGCAGCTTGCCCCGGATCACGTCTTTGCGCGTTTGAGACCTCTCCTTGAAGATCCGAAGCTGGCCAAGATAGGCCAAAATATCAAGTTCGACTGGATTGTTCTGAGACGTTCCGGGATTCAACTTCAAGGGGTTACGTTTGACACCATGGTGGCCTCCTATCTCCTTAACCCGACCCGTCGTGCCCACAACTTGGAAGCCATTTCAGCCGAGTATCTTGACCACAGAATGATGACCTACGAAGAGGTCACCGGTGGCAGGAAGGATGACAAAGCCTTTTGCAGAGTTCCCGTAGGGGATGCAGCCACTTATGCCTGTGAGGACGCTGATATCACCTTCATGGCCTATGAGGTGCTAAAATCAAAACTCCATGAGGGCGGCTTGGCCAGCCTCTTCGGAGAAGTAGAGATGCCCCTCATAGCGGTCCTCGTGGATATGGAGATGTCAGGTATTTGCGTTGACAGGAATCGATTGGAGGTCGCATCAAAAGACTTTGAGCGTCAGCTCCATGCCATGGAGGACCGAATATACGCCATGGCCGGGGAAACCTTCAATATTCAATCCCATCAGCAGCTGGGCCGGATACTGTTCGAAAAGCTCAAGCTCCCTATTCAGAAGAAGACGAAAAAGAAAACCGGCTATTCTACGGATGTGCAGGTCCTCACAACGCTGTCGTTAGAGCATGAGCTCCCCGCACTGGTCCTTCACTACCGCTCGCTGGCCAAACTCAAGTCCACTTACGCGGATGCCCTTGTAGGTCTCATTCATCCAGAAAGTCGTCGCATTCATACATCATATAATCAGACTGTCACAGCCACGGGCCGTTTGAGCAGCAGTGACCCTAACCTGCAAAACATCCCGGTTCGGACCGAGGAGGGCCGCAAGATCCGAGCAGCCTTTATGCCTCAGAAAGGCTGGACTATACTTTCAGCTGACTATTCTCAGATAGAGCTTCGACTACTTGCACACTATTCCGAGGATCTCATTCTCGTGGAGGCTTTTAAAGGAGACCAGGATATCCACACACGCACAGCTGCCGAGGTTTTTGAACTGCTGCCAGGTATGATTACACCCGAGATGCGCCGTCAGGCAAAGGTGATTAATTTTGGAATCATATACGGAATGAGCCCTTTCAGACTTTCCAAGGAGCTGGGGATCAGTCAAAAGATGGCACAGACTTATATTGAGAACTATTTCCGCAGGTATAAAGGCGTCAAGCGCTTCATAGAGGAGACTAAAGAGGAGGCTCGGAAAGCGGGCAAGGTGACCACCCTGCTAGGCCGTCACCGGTGGCTACCTGATATCTCAAGCAAGAACCGCACGGCCCGTGAATTTGCCGAGCGTACGGCGGTTAACACGCCCCTTCAGGGCACGGCAGCCGACCTCATTAAGGTGGCTATGATACGAATACATCAGGCCCTTGGCGAAATGCGCGTGAAGGCCAGGATGCTTCTGCAGGTTCATGACGAGTTACTCTTTGAGGTGCCCCCCAAAGAGCTAGACACGGTCATAGAACATGTGACCGAGATCATGGAGGGTGTTCACGAATTAAAGGTACCGCTTAAGGTCGATATCAAAACTGGCCAAAACTGGGCGCAAGTAAATTAAGGTCTGATCAACGAGCAGCCCCAAGCTTCTTGCATCACGCTGCACGGTTCGCATTCCCTCTTGCCGTTCAAACGGCGTTCAAGCTCGGCCTTAATGTCATTACGGGTTTCCACAATGCCAATGAGGCCTTGGCACAATCCCTTCTCACTTGTTCCTATGAGCTTCTTGCCCCATCCATAGGCTTGCTCACCAAATCATGGGACGAAGTGCCTCTTTTGGCGCAAGCTTTACTTTGTGTCAAGCCATCAGCAATCTTTGGGCTAAACTCGGTCTTACAGCCTTGAGCAGTTCAGGATTTGCCCACCAAGGTAGGCACGTTCGCTTCGCCCGGATGGGTTCCCCAAAAAGCTCATGATGACCGCTCAAAGAGGTTAGGCAAAGGTCTCGCCAATGTCGCCAGATTACGACATTGTAAGGGCTAAGAACTCTGCTCGCCTTCTTCTTCGGTACTGTAGTCTAGTATGGCCTCTTTGACGCTTTTGTAAACGCTCTTAAAAGTGTCGTCAAAAGATGCAGGAGAGACACGACCCACCTCAATAAACTTGGCCACAATCTCTTTCGCTACTTTCAGGACATGTTCGTCAAGCGATCTCATATCAGCCTCCGTGATGTACACACTATGCTAAGGTCTTGGCCCACGCAAAGCTGTGGACTGCTGTTCGTTTTGGGAGCTACAGATTGAAAAACGTGCTAAAGACGTATTCACACAAGACTCCTTGCACCTCAATTACTCTATATCACATGTGCAGGTTTTTTAGCAAGCGCATAGGAAATGACGCCTGCGTTGTGGAGTAACAATGGGTCGTTATCGCTTGACACACTTCTGGTATTTTGCTATGAGTCACAACGTCATGAAGCAGGAAGATAATGGCTTTGCGAACCGGTTGGCACAGAGTTGGCGCTGGTGGTGGCAGCTCAGAGAGGAGGGATCTGTCCGCGCCCATCGGTAAGTAATAAACATATGGACTGAGCAGAGCCGCGGGCAGTTCCTCGGAACGCGCGGCTTTTTTTGTGGCCATGGGATCGGACTCTCATATTCCCGTGAAACTTCCCCGCACTGAAGGACGGGCGTTCTGGCCAGCGGCAGGGTTGGGCGTTCGGAGACCAAGGCTGTCATGGGCCAGAACTAAATGGCAATGTTCGTATAGTCGGCAATCCTTCCTGTGCAGGATCAAGGCTGGTGGCGTCCACGGACCTGAGGAGATTGAAAGAAAAGGTTTTTGTTGATATTAACCTGATGCTTTTGGAAGTAAACGTAGATGGGTACCTGGAAAAAGAGGTCGTGATGAGGGAACATGAGTAATTCAGATTCTATCCTTGAGCTAGTAAATGTTTCTATCAATTTTGGTGGGCTTCAAGCCATCAACCGACTGTCATTCCAAGTAAAGAGCGGCCATATTTTTGCCCTCATTGGCCCAAACGGTGCTGGCAAGACCACGGCAATTAATATGATCACCGGCATATATCCTCCTGCTGAAGGTGACATCTATTTTGAGGGCCGAACGCTATCCGGAAAGAAGCCATACCAGCTTACCCGGATGGGAATCGCTAGGACCTTCCAGAATATCCAGATATTCCAGAACATGACCGTTCGGGAGAATGTCATGGTCGGTCTGCATACGCGGAGCAGCTCCGAATTTGTCCGGTGCTTACTTCACACGCCAAAGGTGCGGAAAGAAGAGAGGATAATTCGAAGAAGGTGTAATGACATCCTGGAGTTCATGGGCCTCGCATCCAAAGCTGGTCTCTTGGCCGCCGGTCTTCCCTATGGTGATCAGAAAAGAGTCGAGATTGCCAGGACGCTGGCCACAGAACCCAGACTGCTTCTCTTGGATGAACCTGCAGCCGGCCTCAATTTACAAGAGACCCATGAGATGTCCCATACGATTCTCATGATCAGGGAGGCGGGGGTCACCGTGCTGCTGGTGGCTCACAACATGGACCTGGTCATGGGAATTTCAGATACTGTTACCGTGCTCAATTATGGCCAGAAAATAGCTGAAGGAAGCCCCGCAGAGATACAGAACAGCGACAAAGTGGTAACGGCCTATCTTGGCAGAGAGCCATGGTAGGGCCTGATGTGGGTTCATGAAATAAACAGCCTCTGTCGGGTGATTCCAACAATGCGGGGCCCACAGGGAGATGATGCCTATGGGAAACAGAAAGGAGGGAATCTCCAAAAGTCTATGTTTCATGGCAAAGAATGATTGTCAATCCAATTTCACAGGAGGGGAAGCATGCAAGGAAAAGCCTCAGTAGTTTTAGCAATATCTCTGGCAGTTTGTTTCATGGTGGGTTCACCTTTGTGTCTTGGTGCGGAACCCATAAAAATCGCAGGCATCTTTGCTCTTACAGGCCGTGCTGCTCACATTGGAACAGCACAGCGCGATGCAGTACTTATTGCAATCGATGAGGTAAACGAGCAGGGAGGCATCAATGGCCGAAAGTTGGAGATGGTGATGGAAGACACAGAGAGTAGTCCTACCAAAGCAGTTATGGCCCTGAAAAAGATCCTTGAAGCGGAAGATGTCGTAGCCATTATTGGGCCCACATTGACGGGAACGGCCATGGCTATGAGGGGATTCATTGAACAAGAACGGATTCCTGCCTTTATGCATTCAGGGGGTGATGTCATTCTAAAGGCTCCATTGAAAAAAGATGATCCAACTTCACGGCCTAAATGGACGTTTAAGTCCCCTTATAAGGCTGCAGACGCCATGGGAAAAATTTGCGAATACATGCGTAAACAAGGCATTAGTAAGATAGGGTTTCTCTATTCCAATGAGGGTTTCGGAAAGGACGGGCTCAAGAACGTCAAGGTCCAAGCACCGAAGTATGGCGTGGAAGTGGTCGCCGAGGAGGCGTTTGAACCCAAGGATGTGGATATGACCGCCCAGTTGACTCGCATGAATGCCAAGGGCGTTGACGGAATTATCGCCTGGACCGTGGGCCCTGCCATGGGGATCATCCCAAAGAACGTGAAGCAGCTAGGAATAAAAGCGCCTCTTTTTGAATGCCACGGGGCAGGGGATCCCATCTTCTGGAAGGTTGCGGGAGAGGCCGGGGAAGGCGTGATGATGCCCTCTACCAAGATTGTGGTGGCCGATCAACTCCCCGATTCCGACCCCCAGAAAAAGAAGATCCAAGCCTATGTGAAAGCATATCGAGAGAAATTCAACCGTGAGCCTGGCACCATGGTCGCCTATGGCGCGGATGCTGCGTACATCGTAGTTGATGCGATAAAAAAGGTGGGGGCGGACCGGGCTAAGCTTCGCGATGCCATTGAGAATACCCAGGGCTATTTAGGTATCAGCGGTATCTACAACATCACCCCTGAGGATCACAATGGCCTGTCAATGAAAGATATTGTCATGATTAAGGCCACCAAAGGGGGATGGGAGTTAATGGATTAAATGCCAACAACGGATCCAGTGAAAACCTAAAGGTTGAAGCATATGGACTTCTCCCAGCAAATAGCTCAGTACCTTATCACTGGACTGTCTATTGGTGCAATTTACGCCATCGTAGCCATGGGCTTTAATATCATTCACAATGCCACGGGGATAGTGAATTTTGCCCAATGCGAGTTTATCTCTCTGGGCGGCATGTCCATGTACACCCTGGTTGTCCTTTTAAAGATTCCGATACTCATCTCCTTTTTCATATCCATGGCCACGGTTTCCCTTATAGGGGCCTTGATGGAAAGAGGGCCCATACGATATGCCAGGTCAAAAGAGATTATTATTCTTATATTTTTGACTATCGGATTGTCCGGAACGCTCCGGGGGTCAGCACAGCAGATCTGGGGTACGGATAACGTCGGCGTTC
The DNA here is from genome assembly GCA_041547605.1 of Desulfobacteria bacterium. GTDB lineage: Bacteria > Desulfobacterota > Desulfobacteria > Desulfobacterales. The sequence continues at coordinate 16,535 of JBFEUB010000044.1, forward strand.
CGGCCTTTTCCGGGGAAGCCCCGATCCATCTGCCAGTTGGGGCCACGATATTACCACAACACATATGGGTATTTGGCATCACTTTCTTGGTGATGTTGGTTCTGCGCCATTTTTTTAGAAACACCATACTGGGAAAAGCCATGCGGGCTACTGCAGTTAATCGCCAGGCCGCTGCACTTGTGGGTGTTTCCGTGGATCATATGGTCCTGCTTTCCTTCGCTCTCAGCGGGGCGTTGGGCGCTGTTGCCGGAATGATTATTGCTCCGATTGCTACGGCCTCTTATGATACCGGGATCATGCTCGGCTTGAAAGGGTTTGCGGCTGCTATCTTAGGTGGATACGGTAATTTTGCAGGCGCCATTCTGGGGGGTGTCATATTGGGCGTTCTGGAATCCCTCGGGGCAGGGTTGCTCTCTTCCCAGTATAAAGACGCTACGGCTTTTCTTGTTCTCCTTTTCGTTCTTTTCCTAAAGCCCACCGGGATCATGGGATATGGAGAATCGGAACGGGTGTAAACTAGTGGATTTGCCTGAAAGTACAAGACGTAAAGACCGCTTCTCTTTCACTCTATTGGTGGTTATCATTGTCCTCATTCCCGTTCTTGTGGAGAGCAAATATTACCTTATTGTCCTGAACATCATCGGTCTCAATACCATTGTGGTCGTAGGCTTGAATCTGCTTATCGGCTTTGCAGGACAAATTTCCTTAGGCCATGCGGCCTTTTTTGGCCTCGGATCCTATTTTTCAGGCATTCTCACCGCGAACTACGGATTCCCACATTGGCCCGCCATGGTGGTGGCAGTGTTGGCCACAGGGGCCATTGCCTACCTGATAGGTTACCCGGCACTGAAGCTTCGAGGGCACTATCTGGTCATGGCTACTTTGGGCTTCGGTATCATCATTAATATTCTCATGGGGGAGCTGGAGCAGTTCACCGGGGGACATGATGGACTGATAGGGATTCCTCCCCTCTCAGTGGGCGGATTAATATTTGACAATGACCTGAAAAATTTTTACCTCATCTGGGCCTTTGTCTTCTTCTGTATGCTGGTGGCGAGAAATATTCTCGATTCAAGGGTAGGTAGGGCACTGCGGGCCATACACGGAAGTGAAGTGGCAGCCAATTCCCTGGGTGTCAATACATCCTCATATAAGGTTAAGGTTTTCGTCTTGAGTGCCATGTTCGCGTCCGTTTCCGGCAGCCTTTATGCCCATTACATCACCTTCATAAGTCCTAGTACGTATGATTTTTATTATTCCATCCAGGTTGTCACCATGGTTATCGTGGGAGGGATGGGGAGTCTTTGGGGATCTCTTTTCGGGGCGGCTGTCCTCAGCTTTATATCAGAGGCTTTGCATGTTGCCAAACAGTACCATATTATTGCCTATGGCGTTTTTTTGAGCCTCATACTCATGTTTTTGCCCGAAGGGGTCCTGGTTGGCATTCAGCGTTTTTATCAAAGCAAGAAGTTGCAGAGGCGCATCACCATTGAACAGCGTGGGTTGACACGGTGATGCTTGTGCGCGAAACACTCGCAGGTTCGAATAGAGCGCCAACCCTGTCAATACTGTTCAAACGAGGAGTTGGTGTTTCTTTACGCCCACTTATGCGCGCGTTTGAAGCGGTTTAGAATTGGATTGCTTGTATGCGGTGGTTAGATGTTTATCCTCCGTTTTGTTTATAGATGCGTAATTTCTTAAGGCTTGGCTTGGCCAAGAAGTTTTGGCAAAAAGCGTTAAAATGGACTCGTGAACCGGTTTCCAAGTAGGCTCTAAAAGCATTTGAGGCTTGACATAAGAGGAGAAGGAATCTTCATGAAAAAGCGTTTCATGCCAGCAGTGAAAACAGCGCGAGAACTGAGGGAATTGCAACGGGAAGGGCTTACATGGACCGTAAACCATGCCTTTCAGGGGTCATCCTTCTACAGAAGTAAAATGGATGAGGCTGGGGTACGACCAGAAGATATTCGATCTTTAGACGATCTGAAAAGACTTCCTTTCACAACGGCCCAGGACCTTCGGTCTGATTATCCATTCCCACTCCTTTCCGTTCCGTTTGAAAAAGTTGTTCGCATTCATGCATCATCCGGCACGACGGGCAAGAGAAAAGTGCTGTGTTACACCCAGAAAGACCTGGGCGACTGGGCCAATATGTTTGCCCGGTGTTACGAAATGGCAGGGCTGACCCGAGAAGACCGGGTTCAGATTGCGGTTGGCTATGGGCTATGGACGGCCGGTGTGGGATTTCAGCTGGGCTGTGAGCGCTTCGGTGCCATGACTGTACCCGTGGGGCCGGGGAGTCGAGACATGCATTGTGAACTCATGGTGGATCTTCAGAGCACCGTGTTTTGCTGCACCGCCTCCATGGGTCTCCTCATGGCAGAAGAGATTCACAGGCGAAACCTTAGGGACGAGATTTCCGTGGGAAAGATCATCTTTGGTGCGGAGCGGCACAGTGCGGCCATGCGCAGGAAGATCGAGGCATATTTTGGGTTGGAAGAAACCTTTGACATCCCAGGTCTCACAGAGCTCTACGGCCCGGGCACAGGCCTTGAATGTCAAAAGCACGAGGGGATTCATTACTGGGCTGATTACTACATCTTGGAAATCATCGATCCAGATACCTTGGAGCCCGCCCCGCCAGGTGAGACCGGGGAGATGGTGGTGACTACCCTGCGCAAGGAAGCAGCTCCCCTTATTCGTTACAGGACCCGCGATTTGACGCATCTCATACCCGAAGCATGCTCTTGTGGAAGTGTGCTTCCCATGCACGGCCCTTTGCTAGGCCGCACGGACGACATGTTCATCATTCGAGGAGTGAACATATATCCTGGTCAGATTGACGATATATTATCCCGGGAAGATAAAGTGGGAAGTGAATATCGGGTTATCCTTATGCGCAGGGATGGAAATGACCACATGACGATCCGCGTGGAGCGCGCAGAATCTGCGAGTCCCTCTGAGGACGAGGAGATCGCTGCGAGGCTCGAAGACAGCGTTAGGGGGAAACTGTTTGTGCGATGTAAGGTTGAACTGGTTGATTACGGAACCCTTCCTCGCACCGAAAGGAAGAGCAAGCGGGTGTTTGACGAGAGAGACAACTCGTAATTGTTTTCGCGTTAGAGATCAGGTGACAGGCCTAGAAGCTATCTCAAAAAAGTGGATCAGGGTTCAGGGCAAGGCGCGGGGCGGCGAAAAAGCGCAGCATACACGGTACTATGTGAGCCTTTTGAGCCGATTCGCAACGCCGCCATGGAGCGTCAGGCGCATTTTTGAGATGGCTTCTAGTGTCGTGTCCCAGGAATAAGTCCTATTACTGATACTGGA
>JBFEUB010000045.1:0-19623 GCA_041547605.1 Desulfobacteria bacterium
AATGAGGCGTCAGTTACGTGCAGCGTACAACTCATAAACTGTTTGATGGCTTTAGGCCCGAGTTTTAGCGCTCCGGTTGCGCCTGACGGCTTGAACAGAAACACTGTGTGCATGATTTAGCGGAACGAAGCTGACGTCCCGAAAATGCTCACGAAGCAAGGAAAATGGTTTTTTGGCGATTCCGTATTCGTGGAACAAACTCCTGAAACGCGACGCTGGGGGACTTCAGACGCAGACTCAGCACAGGAAATTCAAGGCGCTCCTATTCAAAGCTCCCTGCAGTCCCGTTACATCCCGATGACTCGGGATAAATCGAGACAGCGAAGCGCACTCCCTGCTGCAGTGCAGGAAAATGGTATCCAAAAAACCAAGAAACCCCGTCGTAAAAGAAAACAGGGTTCTTGACAAAACTTTCGAACTTAGCGGTCTGTTGCCGACGTCACCAGCGTTTAGATCTCACTTTTCTCCAGGTGGTCGCCAGCTTCAAGGCAAAGCGTAGACCCGTCCGGGCACCAACTTGTTAACCGTCTACCTTATTTGGTTTCAACGTTTACTGCCTGTGGGCCCTTTTCTCCCTGCTCGACTTCAAATTGAACGCGCTGGCCCTCATATAGAGACCTGAAACCGCTCCCCATAATTGAGCTGTAGTGAACAAAGACATCTTGACCTTCGTCCATACTAATGAAACCGTAGCCCTTTTTCTCATTGAACCACTTCACAACGCCTTCTGCCATGACCATATCCCTCCTTTCAAAACATATTTAGCTGGGATATGGATCTGACAGAAAAAAAAGCCAACAAGGTCTGCGGCCCTTGCTGGCATCTTCTTGGACTCTGCAAAACTCCTATCCCAAACCAATATCTTGCCTCACCCGAAAGTGGAAGGCACAAAAGACAATGAAACGATTGCATATTACTACAATAATACGGATATCATATCATGCGTTTGCGTGTCAACTAAATCTATCATTTTTTTGCCATACAAAATTTTAGCCAGCAGTATTAGGTTTGATCAAGCCTTCGTACAATTCGGGTCGCCGATTCGGGAGGAAAAATCGCATCTTATTCTCCCGCACATGAGCGAGGTCAGCCGCCTTAAGGTCCGCAAAAAGGGCGCCTTCTTTTTCGCCTATACGCTCAGCTATGACCTCTCCCGAGGGATTCACTACCAGCGCTAAACCTGGGAACTGCAAGCCATGCCCGTTGGAACCTGTCTGATTACATGCGACAACAAATAAACCGTTGTCGTATGCCCGAGCAGTCAAGTGGCGAAGCCAACTGCGGTGCTTTTGTTCAGGTGTGCCTCGGGGAGAAGCATGCGGACAGAAGAGAATGTCTGCTTCCTTGAGGGCCAAAAGGGTGCTCAGCTCCGGGAAATGCGTGTCGTAGCAAAGTTCAATCCCAAAGTTACCCCCTTTGTAATGAAACACCGATATCGTTTCTCCAGCACGATAGAGCCGTTGTTCAAAAGGGCTCAGGTGGCATTTTCGATAGACGCCCTGAAGCCCTTCTGGGCCCGCCACGAGGTGGCTGGCGAATATCCTTCCTTCCCCGTCCCTTTCAACCAGCCCTGCCAGTATGAGCATTCCACTTTCTCGGGCCATTTCGACGACTGCTCGGCTCGAAGGGCCGGGTATCGGTTCAGCCACTGAACGAATAATTTTGCGCACGCTATAACCGGTAAGGTTTAGTTCAGGGAAACAGACCAGATCTGCCCCCTGTGAGGCAGCCTCGCCAACCCATGTTTTCATGCGATTGAGGTTGTCTTGTGTTTCCCCCAACACGGAGCGCATCACGACAGCGGCAATACGAAGATCATCCATGGCATCCTGAATCAAGGCTTGCGGCGTAATCTTGGCTGCTATGTACTGCCCCGCTTATCGACCTCAGGGAAGTGCCCCGTCCCTCAAGCCAGTGGTGGGGTGAACGGCAAAAGCGACCAACCCCGCAGTGACGCAACTGGTCTGCTGTGAGGACCGTGACAACCTGTCCTACACGTCAAATTCTGCTTTGATCTTGTATACTTTGGTGGCAGGGAGATTCAGTATGTCGGTTACGCCCGTTTCAGAGGCAATCTCCTTCAAATACGTCTCTATTTGCTCCATGGATTCGGCAATAAAGGTGAACCAGATGTTAAACTCATGGTCCCGTCGATAGTTGTGTGTCACACCCGGATATTGGTTGACTGTCTTCGAAAATAGGGAAATCTTTTTCTCTGGGACCCGGGCTGCGCAAAGGGTGCTGACAAATCCGAGCTTCCCCGGGACGAAATTTGCGCCTATGCGCCTGATAATGCCACTTTTCTTTAGGCGGGTTATGCACCTGATCACCTCATCTTCCGTCAAACCTAACTCCTGGGCAACGACCAGATACGGCCGAGGGGCAATGGGAAAGTCAGATTGTATTCTGTTTAATATCGCCCTGTCGGTGTCATCCATTTTGGTCATCGTGAACCTCAAAAGCGGGCGCACTCCCTGGCCCGATTTATCCCTATTTATCCCGGTTCATCCGGATCTATCAGGATTTGTCGAGACTGCGAAGAGCTTCAATCCCAACAAGCTATGCGCTGTTCACAGCAATCGGACGTCGACCTTTCTGGCACGCGGCCCATCAAACTCACAGAAAAACACCCCCTGCCACGTCCCCAATTTCAACCGGCCACTTTCCACAGCAATCACTTCTGAGGCTCCGATAATGCTCGCTTTGATGTGGGCTGGCGAGTTTCCCTCCAGATGCTGATAGGTTTCTTTCCAGGGAACAATCTTGTTCAGAACCATCAAAATATCTGATTTCACGCTGGGGTCAGCACTCTCATTGATGGTAATACCCGCCGTAGTATGCGGAACGAAGAGCATGCAAACCCCATCATCGATCCCTTCCGATTTGATTGCTTTGTCGATATCCTCAGTAATTTCGATAAATTGCGTCCTGGAGGTGGTTTTGACTGTCAGCGTCTTCTTCATGGCTCCTTTACACAAAAAAAAGAGGCTTTACTGCACACGAAAGCCTCTTTTTCGGACGTCCAAATTGTCTCACTACATTAAAGCTTTTTTCTTACACGCATCCGGTGGGTTTGGGAAGCCCCGCCATCTTACATGCGCCTTTGCCTGGGCCAGACGGAAATAGCTCATAGATGTGCTTCAACTTATAGCCGGTGACCTTGGAAAAGATCCTGACCATGGGTGCGATCCCGTTCTTTTCGTAATATTCCTGCAAGAACTTCACACACTTCCAATGTTCATCGGTCAACTCGTCAATCCCCTCTACCGTCTTCACGTGTTGGACCCACTCTGGACACCAGTTCTTGAAGTCATCAATAAAACCATCTTCGTCCACAGTGAATGTTTTTCCTCCAAACTCAACAGTTGGCATGCCAATGCCCTCCTTTCCTTACGTGATATTCCTTATTATTGCGTCCTTACCTGATTGCCCCTGTAGACCTCGAGGTGTTTATATGAAAAAACGGAATTTGTCAACACCAAAAAAACAATAAGCGTGAATTTGTCCCAACTTTAGACGAGTTACTCCGGGAAGATGCCGACAAATTTCAGGTCCAGGTACCGACCCACGACATAGTCGCAAGGGCTCTTCTACCACAGTTGAACATCGGGCCTCACTGCGTGCTAATAGCCACTTCATCACGTCCCGCCTTTTCTTTGAGATAGACGTTAACCATGGTGTTGTGGATTGTTTCAACATGTTTGCCCACATAGTTGGCCTGGATGGGCAACTCGCGGTGTCCTCTATCCACCAGGACGGCCAGTTCGATTCGGTCTGGACGCCCGAAATCGATCAGGGCATCCATGGCCGCCCGTACTGTTCGGCCTGTAAAAAGGACATCGTCAACCAGGATCACCTGTGTTCCGTCCAGAGTGAAGGGTAGCTCTGTTTTTTGCACAATGGGCTGATGGCCTATACGGGTCCAATCGTCTCTGTAAAGGGTGATGTCCAGGTCTCCCCTGGGAATGTCCGTACCTTCGGCCGCAAGAATCTTTGCTTTTATCCGATCTGCCAAAAACACGCCACCCGTCCGGATGCCGATCAGGACCAGGTTCTCCGTCCCCCTGTGCTTTTCCAAGATTTCGTGTGTTATCCGTGTCAAGATACGGTCGATATCAGGGCCTTTCAAGATGATTTGTTCTGTGGTCATAGCAAAGACTCTCTCAACATGTTGGACTTAAGGCATGAATTGTTAAACTTGTAAAAAGGATTACGGAGCTCACTCAAGATCCCTGCCGTCCTGATAAAATTGTTACAGGGAATGCGTTCGCCTTTGTGGTTCAAAGCTCGTAGAGTGTGTCATCACGGTGCAGTTCCCGGCGCTTTACCCTCCGACCCTTTTTCTCCCCGACCACAAAAGGTTCTTCCTGCTCGAGCAGGTCGCCCATCTCGGCCTCTATCTGCTCCGGGTCCTCACCCGCCTCCATGCGTTTGAGGGCTTCTTCCATGCCCGGCCCAAGACCGACACCTGCTACATCTGAGAGCTTGCGCATTAAGTTGGCAGCCTGGCGTGGATCATCTTCGTTGATCCCTTCGGCTTCACGGGCTAACAGACTCATGGCTTTTTCCATCTTCGCCTCATCTATAGGCACGTCGTCCAGGTCGCCCTCCTCCTTTGCTCCGCCGATTCTTGCAAAAGTAGACATCTGCCTTTTTAGCCTTTTTTGTTTGCACCTGGGACAGAGAGGCCGTTTTTTCGTGTTCACTGAGCTTGAAAAGAAGTTGAATATTGTATGACAGTCTTCGCAATAAAACTCATAGATAGGCATAGTCTCTCCTCCGGAAGTCTTCCCGGTCTGACGAGCCCACTTTCATGAGGCCCTTCTGCGTAGCCCCCCTTTTTAACGGGTTCATGGGCCCACCGAGCGAACAGTCTCTGAATGGGCAGAAAGCTTCAAAGAATGGCGCCATCACCTGCGGAGAACTGCACATAGCGTTGCTTTGCTGTTTTATAGTAAGGGTCTAAGGGGTGGGTCAATAGAATAATGGATGGGACGATTCCCTAACAAACCACCCACACGGCCCGGCCAGAAATCTTGTCTATCACATATCTAGAGATACTTCCCATAAAAAAGGCTCCGTTGATGCCTCGCCTGCCAACAACGACTGTACCGTATTCTCCCTTCCTGGCCTCATTAACGATCGCCTTGCCAACATCCATGGTTCGTTTCACCACTTTGAGTTCTATTTGATCTTCCTGGAGACCTCCCTCCGCAAATTTGTGCTGGGCGTGGGCATAAAAATGGTCAATACATCGCTTGGCACCTCGAGCAACGGCCTGCCCCGCGTCACTTTCTCCTTCGTTAAAATCGATCACACAGTAATCCCTGAGCGTCGGTGTCACATGAAACAGGGTCACTTTAATCTTATCGTTTTCCCCAACCATAAAGCTAAGGTGATCCACCGCGCGAAGTGAGGGCTCAGAACCGTCCACAGCCAGCATGACTTTCATCGATGTCACCTCGCCGTCCACTACCCACACTGGGATGATGACGGAATGCTCGACCAGGCTGGCGGTTGTGCTTCCCATAAAGGTCTTCTCTATGCGGGAAAGGCCTCTTCGTCCTATGAGTATTGCATCATAGAGGCCCTGTTGTGCACAATCCAAGATATCTTTACAGAGTCCGAGAACCTTCTGTCGGGTTGCAGTTTGAATGCGCTTTTCGCTTATTCCCATCCTGACCATTCGCGCCTTATGTGTTTCGAGGATGCCACGGGCCGTCTGGTCATTTTTTCGGAGCAACTTCTTCAGCTCGGCCTTGGCCTTGAGGTCTGTTTCTGCCTCATCCAGGAGATATTGCGAAATGGTAGGTTGCACATGGAATAAGGTATAAGTCAGGCTGTCTACAACAGAAGATATTCTGACTGCATAATCGACTGCATGCGTTGAATGGATCGATCCGTCAACGACCAGCAAAATCTTCTTTTCCATCGCTCTCCTCCTTATCTCTTCAAGGTATGTGGTGGCCTAATTGAAGCTCCCTGCAGCAAGCTGCAGGGAATGTTCTGCCTGGCGGCAGTGCTTCGCAGCGACTGTAAGGAAGGGTAACATTTTTAGATTCGCTCGCATTCCCTGTAGCAAGCTACAGGGAATGCGCTCGCGGTTGCAGTTCAATCAAATTACATTCTATGCCTGATAGTACAATGCTGTCGAGATTTCAACCTTGCAGTAACCCTTCAACAGTCAACCATGCCTCCGGTCTCATGGCATGTGCCCGTTCCCACACACCTTGCGGCAATGTTGCCAAGCGATTTGCTATTATGATATTTGAAGATATTGAAGCTCCCCGCAGTCCCGATGAAGCCCGATGCATAGGGATAAATCGGAACAGGGAATGCGCTCGTTTCTGCGGTTCAGGCTGCGTTGCAAAAAGCTGCCGGGCGACCGTTCGCTTTTGCGGTTCAATCGCAGGGCTGCGACTTTCCATGATGAACGCCTTCTTTTATACTGAAAAATTTTTTGCATATGACTACGGTGCAAGTCATCCTCTTAAGATTGAAAGGCTACGCCTCACCTATGACCTTTGTAAGGCCTACGATCTTTTTAGTCTTCCTGATACAGCCCTGATGGAAGCTAGGTCTGCATCCGAATCAGAGATCCTTCGCTATCATACGCCCGAGTATGTTGAAGTCTTGAAAAGTGCGAGCAGCGGCCGGACCAGCGGCGATTTTTCATATGGGCTTGGGCCGGGGGACAACCCCGTATTTCCGGGGCTGTGGGAATGGTCGCAGCTTCACACGGGTGCATCCCTTCAGTGTGCTGAACTCGTTTCAGAGGGCAAGGTCAACATTGCCTTTAACATAGCGGGGGGGCTGCACCATGCCGGCGCCAGGAAGGCCTCGGGCTTTTGCTATATCAACGATCCGGTTCTGGCCATCTGTCACCTCGTGGACAAGGGAAAACGCGTCCTGTACCTTGACATAGATGCCCACCACGGCGACGGGGTCCAATGGGCATTTTATGAAGATCCAAGGGTATTGACCGTTTCGTTTCATCAGGATGCACAGACGCTGTTTCCCGGCACTGGGGGCCTCAGCGAGATAGGTCACGGAAAGGGTTTAGGTTATTCTGTTAACATTCCCATACTTCCCGGCACCGACGACCAGGTATTCTGGGAGGGTTTTGACTCGGTCGTCCCCGAGCTCATGGAACGGTTCAACCCGGACGTGGTGGTTTCTCAGCTTGGCGTGGACACATTTCTGAATGACCCCCTAGCCGCACTTGAGCTCACCACCAATGGATTCTGTAAAGCCATTGCCTACTTGACCGAGCGAGGAATCCCTTGGGTAGCTCTTGGAGGCGGAGGTTATAATCCGGCCAATGTGGCAAGGGCGTGGACGCTGGCATGGGCTATGATGAACGGTGTGGAACTGCCTGATGAGCTTCCCGAGCCCATGTTGAAACCTCTGTCTGCTGTGGGCTGGCGGGGAGAGAAACTCAGAGATCCTGAACACCAGAGCCCCTGGCAGGAGAAGTGCCGTTCCCGGATGCAGGCATGCCTCGACTATGTGGAGGCAGAGATCTTTCCGAAGATCAGATGAGTTTCTTTAGAAACGCCGTCTTGATTTCATCTTGTCCGTGCATTGGAGCCTTTCTGTTGACCCTATTACCCTAATCTGTTAAATTTCGGATGATCAGGCAACATAGAGTGAAGCTATCTACTCTTTTTGTGAGCGCCTTCCTTCTTTTGATCCTTGGGTTTGTCTGATGAAGTCGCCTAGGCCGGCTGCAAAAGAAGGATAGACAGGGGGCATCGTCCGGAAAATGCGCATCTGTGTGATTGATGGCCAAGGTGGTGGCATAGGAAGCACCATCATTAAGAAGCTTAGGGAAGGCTTTGATGAATCCGTGGAGATTATCGCACTCGGGACAAACGCCATTGCCACAGCGCAAATGCTCAAAGCAAGGGCAAATCGGGGGGCTTCGGGAGAAAATGCCATTGTCCGAACTGTTTCAGAAGTCGATCTTGTTGTGGCACCTATAGGGATCGTGATGGCTCATGCTATGATGGGAGAAGTCACGCCAAGGATTGCAGAAGCTGTGGCTGGATGCCCAGCCAAAAAGTTTCTCATCCCACTTACCCAGGAAAATGTGGAAATTGTCGGGCTACCCCCCGTTCCGCTACCACCGCTGATTGAAACCCTAATCGAAGAACACTTAAAGGAGCTGGTATCTGAAGATGTGTGAAGCCAATGCCTACATAATCCGGGATGGCGAGGAAGAACTGGTCATGGAAGCTGTCGACAAGATTGAACCGGAAGATGACGGGCTCCGGCTGGTGAATATTTTCGGCGACCAGAAGTTCATTCACGCCCATATTCATGCCCTCTTCTTTGCCAATCACAAGATTATCCTGAAAGAATAGCCAAAGTTAGACACGGTATTGGGATAAAACCCCTGTGAAGCTGAAGCTAGCTAAGACAGCAGGTTTCTGTATGGGAGTCCGCAGGGCGGTCGAGATGGTGCTCGATGCTGCTAACCGGCAACAGGGTCCCATCTACACGTGCGGCCCGCTCATTCACAACCCCCAGGTGCTGGAGATACTGGCGGAAAAAGGGGTAACGGTCTTACAGGATATTCCGGGCAGCAAACACGGAAGTGTTGTTATAAGAGCCCACGGAGTTCCGCCCCAGGATAGGCAGGCTCTTGCTCATGATGGATATGCCATCATCGACGCGACTTGTCCTAGAGTCATCAAGGTCCAAACCATCATTAGAAAGTACGCCAAGAAAGGTTATGAAGCCATCATCGTAGGCGACAAGGATCACCCCGAGGTTGTGGGCCTTCTGGGGTATGCCGGAGGCAAGGGCCACGTCATTAGTCACCCAGACGATCTTGACGAAATCCCTCCTATTGAGCGCGCTATTGTAGTGGCTCAGACAACCCAGGACGTCCACCTCTTTGATCGTATTGCCCGAACCATCACAGAACGCTTTCCTCACTTCAAGGTATTTAACACCATCTGTGATTCAACCGTTAAACGGCAGGCCGAAATCGGGGAGATGGCTGAGAGCGTGGATGCTGTGGTGGTCGTGGGGGGGCTCGACAGTGGGAATACCCGCCGATTGGCTCAGGTAGTTGAGCAACAAGGAGTTCGGGCCTTCCATATCGAGAGCGAGGCAGAAATTGACTTTAAGGCCATCGAACCGCTTAGTTCCATAGGGATTACAGCCGGGGCCTCTACGCCGAACTGGGTCATCAAGAATGTCTATCGGACTCTCGAGGCCCTTCCTCACCAGAAAAGACGATGGCGTCTTGCGGTGTTCAGAATCCGACGCTGGCTTCTATTAAGCAATCTCTATCTGGCTGTCGGTGCTGGCTGTTTGAGCTACGCGTGCGCGCTGCTGTCCGGGATCAGACCTGGCCTTGCATCCTCGCTGATGGCCGTGTGCTATGTCCTTTCTATGCATATATTGAACAATTTCATCGGAAGGGAGGCGGTCCGTTATAATGACCCGGACAGAGCGAGCTTTTATGACTTCAACCGCGTGATCCTTTTGACCCTAGCCATTGTATCCGGTGCTGTGGGACTCTTCATGGCGTTTATTCAAGGGCGTGTCCCGTTTCTTGTTCTCTGTATCATTAGTCTCCTGGGTGTGCTCTACAAGGTCAAAATCATTCCCGGACGTCTCAAGGTAGGAAAAAAGATCCAGCGGATTAGTGACATTCCAGGTTCAAAGACTGTTTTAATCGCCGTTGCGTGGGGCATAGTGACCGCAGCTCTACCGCACCTTTCAGTCTCTTTGCAAATCACCCCAACAATGCTCTTCGTGTCTTTATGGGCATCTGTCATGGCATTTGTGCGAACCGCTTTTTTTGATGTTCTCGACATGCAGGGAGACCGCATTGTGGGGCAAGAAAGCCTACCGATCGTTCTGGGTGAGAGGAAAACTTTTCGAATATTGGAAAAACTTCTGGTCATCTTTCTGGTAGCGCTTATTTTTGCACCGATGATGCATGTCGCCACCACACTCGCCTACGGCCTGATCCTTTCGGTATTCTATATGGCCGCAATACTTGTAGCCTTTAGGCGGCACTGGGCTGTTCCTGGTTTCAGATTCGAGTTCTTAGTCGAAACACTCTTCGTCTTCACAGCCATCGTCTCAGGTCTGTGGCAGCTCGTTGTCTGAGCCTATGTTTCCAGAAGCCATCTCAAAAATGCGTCTGACACCCCATGGCGGCGTTGCGAGTCGGCTCAAAATGCTCACATACTACCGTGCATGCTGCGCTTTTTCGCCGCCCCGCGCCTTGCCCTGGACCCTAATCCACTTTTTTGAGGTAGTTTATAGAAAGATGCAATATTAAGCCTGCCTTGACCTCATTCGAGAGGATTTTCAGCGATGGATCGCAAGTATTCTTCCCACTCGATCGGTAGCATATACTTCTTCTTGTTGTTGCATACCTTGCATGCAGGCACGACATTCCCTTTGTTGGATTTGCCGCCCCTGGACAGGGGAACGATGTGGTCCATGGTGAGGGCTTTGGGGGGATAAGACTTACCACAATAGTGGCATCGGCCTTGGGCAAGCCGACGCTTCCACCATTGCGAGCCTCTCAATTCCCGGGCCTTTTGCCGCTCGCGGCTAAGAAAGGCTTCTTCTATGTCATTCATGAAATGATTCAACGTGTTATATCGTAGCCCGTGGTTCCGAATCCAAGCCTAACCGAGCACTTTCTCCATTTCAAGCAAAAAGGGACTAAGACCAGTGCAGTCTTTGCCTTGAAAATACGCCCAACGTCATCTATATTCTACATTTATATTCTACATTCGTCAGGAGCCACATGAAGTCCCTGGACACAAGAACCGAAGACGTCCTCTTTACGGAATTTGACCTTCCGCCGGAGGTCTTAGGGGGCATAGAATCGGCGGGCTTCACACATTGCACGCCGATTCAGGCCATGGCCTTCCCTATCACGCTGAAAGGGAACGACATTGCCGCCCAGGCCCAGACCGGAACCGGCAAGACAGCCACCTTTCTCATCACGATATTTGATCACCTGATCAGAAAACGCAGACCGAAAGACGCTGGCCCCCGCGCCCTGATTATTTCACCGACCCGAGAACTCACGGTTCAGATCTGCGAGGAGGCCAAACTTTTAGGAAGTCATACAGACTATAGGGTGCTGCCGGTCTTCGGCGGCGTTGACTACGTGAAGCAACAGAAGGCCCTTCGCAGCGGTGCAGATATCGTTGTTGCCACGCCAGGTCGTCTTATTGACTACATGAAGCAAAAGGTCTTCAATCCTAAGAATGTGCGTGTTCTGGTTATTGACGAAGCAGATCGGCTCTTTGACATGGGCTTTATCCAGGACCTGCGGTTTATTCTGAGACGGTTACCTCGTTATACAATGCGGCAGTCCATGCTTTTTTCCGCCACTCTTTCATACGCGGTTATGGAACTTGCGTATGCATACATGAACAACCCGGAAGAAGTTTCTGCAGATCCTCAAAAGATTACCGTGGAAGAGATTGAACAGGTTCTGTACCACGTGGGGAACAGTCTGAAACTGAACCTTCTACTCGGTCTATTAAATCGCGAAAGATGGAATCGCCTCCTTATCTTCGCCAATACGCGAATCGGTGTTGAGATGCTTACACGCAAGCTGAAAGACAACAGGTTTGCGGCGCTCGGAATCACCGGAACGGTCCACCAGAAAAAGCGCTTGAAAATCATGCAACGATTCAAGGCGGGGGAGGTGAAGATCTTGGTTGCTACGGATGTGGCCTCTCGGGGCATCCACGTAGAAGACATCGATATTGTCATCAATTACGATGTCCCTCAGGACCCTGAAGACTATGTCCACCGCATCGGACGAACGGGTCGACTAGGTAAAAGCGGAAAGGCTATTACACTTGCCTGTGAGCGTTACGTATATCATTTGGAAGCGATAGAAAAACTTATCGGAGAAAAGATCAATGTTGCATGGGCCGAAGACGACTGGTACGAGAAAGACCGAGCGAGACCCTCTCGTCCGCGGCGGAAACTGAGAAAATCCCGTCGCCCCCCGCGGTCTTCTGTGTCCACTAGACAGAAAAGAGGTGCAAAAGGGACTTCTCACCCCAAGCGTTGAACATCCCCCAACAAGCTTGGGATTAAGGCTCGGTTTTTTTGTTCAAAGGCTCAGGCCTTCGCTTTTCAGCCAGGCTGTCACCGCCTTGTCAACCAGCTCATAGTAATTCAGCGACCCACCCAAGCCCCGTCTGCCAAAAAAATAGTTGATTTCAAGGAACAACGGCGAGGGGGCTTTTGCCTCGCGGGAAAAGAGGAGATCAAAGCCCGCAAGGTTGACACCGGTCTTCGCACAGAACCCTTTTATAGCATCCCTGCCTATCTGCTGAAGCTCGGGGGCTGCTTCATGATCAAGGAAGGCCCCAGCTTTTAAGCTACTTAAAAACTGAGAACGATCTTGCTGAGTTCGCCAGTAACTGAACAGTTGATCTCCAATGACCGCGACCCGCAGGCTCTGACCCTCGGATGGAATGTATTCCTGAAGTAAAAACCCTTTCCGTCCGCTTTGCTCATCGTCACGGGCCCTTGTCAGGGCCTGTCTCAGATCCCCGGACGCCCTAATCAGAAGGACACCTTCTCCCTCCCCGCCCCAGTCAGATTTAAAAACGCAGGGAAACCCAACCGGGCCGCGGGCTTGTTCCCCAAAATGTTCAGCATACTCAGAGACAGTCTCAAAAAGAAAAGTGCGGGGAAAGGCAACTCCAACCTTCTGAAACAGCCGGGCCTGGCCGAGTTTACCCGGGAAATCAAAGCGGGCGTCATAGTTCGGAAAGACATGACGGCAATGCTTGCGACTCATTCTGTAAAGGGCTTCACTGCACCCCTGGGGCAGAATGACGGCCTGGGCCCTGCAAATAGCGGCCCGATCCTCTTCATTTGGGAGCCGGCCGGCACAAAGGATGTTCTTGTGGCCCACGATATTAGGATGGAATGATAAAACCATTTGAGAACCTGTCCTTTTTTGTCTCTCACACAGCCCTGTGCCTTCAAGCGAGCGGAACGAGTAAGCGAGGGAATAACCCCGTCAATACCCGAACCGTCTGATCGCCTTTTCATCTCGGGTCCACTGCTTCTGCAACCGGACCCAGAGTTTCAAAAAGACCTTGCATCCCACCATGCGCTCAATGTCTTCCCTGGCTTGCTCCCCGATCTGTTTAAGCATTTTCCCGCCTTTGCCAATGATCATCGGCTTCTGAGATTCCCGCTCCACGTGGATTGTAGCCTGGATATCGATCAGGTTTTTTTCAGCGCGCTCCTTGAAGGACTCCACCGTCACCGCCACACCGTACGGAATTTCCTGGCTCATCAAACGGAAGACCTTTTCCCGGATCATCTCTGCTGCAATGAATCGTTCAGGCATGTCCGTTACGCTATCCTCCGGGTAGTACTGTGGACCCTCAGGAAGGGCGGCAACCATCTCTTTCACCAACTCATTTACCTGGACACCTTGAAGAGCCGAGATAGGAACGATGGCACGGAAAGGATAGGCTTCATGCCATTGCTCAATAAGGGGAAGCAGCCTTTCTTTATTCACCCGGTCAACTTTGTTAATGGCAAGAATAGACGGAAGGTTTTTCTTCGTTAAAGAATCAAGGATGATCTCATCAGAAACATTGTCAGGAAAAGCCGCATCTGTCATGAATAAGACCAGGTCTACGTCAGCCAACACCTTCAAGGCCACTTCCACCATACGCTCGTTCAGGGGTCCCCGCGCCCGATGCACACCGGGTGTGTCCAGGAAAATCAGCTGGGCTCCGGGCAAATGGGCCACACCCAAGATGCGGTGACGTGTTGTCTGGGGTTTTTCGGAGGTGATGGCGATCTTTTGCCCGAGCAATTGATTCAGCAAAGTGGACTTGCCCACATTGGGCGCCCCTATGATGGCGACAAAGCCGGATTTGAAAGCAACCTTGGTGTTCATCAGGCCACCGTTTCCTATTTCTCACATGGTTTTGTAACAGTGAAATATAGCGAAGCCGGGCATGGGTGTCAATTGAAGCCCTTCTAGCAAGCTGCAAGAATTCGCCCACCGCAGGGAATGGCGCCATTTGGGGGACTTGTTGGCTAATCGGTTGTTCTCAGAAATTTGACCCCCTACACGATTCACTTGCAGTTTTTGATGAGATTCGGCATAAGTGATAACGTTCGAAGGATTTCTTATCGGGCCCATTACACAAGTACACAAGGGGAAAGGGAGTCATTTCGCCATGGGACAATTCATGGAAACGATCGGTCACATCAATCAATTCTTGTGGGGAGCCTGGACGCTTTATGTCCTGCTCGGAGCGGGCATACTTTTTTCGCTCTGGACCAAGATCTCACAGTTCAAAGTACTCACCCATGGCGTGGCCGTCACCACCGGCAAGTATGACAATCCTGATGACCCAGGCGCCATCAACCATTTCCAGGCTCTTTCGGCCGCTTTGTCAGCAACCATCGGGTTGGGCAACATCGGCGGTGTAGCTGTAGCCATAGCGCTGGGGGGGCCCGGTGCATTGTTCTGGATGTGGGTTGTCGGATTTCTGGGTATGGCGCTCAAAACCGTGGAGATCACCCTGGCCATGTTGTACCGCAATACCGACGATCCAGATGATCCACATGGCGGCGCTATGTGGGTCATCCACAATACTCTCGGAGCCAAAGGCGGATTCTCGTTGGTGATAGCGAAAACCCTTGGGGTCATTTTCTGCATCACGCTGCTGATCATGACCATGGCGGGGGGTAATATGTTCCAGACCTGGTGTGTAGCTGACTTGACGCTCAATTATTTTGGGGTTCCCAAGATAGTAACCGGCATTCTCTTGGCCGTTCTGGTTGGAATGGTAATCGTCGGCGGGATCAAAAGGATTGGCCAGGTCGCCGCCAGGCTTGTTCCCATTATGTGTGTCCTCTATTTGCTTTCCGCGCTGGCCGTTTTGGCTGTGAATGTGCAGGAGATTCCATCTATGTTTGCGCTGATTTTCAGGTGTGCCTTCGCAAAGACGGAGGCTGTGGGTGCGTTTCTGGGTGGAACATTCGGCTTCGTTTTCGCCCAGGGCATGAAGCGAGCGCTATTCTCAAACGAAGCGGGTCTGGGTTCCGCACCCATAGCGCATGCTGCGGCCAAGACAAATGAACCGGCCAGAGAAGGCATCGTGGGGGGGGTGGGCCCTTTTATTGACACGCTTTGTATATGTAGCTTGACCGCTCTGGTCCTCATTGCCACGGGCACTTGGAACCGCGGACCGATCGGTGAAATGACAGGAAAGGTTGAGCTGGTGGGAAACGCAGGCAAGGTCGAGCTGGTCGCGCCGGAACAAGTGAGCGCCTTGCCGGAACTCCCCCTGGGAGAAACCTGGATAGTTAATACACAGGTGTTTTTCGTACTCAGGATACCCGTTGATCAAGAAGAGGCCTGGAAACACATCAGGGTATACGGAACCGTTCAGGCTGATCGTCTGGGCAGACCCCGAACCATAGAGTGGGAAGAAATACCTGATGGCGCCCAGTGGGTCCTTGACGAAGAGGGCAAACCCGTCAAGGGCGTCTTTCGCAATTTTGCGGGTGCTACCCTGACGGGCCACGCCTTTGATCGTGCCTTCCCCGAACTTGGCAAATGGCTGGTCACACTTGCCGCGTGGTTGTTTGCCGTCTCGACCATGATCTCGTGGAGTTACTACGGAGAACAGGGGGTGGTATACATGTTTGGCAAGAAATTTGTGCTGCCGTACAAACTTCTGTTCCTTCTCCTATCCGTAGTGGGTGCCATGCTGGTGAAAAACAATACCGAACTCGGGGCTTTGGCTGATTTTGGCACTGGTTGGATGTTATGGGCCAACATGTTCATCGTAATTACCATGGGCCACCTGGCCGTAAAAAGTATAGACGATTATTTCAAGCGACTGAAAGCCGGAGCCTTTCAACCCCGCATTGCTACAAACCGGTCGCACATTGGGTCATAAGGTCAAGTTACACCTTATTTGTGAAACGAAAAAGCGCTCCTAAATTTCCTAACGCCTTTTGCGACCACGGCCTCGTCTGCCCCGCGTAGCAATTCTCGGCCTGGATGGCTCAATCCCCTTCCCTTTCAGCCACTGGGCGGCTTCCTCATGTACATCTTTAAGCGGCGATCTCATCAAAATGAGTTTATACATTTCAATCTCAGCCAGTTCATCGTTCAGCATGAGACAATGGGTGAGCCTTCCCGCCTCACGGGAATGGCTTGCTAGGTGCCGCTTAAAGGCTTTTACGTCTTTTTGCCTGAGCACACGGTTAAGTTTCCGGTGAAAATTGGCGTAACCCTTTTCTATTTCTATTTCGTCCATGACCACCGATGCATGTGACAAATGTGAGAAATTGACATAGCAAATTCTAACAACTGTGGAGCCTCTGAAGCCAAACACCACAAGCCTCTTTATTTACCCATACACCTCAACTTCCCGTCCAGAACTTATTTATCTCGTCTGTTACGTAGTTATAAAAGGCTTGTTGATCGGACAAATACTCCCATACCTTTTCAAGTTTTTTGTAACGTTTTTGCTTTTTGCCGGCCATCTCCACAATTATTAGGGCTTGTGCTGCAATGTCATACTCTTCTAAGAAGTGCCTATTCTCTGGTTTGTCGATGTCTATCGTTTTCCATGCCATCGCCTCTTCTTCCAATGCGTGGGCAAAATTTTCTTGTATCGCATCAAAAGACCATGCCTCTATTTGCAGACATGATGGGCACCGGAAGGTCCCGTGAAAATAGTATACAATGATTTTGCCTTCCAAGGCGTTGCTTTCAAAAACCGTTTCAGATGCTTGATGTTCGGTCGCAAGTCTCTCCGCTTCTTTTGATTCTGTGGTTGTGATTCCCGCAAAAATCATCCCGGAAATTGCCAAAAAGATAACAGCAAGCCTCAGTCTATCTTGACTCCTCAATTACTTTGATCCCTTCAATATCTTCAGGTCAAAAAAAATGGATTTACGATGAAATAGATTCCCAAGGCACCGATAAGTACCCCTGCGCCTTTACGGAACCATTTGCCGGCACCTTGCCAGGTGCTGTTTTCAAGCACCCCCCTGACAGCCGCACCCGAACTGCCCGCTACAACGATAGGCAAACAGTGGCCGATGGCAAACAGCAGAATAAGAAGGACCCCAAATGCCACTTTCTGCTGGATTGTGATGATCGCAAGAATGGGAGCAATAAAACCAAAGGTGCAGGAGCCAGAAAGCACGCCATAGGCCACCCCCAAGACGAAGGCTCCAGAGATGCCTCTGACGTTGAGTCGGTGCAATTGGCTCCCCGGGATCGAACATTTTTCCACACCAAACATCCCCAAGGCGATCCAAACGAGGAGGATCCCCACCAGGATTTGCCAGTAGTTCCCCACATCGCCTAACATTCGCCCTAGGAGGGCGCAGATGATGCCCACGAGGGCTATGGTGAGAAAGAGTCCAAAAGTGAAGGCGGCGGCGTAATAACCAGCCTCTCTCGGTTTTAACACGCGTTGCTGCCCTCCCACATAAGCCACGATCAAGGGTATTGACGCTAAATGGCATGGGCTCAACATCACACTGACCATACCCCACAGAAAGCAGCCCAAAGCAGCGATAGCAGCCCCTCCGGCAATCCATTCATTGATCGTCAGAAAAAATGTCTCCAGCATGAATATCCCTTCTCAGTTGGATCCGTGAGGGGTGACGGTTCTTTCCGGTTTACCATTTTTGTCTGGATCTACTCCCATTCTTTTTAGTTGCCGCACGATCGCGTCCTCGCTCATGAAACCCAAGTGGCGGTATACCTCCTTGCCTTCCTTGTCGAAGAATATCTGGGTGGGAATAGCCCGGATGCCGAATCTCATAGCCTGGTCGCGTTGTTTCGAGACATCGATAAAGATTATGGCAGCTTTTCCTTTGTAAGCCTTTTCCATCTTTTGCAGAATCGGAGCCATCATCTTGCAGGGAATACACTGCTTGGCTCCCAGATCAAGCATGGTAACCATCCCCTTGGTGGGCACCTCGGCAAGGCTGGCTTGCCCCCCTTCACAATGAACAAAAAAAGCACTGGCAAGAAGAAAAATGGCGGCGATCCACATTTTCGGTTTTTTCATACAAACCTCGCTGATGATAGTGAAGGACATCCGCATTTTGGCACATGTATTCCCGCTCCTGCTACCTTCTTAACGCGTCGACACCTTTTGGGGGAACCAGCGGGTCGTCTTGAGACAAATCTTCACCAGCATAAGCATCACCGGCACCTCAATCAGCACACCCACAACGGTTGCCAGGGCTGCTCCGGAGGAGAGGCCAAAGAGCATGGTCGCCGTGGCAATCGCGACCTCGAAATGGTTAGATGCACCTATCATAGCTGAAGGGGCCGCATCCTCGTAGGAGAGTTTGAGGAAACGAGACAGACCATAGGCCAGCCAGAAGATAAGATTCGTCTGGATGAAAAGAGGAATAGCGATCCAGAGGATGGTAAGCGGGTTTGAAAGAATCACCTCCCCCTTAAATGAGAAGAGAAGAACGAGCGTAATCAGCAGAGCCACAATGGTAATAGGGGTGAGAATATGGAGAAACTTTTCTTTGAACCATAGCTCTCCGCGAGCCTGAATGATCAGTTTTCTGGAAATATAACCAGCTGCGAGTGGCAGGGCCACGTAGATACCTATGGAGAGTACCAAGGCCTGCCACGGAACAGGGAGCCGTCCCACACCCAGGAGAAATCCCCCTAGAGGGCCATACAGGAAAAGCATTGTGAGGGAATTGATAGCCACCATGACCAGGGTGTGCCCGTCATTTCCCCTGGCGAGAAACCCCCATACAAGAACCATGGCCGTACATGGGGCAATGCCCAGCAATATGCAACCCGCAAGGTAGCTCCGCCAGAGTGGCACTTCAAGCATTTTAATCCCATTGATCAAGATGACCTTTCCGACACCGTATGTTGCCCCCACAGGGAGATTTAAGCCAAACGGCATTTTGACATAGTCCACGGCCTCTGGCCCAATGAAGGCGAAGAATGCCGTGCCGAGAAAGAAGAAAGAGATAGCATACATGGTAAAGGGTTTAATTGCCCAGTTGACGAAAAGTGTGAGGCCCACCGGCTTCACGTTCTTTCCGGCCTTGAGAACCTCCCCGAAATCGATCTTCACCATGATCGGATACATCATGAAAAAGAGACACACGGCGATGGGGATCGATACAACCGGGGCTTCTCCTACGTAGATGGCCAATCCGTCCAGATACCTCGCGAATCCGGGAGCCACTTTTCCAAGCATAATACCAGCCAGAATGCAGAGGATCACCCAGACGGAAAGATACTTTTCAAAAAGGCTGAGCCCTTTCGACTTTTTGGTAACACGCAATTCAGTTGCCATGACTTCACTCCATCAAAAAAGCACCTCGTCGGTTTTCTCAAACCGGCTCATACATGATTTTACAAAATGATCTTGCCATATCTTGTTTTACTTCTGCAGCCAGGTCTGAATCTCCTCCTTGTTCGGGATCTTGCCCACGCTCTTTACCTCACCGTCAATGACCACGGCCGGCGTTCCGAACACCCCGTACTTGGAGATCTCCACGATATCGGTCACCTTTTCAATGTCGGCATCCACGCCTGCCTCGGCAACCGCTTCCTTGACA
>JBFEUB010000046.1:0-19542 GCA_041547605.1 Desulfobacteria bacterium
CTTTGAATAGCATTTTGCTTGTCAGGCACGGCAAAAGCACCGATTTTCAACTTTAGAAATATCAGCAACACGCCCAAGAGAATCAAGCAGATCGGCATCATGAAAATGACAAACTCATTGAACCCGATTCCGGTTTCCGAAGATATCAACATATTGGGGAAATCGCCCACCATGGTCGAAGCGCCTCCAAGATTGGAAGAGATGATCTCACCGATAATGAATGGCTTAGGGTCAAATCCAAGGATTGCGCTCAATCTCAGGGTCATCGGCACCATGACAAGGATAGTGCCCAGATTGTTCACAACGAGCGAAAAAAAATACGTGCAGAGACAAAATAGAACGAGAATTCTTAACATGCTCGTTCCCGCAAACAGGCTTATCCGGTATGCCACATAGTGAAAGAATCCTGCTTCATCCAAAACGACCGAGATGATCCCCATCCCCAGCAACAGTGAAATGGTGTCAAACTTGATCGCAAAAAAGGCATCCACGGGACCGTATGTTCTTAAAAAGATCCCCATAAACAGAACTATCCCTGCAAACGAGAGGACAATGAGTGCCCGGTTCAAAATGTTTTTGTAAATCAGGATAAACATGAGTACGGCAAGCTTTAAGAAAACTAAGGTCACGAGGACTTGTTTGGGTAAGGAGAGAGCGTGCTTTTTCAATGTCATGTTTTTTAGGATCTTTTTGTCCAGCAACGAGTCATTCATCCTTACCAAGACCACTTTTTTCCGTCCATGACGGATAACTGTCAACTTCAGCGTGGCCCCGATTCCCTTGGAGTTTATGATATGCCTTGCCGTCCCCAGCGAAGAGATGAGTCGTCCGTCCAGTCCCACTATCTGGTCACCGGGTTTCAGTCCCGCACGCTCTGCCGGAGAGCTTGGTTCGATATGCCCCACAATGAATGCAGGTGGACTCGTGCCAGGCTGCCACACAATAATCTCCGCGCCGATATTCCCCGGACCGTGAAGTTCCAGAGACGGCTGACCGTATAACCTGTTTTCAATATCTTTTCCCCAAAAGGACCAGAAAAGGAGGAAGCAAATCACACATAGAAAGAGGATAACCTTTAGGTTAAAACCTTCAAGTCCCACAGCGGCTGAGGCCATATAGGGCCTGGCCCGCATGGTCTTGGTCAACATACGTCATCCTCCATGGGTTTGAAATGAACCAAGACCATCTCAAGGTCTCTCAACTTTTCGAGAAGAACCTTCTTGACCCTGTCTGCAATCAGGTACCCCTCTCGCATGCTGCAATGTGAATCCACAAGGATATCCAACTCAGCCCAGATCTTTTGACCAATGTGCCTTGTTTTCAGCCCTGACACGCCGCGAACATCTTCAATCTTTTCAACAATGGTCTCTATTTCCTCGCCATATACATCATTTACCGAAGAATCCATCAGGGCCTTAACTGAATCAATAAGGATTTTGATGCTCACCTTGATTATAACAGCGACCACAAAAAGGGCGGCGACAGGGTCCAGGTGATGGAAACCGAGTCTGGCCCCCACAACACCGATTATGACTGCAAAAGAGGAAAAGCAGTCAGCCCTGTTTGCCCATGCATTGGCAAGAATAGTCTGACTCTTGAGCTTGGTGCCTGCGCAGCGCATGAAGCGGAACAGCATTTCATTCGCTCCAATGGATATCATGGCCATGAGCAAAGCAGAAAAATGCGGCGGCGTGCTCGGCTCATTTATCAGGTGGTTGATGGAAACAGAGATCAGGGCAACGGCTCCTGCAATGATCAACAGGCTTATGAAGCCTGCAGCCACAAACTCTACTTTACCGAACCCGAAAGGATATCTGCTGTTCGCGGGTTTCTTGCCGATTTTATGGCTCAACATGATGGCAAATGCCGTGACAATATTTGAGGCCGAGTGCAGGCCATCAGCCATGCATGCCTTACTACCGCTTGTAATGCCAACGGTAAACTTCAAGACGACCATGACAAGGTTGCTCCAGATGCCTGCCCAAGCAGACAAGCTACCGCATTTTTCACAACCCACTGAAGGCATAAGTTCCTGAACCTCGTCCTAAATTGTGCCCGGAAGGGCGGTCCCTTCGCGGCAGATACTATTGAAGCTCCCGGCAGCAAGCTGCAGAAAATGTTCTGCCTGACGGCAGTGCTTCGCAGCGACTATAAGGAAGGGTAGCATTTTGGGATTCGCTTGCTAACTTGTAGCAAGCTAAAGGGCGCTTCAATTTTTTCAGACTTGCGGCTCACGCTTTGACACAAAGTGAAGCCTTCGCCAACCAAGGAAGTAAAGTGCCTACCTCAAAATTCCTCCTCATCGAACTTCTCGTAGTTTTTTTTGTTGCGCTTAGTCTTGAAATTGTTCCTCCTTAGCATCTGAAATTGCCGTTTCAGCCTCTCTTCCCTTCCGATGCCGACAAAGTGCCTGATCAGATACCCCATGGTCCCTGCCATGGCGATAACAAATATCAATCGAATACGCACCATCTTTCCCCAAAAGATGTAGACGGGGACATGGTCAAAGTTTTGCACACCAAACAGGACAACCAAAGCCGTCACAATGATGGTCGTCAAGGTCTTTAACATCGGTCCATCTCACTATTCTTTGGTTTCGTGTATGTTTAACGGTCACCTGTTACAATTGCCCGGCGCCAAGTGCTTCCTCCGCCTTTCCCCTTACGGCTGCCACGGTTAATACGTCTATCCCGCCTGTGGATACGAGGCTCTGTTGACTATCGGGCTTCTCAAACCCGGAAGGGCTTGTTGGGCCACCGGTTTCCATTGCAGACCGGACACGGGTTGGGGAGGCAGGGGGCGCCACGCAAGGCTGTTAAACCCTGCGGGATGGTACATAAATGGCTTTGGGCCCATCCCAGGCTTCCACTCCTTGACAGTGAATGTCTGATTAAACGCGGCAGCCGCCAAGGCCTGGGGACTTTTCGGCTTTTCCCTGTCGTGTTTGAATACGGAGATAAGTACCAGGAGAACACACAAAAACACTGCTCCAACCAGAAACCAGACCGTCCTGTCACTACCCAGGCCTTTTATCTCTTTGAGCATCGAACTTCCCGCGCCAAATCAAACGGTGTAACCAGCCTGACATGTTCGCATAGGGTGCATTCCAGGCAACGGATACATTCCCCCGAATCGAGATCCGCATAAACATTCAGGTCCATGGGACAAATTGTCGTGCAGGTTTCACAACCGTCACATTCGGGACTTGCTTCAAGGCGTATCATGCTGTACCGATTAAAAAAGGACAGCAGCGCCCCCATTGGGCAGGCCACTCTGCAAAACGGTCTCTTGCTGATAACAAAGCAGATCAAGAATCCAAACAGGATGACTAGCGACAAGTAAAATATTGCCCCCGGCCCCCCGGGCAAAACAGGCAGGCCGGTAGCCGGATTCATCGGGTTCCATAGTGCCCACGGTATCCCCGCAGCCAGGGTTCCTGCCGGGCAGAGCTTGGAAAACCATAGTTCGCCGCTTCTGTAAGGAATGATCAGGACAAGAAAAACCAAAACCAGATATTTCACAAATTTGAACGGATAGGGGATCTTGAACTTCTGGGACTTGATCTTGTACATCAAGTCCTGCAAAAATCCGAACGGGCAGACCCAACCACACGCCATCCGACCAATTGTAATACCGACCAAGGCTATGAAACCGATCAGATAGAACGGAACCGTTTGAATCGCCATAAAGTGCTGCATGGTCCCTATAGGGCATGAGCACAGGGCAGTCGGGCAGGCATAACAGTTCAAGAAAGGCACACAAATCGCTTTTAAGATGCTAGTATTCACGGTCTTGGTATAGAGCGATCCAATATAGCTGTTGGCCAGCATGGTACTTGATAATTGCGTTACCCGCCTAAAGGTTGAAAGTGTCATTTTTTCGCTGTGGACAAACCCTGCATCTCCCTATTTACGGTTATACTGTACGAACCTCCTATGTACCTACCAGTTACCCCGTGCGCCTCCCGGGCCCACCTGGGGAATTCACCCGGCACGTGCAGCCACAGTATTCAGGTTGGTTGGAGCTGCGTTAAAACCCATCACCTGGCCACAAATCGGGCAATGGGGGCATCCGGCTGCATCAAAACCGGGGAGTCCCACAGCACCATCTTGCGGGCAAATATATTGTCCTGTGCCTGAAGGGAAGTTGGTTGCCGGCTCAACTGGAGCAACAGTGGCCGCCATCATAAGATCTGATGCCCTCAGGACCTGTCCCTCCCATCTCTTAAATCCAAAGATGGCCCAGTAGATAGCGGTTACAAGGATTGCCGTCCCGATAACCAGTGCCAAAAAGTAGCCGAATCTTTTTGCATCATACCCTTCCATTTCAAAAGGCTCGTCAAGCATCCCTTGCCTCCAAGGATAGAAAGTGAACTTCCCTGCATCTCCTCATCGGTTACCCTAACCCGATACACGACATTCAGAGAGTGGCTCCGTTGCGCCAGGTCTCAAAAAAATCGCCCGCAACGATTCCATACAAAAGGACCACGATAAATAAGCCTATTATGATATGTGTACCGGTCATTCCCTATTGCTCCCAAAAGAGATTCCGAACTCAACGAACCAGGTTCGCATTAATGAATTCCAGCGCATCGTTTATGGGAATGGCAAAACCTATCCCCGCATAGTTGTTATTGGGCATATAACAGGCCATGTTGATACCGATCACCTCGCCCCTGATGTTGACCAGAGGTCCACCATCGTTTCCCGCATTAATGGCCGAATCTGTTTGAATCATGTCCGGATATCTCGTGCCGTCTATGACTAGCCTGCGCCGGTTACTGCTTATAATCCCCATGGTCACGGTTCGAGCAAAGCCGAACGGGCTTCCAATAGCAAAGACAAGGTCCCCCACTTCCAGCAGGTCGGAATTTCCCACGATCACTGTTGGGAAGATGTCCTGCACCCGCATTTTAAGGATCGCTAGATCGGTTCTGGGATCTACGCCTATCACGTCGGCCTGACATTCTCGTTTCCCCCCGGAAAACAGCGTGACCCGCACCAGCTCCGCCGTTCCTACAGTCTGAAAGGTGGTGAGCACGTACCCTCTTCGGTCGATGATGACCCCGGAGCCGACAACGCCGGCGCTTCCGGAGTAGGGTTGAAGGTATGTTAAACCGGTTCCAGCAGCAATCTGACCTGCGTGCGTCTTCGACACGCCCACAACCGCCGGTCTGACCTTTGAGACCACCTGGCTGATCCCTTCCTGCATCATCAGGGCCGTACGGGGTGATGCCATCTCCCCTTGTTGCCTGGAAGGTAACTGGATAGGGGCAGGGGCTGTCAGGTGGCTCTGAGGCATAGTTTGTGCCGGTGCATGCTCGAGCACACCGGCATTCGTCCAGACAGCCCCGACGGCCAAAGCCACAAAGACAGCAATAGGCCAGAAAAAGTTATTTATCCTGAAGTTGTTGTTCTTCTTCATCTATCCCCAAAAGACTCTCAAGATCATCCACAAACCCACCAGGCCCAGGACAAAGGCAAAAACAAATCTAAGCAGACTGCTCTCCGTGTTCAAGGACATCCTCGATCCTATCTGGGCACCGATCACCGTTATGACACAAAGAGGGAGCGCCAGATGGGGGTCAAAGTGTCCTAAAACACTGTGCCCCAGGAAGCCTGCAAACCCTGTAATAGGGACCATTAAGGAAGAGGTGGCAACAGCGATCTTCATGGGAACGCCAAACATCACGACAATTATCGGAATGATCAACCAGCCCCCGCCAAGACCCAGTACCCCCCCCATGAACCCCACCGCAAACGTGAGGGGGAGGGCCACCGTCATGTCCAGCGTATAGGAATATCCTCCAAATTCACGGTTCCATGTCCAAAGACTGACTCTCATGCTTTTCCCGAACCCTTCCAGTTGGACCTCATCCAGGAGCATGATATAACTGGCCAAAAAAAGGGTGCAGGCGAACATTATTGCCAACAAAGCCACATTGAATTGTCCTGAAAATATCCCGCCGGCGAATGCGCCGATCATGGTTGGCAATTCCAACATCAAGACCAGCTTCAAGTCCACCAGACCCGATCTAAAAAATATGTACAGAGCTGATATCTGTCCTGTGGTCAACATCAGCAGGCTGGATGTGGCGGCAGTATGAAAATCAATACCGCAGGAGAGTAGTATCGGAACATAGAGAAAACCGCCCCCAACCCCCAACATGGTGAAAACGATGGAGGCCACCAGGGTAATCAAGGTCAATTTGAGAATAATATTATTCACAAGGGGGCCAAATCCCCGTTCAGTATCTGCCGGTGCCGCCGTCTGCCCGACCGCGGCCACGGTTACAGGCCCTTTGCTGGCCACAGGGTCTTTCACCATAATGTGGCAGGTGTCACAGGCGCCCACCATAGGATGAGGAATTGCAGCCTTCACACTGATCACCATTTTTTGAGAAATGCTATGGCATGCGGTGCAATCTGCAAATTTTTGGTGGATGGCATCACGAGGCATCGTCTTGTTAAGGTTTATGGGTTCTTTGCCTCGACCTGCGGGCGCCGTGAGCGCCACCTTCACGGCGCCGGTCACACGGGTAAAAAAATGTTTTGCCCTGTTTATTGGAATGGCAAAGCCAAGACCGGCATACGTCCCTTGCGGTGCATAAATGGCAGTCCCCACACCCAGCACTTTCCCGGATATGTCGATAAGGGGACCGCCGCTGTTACCCTGGTTGATAACCGCGTCTGTTTGAATCATATCTCTGTAAGATACCGCTCCAATCATCAGGTCCCTGTGTAAATCGCTAACTATCCCAAGGGTAGCGCTGTGTTCAAAGCCGAAAGGGCTTCCCACGCTTATGACCCAAGCCCCTACCTCAATCATATCCGAATTGCCCAGTTCGGCTGGCGAAAAGCGTTCATTGCCGTCAACCTTAAGAACCGTGAGGTCAAGCGATTTGTCTTCATGTACTACTCGTGCGGTAAACTTGTTCTGCTGCGAACGCCACAAGCACACCGTAATATTTTCGGCGCCTTCCACCACATGATAATTGGTTAGGATAAAACCCCGTTCATCCACAAAAAAACCAGATCCGATACTTTCATACCAAGTAAATCCCTGGCCTGTGCCGGTCTCCGTCATATTCTTCTTTTGGGCCTTTATACTGACCACCGACGGCCGCACCAAAGCTACCGCCCGGTTTATGCTCTCCTGCATCTGCTGGAGAGCAGGTTCGTTGACTGCACCATGAGCGTCTATGCCGTGCCACATCAACAATAGCAGTAAAAAGGTTGCCCACTTTTTCACCCGCATTGCGTCCTGTAACAATAAAATTCCTTCTTCATGCGAAGACTTTAAGAGAAAAAGCTAACCACACAGTGCTCTTTTTGTGTTTTCGCAATTTCGCATTTTCGTAATAACTCTTTGCTTCTTACCTTTCCGTCTCCGGCCTATAACGCTTTCATGGATATCAATCGATTGCTCTGATACAGTCCTATGGCGTCCCCTGCCGTTCCAACCACCCCGCTGTATATGACAACCCCCTTAGAAGCGAGAGCAGCGGCCGTCTGCGACGAAATGTCGCTGCACACAACGTTTGTAATGTTGTATAACCCAACAACTTCGGGCAGAGAATGCAGGTTGTTTGGGGCCATGACTGCATAAGAACTGTTGTTAAGATCGACCAATATCAAATATGGTAGATTTGATATGTTTCCTGCCACAGGAGAATTCAGATCCGGCCCTGATGAAAATATGCCCAGAAGTCCCCTGATGGGTCCGGTCATGGCTACCTGCCTCAGCTTATTGTTAACACCGGTATTTAACTGCGTCCCCTGTTGGGTGAAGCCTGGAGGCGGTACAGACATGAAAAGGTGCCTGTTACCTCTGATGACGTCAACGACCGCACCGGATTGTTTCTTTGTGGCAGCCACAAACTGCTTCATATCCGGGGTGGGATTCCCGTTGACGGCCACAATGACATCACCTGTCTCAAAGCCCACCATGGTGGCCGGCGGGCCTTCCACATCATTCACCAATATCCCCCTGGTAGCCGCAGGTAGGCCAAGGGCAGCGACATCATTTGCCGAGGCCTCGGTCACGTCCATGCCGATCCAACTCCCTTCAATCGCCATATCAGCAGGGGGGAGAAGGGGTACATTTTGTGTGTGCGCCGCGGGTTCTTGCCCCGGGATCACGTCTAATGTCAGGTGCTGTCCATCCCTCAGTATGGTAAGACGAACCAGCTTCCCGGGCTGGCTATTCAGGATCAACCGCTGCAATTGTTTTACATCCTGTAATCTTGTGCCTCCGAACCGTCTTATGACGTCACCGGTCATCAGGCCGGCGGCCTGCGCCGGCGAATTTTGGGCAACATGGCTTACAATGACACCCCTATTATCAGGAAGATTGAACTGGATTTTCATGACAGCATCTATATCCTGGATGTCTGCCCCTATCCATGTAGGGTTGTGAATAGCCCCAACGTTGAAGCCCAAGGGTGCATTCTCAAGCTTCACATGAAACGATTTCTTTCTCCCGTTCCGGTTAACCACGACCTTAATGACATCTCCGGCCTTCTTGCCTGCCAAGATCTGTCCCACCTGTTCGGGGGCATTAACTGTTTTATGGGCACACCTTAAGAGGACATCACCTGTCTTGAGTCCTGCTTTCTGACCCGGTGACATGGATACGATCTCATTAATATAAACGCCAGTCCCTTGAGGAAGGTTCAATTCTTTGGCCACGATTTCATTCACCTCACTCAGGTTGAGCCCCAAGTAAGGACGACCTGGCTGATTCTGGTTGATGAGCTGAATCTGGCCATTCCCTATACCCGATGGAAATTGACCGTGATGCACCAATTGCCCGTCCTGGGCCTGCTGGTTGTTTATCAACTGGATCTGGCCATTCCCTATACCCGATGGAAATGTCGGCTTGTTTATCAACTGGATCTGGCCATTCCCTATACCCGATGGAAATTGACCGTGATGCACCAATTGCCCGTCCTGGGCCTGCTGGTTGTTTATCAACTGGATCTGGTCATTCCCTATACCTGATGGAAATTGACCGTGATGCACCAATTGCCCGTCCTGGGCCTGCTGGCCTGTACGCCGGTCTGCCAGGTTGTCCGGGTGAGCCCGAAGCTGGAGCTGGTTTGCCGGCTTCACCTCCGGCGTCTCTCGCCTCTCATGGCCAACGCTATTGATACTACCGACCCACCCGTACATAACGGTCAGAACGACCACAAAGGCCAGCACAGTGATCGGACCAAGCCAAATGATACTTTTTTTCAAGACTCTCAGTTTCCTTATAACTAGTAGATTGTCTGCACCTGTTGGGTGCCCGGGCTCTGGGGGTAATACCCGCTCTGCGGGTTTTGGTTCGTATACATGGATTTCGTCTGAGCAATGGGAACATATCCGCCAGGCAATCCCGCTTGCGCACGCAGGTGTGTATTCACGGGAACCAGTTGCCCTTCTGCATAGCCTGAAAGGGCGCTTTGCACCGAACCGGTTACGCCCGAATAGACGTTTACCCTCAAAGTACGGAGTGTGTTGAGGGCATTTTGGTTAAAACTGCCGGCAATGACATTGTTAACACCCAGGTCCACGACATATTGTCCTGTCTGAATTCCTCTTTCTGTCGCGTCATTTGCGTTGGGGTTGGCCACAACCTTGTAACTGTTCCGAGATGGATCAAAGATCACAAAATAAGGGCTTGCCCCAAACTGATGGGAGACCTGGTAACCAGGGCCCGGCCCCATAGCGCCCACTGCCACCTTGCCAAAGTTGAGATTCGCTGCTGCACGGGCCTGTCCCTGCCTCTCAAGTGCGTGGCCCACCTCCTGCTGAGTCTCGGGCACGCCAATTTGCTCGGCAAAGGTCTCCACTCGGTTCTGGGTCATTGGAATTTTGGCCGCTGCCGCTAGGGGGCCGCCATCACAGCTTTGTGGAAGCATTACAAACAAATTTCGCTTTTTGTTCCCGCGGAAAATGCTTATCTTCACTTTGCTTCCCGGTTTGACATTGTTCAGGGCGGACTGAAAGTCGTTTATCGTTTCAATCCGGGTCTTGCCCATCCTTACGATCTCATCCCCACGTCTCAGCCCGGCCTGAGCTGCAATGGAATTGGCTGCCAAGTCTACAACCAAAACGCCATCTTCATTGGCGAGCCCGAGCTTTTGCATCATAGCGGCCGTAACGGGTTGAAGCTTCAGACCCAGGGTCCGCGCGGTTAGTCTGTTCGCTCTCGCTGCTATAGCCTGTTGTTTCTTCTTAGGCTGGAAGCCATCAACCACCTGGTGGCACAGTAGGCAGTTGCCCCAGTATTTGTGGGGCATTTTGTCTTTGATGGATATCGGAACCCCTGCCATGACTTTGGAGATCGGTTTTCCCGCATCAACAGTAACATGGCATTTGTTGCAGTTTCCCCAGTACGGATGGAGCATCTTGTCCTTGACACTTATAGGGGGGCCCAAGGGAGTTGTGGTCGCAGCAAATAGCAGGTCCGCGTTACTATCTGTCCTCGCAGTACAGTGCCATCCTGTCCAGGCAAGAACCAGAACCACAAGGATGGCCAGCCCTGCAATAGCCGGTTTAAACTGTTTCATACAGAATTCATACTCAACGTGTCTCATTGCCAAGACCTTAAACTGGAAATAACCTAACCTTGATAAATGATTCTTTCTCTATCACTCTTCGAATCGCCTTCTTCACCTCTCTCTTTATCCTTTCACCCTCAACCACGGTGATATGTTCAGAGACATTGAGCAAAACCCAAAATTCAAGTGCCGGTCCTATCTCCCTGGCATGGATATCTCTGACTTTCACGATGTTTTTTACTTTGGCCAGGGCGTCTTTAACCTGAGCGAAGAAATCCTCTTCGGGCGCTCTATCCATAAGATTCAATATGGCGTCCTTGACCATCTCAACACATATTTTGAGGATGATGACGCCAACAGCTATGGCTGCCAGGGGATCCATGAAATGAAATCCAATCTTTGCCCCCACTATGCCGATTAACACTGCTATGGAAGACAAGACATCTGAGCGACTTTCCCATGCCTTGGCCACCATGGACGGGCTGTTTATCTGGGCACCCGCACACACACTCTGACGAAACATGAGTTCATTAATGGCTATGGAGAAAACGGCCCCCCAGACCGCGGATATGCAAGGGGCAACCTGGCGTCCCTCGATAATAGCCATGGAACCGTCATAAAGAATGTAAAGAGCAATAACGAATAAGAATAAGTAAATGACTATGGCAACCAGATACTCTGCCTTTCCGTAGCCGTAAGGATATGTCTCATCCTTTTTCCGGCCGGAAATTCTCAGGCCGATGATCATGACAATAGTGGCAAGTAGATCAGCGCATGAATGGATGGCATCGGCAATAAGGCCTTTACTGCCGCCGACAACCCCCATGTAACCTTTAAGCAAGATCATCATGATATTGCCGACGATATTGACCATGCCGACGGACCTGGCGCATTTCTCACATGCCGTGTACTTCATTACTTTCCGTGGTCTCGACTTTGGTTTTGCCTTTCAGCTTCTATCTCTTCTTGGAGACTTGAGGCATTGACAAACAAATAC
The DNA here is from genome assembly GCA_041547605.1 of Desulfobacteria bacterium. Classification (GTDB taxonomy): domain Bacteria; phylum Desulfobacterota; class Desulfobacteria; order Desulfobacterales. The sequence goes on from JBFEUB010000046.1 coordinate 11,544, forward strand.
CCACCAATAGCCAAAACAAACATCATCATCAAAATGCCAATAATTTTAAGAATGGGCATAGCGGAACTTAGGGGCTTCGCCCCGATTGGAGTATTTGGAATGACGGAGTCCTCTTTTACCGCCCGGTAATCCTGTACTCCAGCACTTCATCTGAACGGCATAAATCAACCGCCACCATAAGATTTACAATTTTCTGCCGCAGGCAGATAAAATGTCGGTTGCAATCAAAAAACATAATGTCCTTTCAACATCGCGAAGACCATGAATACAAAGAGAACTTGCTGGGTATGCAAGAGATACATTCCCTTCTTGACCTTTGCGGGGGGATACTTAATCCACATCAAGAAGCCGCCCACTGTGAGCCATCCCATGATAAAAAGGGCCACCATCAACCAGTTGTTGGACCAAAGCGCCACATAACAATGGATGCAGGCAACGATAAAGGAAGTTGTATTCAGCCAGATATGATAGACAAGGAGTTTGTTAAAATAGGGTTGTACATCTCTTAGGTTGTAACGAAGGCGTAACCTTTTCGCAGGGAAGTAGACATTTGCGGCAAGGAAAAGAACCATGCATAAGTTGCCCGTACCCGTTGCCAAGTTATAATCGGAGTTGTACGCATATATCACCGCCAGCAACAAAAAGGCGCCAACGAAAATGGCCCTTTTCTTGAGCGGCCCATGGCCAAATAGGTGAAAATTGTGTGTCGCTGTGCTCATTTCGTTATTCGGAATTTCTTAATAGCCGATCATCAATACTCAATAGGCTTAAGGCGTTTTGCATCTTCTGTAGCCTCAAAGTAAGGTTGCAGTTCAAAGCCAAATATCCAAGCATAGATATTGATGGGAAATTTGGCCATATTGGTCGTGTATACATTGGCCGCATCATTGTATTTGATCCTTTCTGCAGCCAAATCCTTTTCCACCTCGACGAGCGCTGTCATAAGACTCAGGAAATTGGACGACAGCTTCAGGTCCGGGTACTGTTCGGCAATGGCAAGCAAGCGGTTCAATGCAGATACCGGATCTGTTCCGGCGACCATTTCACCGGCCTTCCCGGCGACTCCCTGCCCATTTTGCTCAAGGTTCTTTATAAGTTCTTCCAATTTTGCGTCCGTGACCCCTTTTTCAGACAAAATGGAGCGCAAAGCCACAACCGCTGTAAAAACGCCACGCTCATGCTTTGAATAATCAAACACAGCCTTTGACAGGTTTATGGAGATATCGTTTCGCCTTTGCAAGAAAGCGTGAACTTTACCCCTTGTTGCCAATACATCCTGCTCGGTTGACACGAGTAGGTTGTAGTAATAGATGCTGCCTCCTGCCAATATTGCAAGGCAGAGAACAACAAAAATCTGGAACCACTTTTTCTTTATGACACCTATGACGGGGCAAACCTTAGACAGATAATGCCCCAGATAATTTCTAGGTCTTGAGACCATCGGATAAGGGTCCAGATCATACCTGCTTCCGTAAACTTTTCGTATGATCATGCTGACAGCGCTACCTCTTCTCATCGTTAGTCACTTGTCCTTCTCTTCATTTGCCATTCATATTCTTTACTCGTTAACTATGGCGCCCTTTTTTCCGCTTGCACCGTGACCATGACTAAATTACTCCATCACTCTGAGACTTCAACCGGGGCCAAGCCCCTACCGAGAACCCCTACTTTGGTTTTCGTCTAGAAATGCCAAGTTTCCGTTCAAGACAAGGCCGCCCCAGAGAAATACGCCTCGCATTTCACAGGGCAGGCACAGGGATTATTGCCGCAGGCGCAGAGCAGCGCTGCGTTGAGGACAGAAATCCGCGAAGAATGCTGTATTGGGCGAAAAGATGCCATTTCTGCATGGAAACTATGTCAGTGTCCTGATACCGTGAACAACAGACACCAAACCTAAAACAATCAGCAGGGGTGGAATAAGGCCATTAAAGAAATCGACCACTGCATAGTATTCGTCATAGAGACCGTAAATGCCGAGAAAAAGAAATGCGGCTGCCACGATAAAATTCATTTTCTTAAACGCATTCTTGCCAAAGATACCGGCCGCAAAGGCCAAAAGACCGAACAAGATAAGGATTGGCTGCAAAGCCCCTTTTAAGACCTCGACGATGTAGGAGCTGTAGAAATAGGCCAAGAACAGACCTAAACCAAATATGATCACCCCTCCGATGACATGATTCTTTTTCATTTTAGCCCCATCCCTTCTTTATACGAATCTTCAAGTTTCTTGGGTCGGACAAGCCCGCCCTTCTGCCATGCCGACTGGGGCGGTCGGACCGAAATCAAAAAAGCATGTTTTCGTCATTCTTTCTGAATTTTCTGCCTTACTGTGGTGCCCCATGATTGATCCACATAATGATCTGTCGGCTGTCCGCACCCGCAAACCGGTGCATAGGCCCTCCAAGACCTACCAAGGTCTTAAGTAGGCCGCTATCCGCATATGTCTTCACATTCTCGTAAGTAGTCAGATTACGAAAGGGACCGGAATGGCATCGCAGACAATCTTTGGCCAAAAGTGATTTGATGGTGTTATTATATGTCAGTTGACCTTTTGCGACATGCAATGGCGGGCTTCCCTGCCGGCATCCGGGTCCACCAGGAACGGTTGAAATGGAACCGGGCTTGTCAGTAAACTGTGCAGGAGCGCCAGGCGGTTTCTCGGGGGCGCCTTCCCGTACCCACTGCGAAATGATCTGGGCGTCATTTCCCGCAAAGCGCCTCATGGGACCTTGAACCATGGTTGTAAGCAGGCCGCTGTCGGCATAGGCCTTGAGGTTGTCATAGTCCATCAAATTTCTAGCAGGCCCTGAATGACATCTGCCGCAATCTACCCGGGTGATATCCTTTATGGTATTTTCGTAATAGATCTTCTGGGCCTTTGCCTGGATCATGGGTTGGGCTCGGGCATCACTGGTCGCAACCATTAAGGGGAGAGCCCAACACAAAAAAACAAGAAATAATCTATTGCCTGGCCCGGCCAAGCCGAAACCAAACAGGTTTGAAGATAAACAATTAATCACGAAGGCACGAACCACAACCACCGGCCTAGTATGCTTCCTCCTCCTGTTCACGCTCAAGGTCCATGACCCTGGAGAAACACTTGGCAGCCTGTTTGTGATCCTCTTTGCGTTCATAAAGAAAGCCAAGGTGCTGGTGATATTTGATCTCTTCCGGGGCTATCTCAACAGCCTTTTCAAAGGCTTCAACCGCCTTGTCTACCTCATCCATGCGGTCATAACCGATCCCCAACAGGTAAAGAGCCTTGTGATTTTCGGGAACCAGGTTTACGAGTTTCTCCAGCCCTTCAGAAGCACTCTTATAGTCTTTGAGCTTTAAGTAGATGCGACTTTTGCGAAAAATAGCTCCTTTGTGATCCGGTTTTAACTTTAAAGCCTTATCAAACGCTCGGATTGAACCCTTGAGGTTTCCGGATGCTGCCAGAGCTACACCGAGCTGGTAGTGGCCATCCGGGTTGGTAGAATCAAGTCGGGTCCATTCCTTCAGATAATGCAAGCCCTTTTCATGCTGGCCCTTCTTGGCATAATGAGCATTTATGTTCCGGTAAATCTTGGTCTTATCGCGAGGACTAAGCTCAAAAAGACTGTTATAGAAATTGAGCATCCCACCTAACAGCCTTCCGCCAAACAGGAACAGCGAATGCAAGTAAAAGATACTTGAGGGATGCGAGGGTTCTCGACTTCTTGGTTCAGCGGGCTTTTTCTTCTTTTTCCTGCCAGTTCTGCCCTTACGTGCCTGCCTGATCTCCTCCTCGATCTCCTCCTCCATTTCTTCTTCCTCAAATTCAGGCTCCATGTGTTTTCCCTTAACCATCTGATTCCTCCTTTACTCTCAGCGGAACGAATCCGGCTAACATGGCCATGAGGCCTGACAACATCAAGATAACGGGGAAGCCTCCCTTGAAAAAATCCGCCACATAGTAGTACTCATCAAAAAGTCCCCAGATCCCTAAGGCAATAAAGAATAATCCCAAGATGATATGCAGCATGGTTTCCTCCACAAGATGTGCCCCGCGATCTCTTCACCCGCTCACCTGCTCTCAAGGCAGGTGAGTTCGCACTGCATTCTGCATAGCGCATGAGATCGCAGTCTTAAGCTCATTTATTCCAAATCCCGTAACGCGGTAATAAAACCCCCCCTACTTTCTTACAGACTCTTCCTTGTTGGGATCATTTTCCTTTATCCCTTTCCTGCTTATTTTTTTTCTGCTGCTTCATGTTCCTTTTATGTTGCTTGGCTAAGATTTTCTTAACCAAATGGTCAAAATCGGCTCGTCCCGAGATCTCCGGAAACTTTATTCTAGAAGTTGAAATGGAACATACTTCAGAGAATTACTCTGGCCCCTGGTGGGAGGGATGCAAATCGTTCAACTCAGGTCTACTTGCAAAAATATACAGGGTTATAGCAACACACGTGCCATGGTCTGGTAGAATCGCGTATTATCTGTAATTCCTGTAGCTTGTCGTCGATGGCAAAAGAATGGGCAAGTGGGTGTGACCGGGCAAAATACCCCGTCACAGGATAGGACAAAACAGATAACTTCTTATTTGGCTTGGCTATTTCCTTTCAAGGGAAGAGATTTCCCCCTAATTGTTACAAATTTACCTGTAACCCATATTTCTTGATCTTTGCAGCGAGGGTCTTGCGGTTGATACCAAGGATGTCCGCTGCTTCCTGACGTCTACCTTTGGAGCGACGCAAGGTGTATTGCAGGTATCTCTTTTCTACCTGTTGCAAGGATAAGCCATCTTCCGAGAACATCTGAAACTCTGCCTTCCTTTGCGTAATGAAAGTCGGAAGATGCTCAGGCCGGATTGTATGGCAGTCTTCCAGCACAAGAACCCGCTCAATCAGATGCTCCAATTCGCGAACGTTCCCTGGCCAGGGATAAGACATGAGCATCTCCAGGGCCTCCTTCGATATACCCCGAACGGCATTACCATTGTACTTAGCGTTGTGTTCTTTGACGAAATATTCCACAAGCAGGCCAATATCTTCGGAACGTTCCCTTAGCGGCGGCATATGGATAGGCACAACGTTGAGCCTGAAATAGAGATCTTCGCGAAAGGTCCCGCTTTTTATGGCCTCTTTAAGGTCGCCATTCGATGCAGCGATGAAGCGGATATCTAGCTTCCTTCGCTCACGGCCGCCCACTTTCACGTATTCACGCTCTTGGATCACCCGGAGGAGTTTGGCCTGGGTGTTCAGACTGAGGTTGCTTATCTCGTCAAAGAAGAAAGTGCCGAAGTTTGCCAGTTCAAACAGCCCGTTCTTGGCCTCGTGCGCGTTCGTGAAGGCCCCTTTGACGTGCCCAAATAGTTCGCTCTCCAGCAAGGACTCCACCAGGGCCGAACACTCTACGGGGACAAAGTCGTTATCAGCCCTCGCGCTATGATCGTGAATGGCACGGGCCGCCAATTCCTTGCCGGTTCCGGTCTCTCCGGTAATTAGCACGGTGCTGTCAGTGGCAGCCACCCGTCTTATAGTAGCAATGACTTTCTGCATGACTGGGCTTTTGCCAATAATGGGCCTTGAAAATTCCTTCCTGTGCTCTCGGTTTTCACTCCATATCTGCTTTCCCTTCTTCGCTATTGTCTCCTGGGCCCTCAGGACTACATCCTCAAGGTCATCAGCCCGAAACGCCTTTACCACGCAGCCCATGGCCCCCGCCTTCATGCTTTCAACGGCGTTTTCGATAGTGGGATAACCGGCAATCATGATGACCACGGTATCCGGATAGTGCTTTCGTATGCGCCTGAGAACCTCCATTCCGCCGTTCTTACGCGCCATCTTTTCATCTAACAGAACGATATCAAATTGCTCCCCGGCCATTATCTCCAGGGCCTGATGACCATTCTGAGCCTCCCTGACCGGGAGGCTCAGACCTTTCATCATCCTTATCCCGCCAGAGGGAACCAGTGCCTGATGATCCACTGCCAACACCCTGGGTTTGAAGCGACTCTTGGCCACCGCAGAAACCTCTCTATATTAATCCCTTAAGAATCCACTTTGAGTTTCCATATATTCGACGGGAATTGTGACCGCGAAGTGGCTTACACCTGCATGAGGGTTTTTTGCCTGCATTCCCTCATGATTAACCAAAACAATCCTTCGCCGGTGATCGGCCACAACGATAGGGTCGGGGAAGCTTCGAAAAGACAAACGAGAGATCTACCGAATCCAGGCTTAATAGCATTCATCCCCTGGAAAGGATCTGGCACTGACGTTGTGTTGGTCCGGAAATCCATCGCCTCTTACTTCTGTAATGCCTGCTCTAACCCTGCCCTATCCCAATCCACCAGTGTGAGTTCAGTGTCAGTTACTCGGCTTTACCGATCTCATTTTCTTGAGGGTCATCCTGCCGCTTAGGCAAGACGTTTGCCATCTGGTTGAGTGCCTCCAAGATATGATCCACTTTGCCAGACAATTGCCGCACCTCATGTTGCAGCTCAGCCATTGCTTTCGTGTTAGCCGGCGGCTTTTCTGTGGCTGTGGGCGCTGGCGATTCAGAAATCTCTTTTTTCTGAGCCCCAGCATTGACTTTCTTTTCTTGCGGCTTGTCTTGAGGATCAGTGATAAGTTTTCTCATCTGACCGAGTTGCACTATGATGCGATCCGCCCTGTCAGTCAACAACTGCATTCTCTGCCCGAGGTCATCCATTGCTATCTCGTTGGAGCCAGGAGTTTCTGTTGCAGCAGATGGCGGTGTCTTTGAAACCGCACTTTCCGGTCCCGGATCCTTGGGAGCCTCTTCAACTGGCAAGGTCGACGATCTCGAAGATCCCGTATTATCCTCTCCCGAAGAGAAGTCATGCAGTATTGCTGCGGGAAGAACGGCAGCAAAGTCTTCTTGGACGTGAGCTCCTTTTTCCCGTGCCAAAGCGCTCACGATGTTCGGCTCCTCTGCCTGAATCAGGGCTGAAAAACCCAAAGAAGCAGCGATGGCCAGGTAGGCCGCAGCACACAAAAAAGCGTACCCGTGGCGTTTCTTGGAAAAGATACTCCTTATCTGTAAGAAGAGATAGACAATGATCCCAGCGGGGATTAGAAATTCTATCATGACATAGGCAGGTTTCAGGAAAAAGGGCCACCCTGCAAAAAAAGGGATTTCGACTATTGCCTGGTACAAGGTGAGGTTGTTTCGGAGACCTACGATGAGAGGGAAACAGCAAAAAAGAGAGATGACAAAAATAGCAAAGATCGTCCACAGATTCGCCCTGAGGAAAAACAGCGATGTGTGGACCATCACGGCTGCGCTCACAAAAAAGACGAACACCAGTTTGTAGTAGGAGATACCGAAAATGAAAATATGTTCCTCTGGCTGAGGAGATTTGATCAAAAAGACCAATAACAGGGGCGCCGCCAATCCCACCAGAAGCAAACAAACCACAACAAAAAGGAGATGTTGCCCCCCTCTTTCAAGAATCTTTTCTTGAAGAGAGCCCTCCGTTTCCATATGCTCGTGATCTGTCCTCTTCATATTTCGTATTTCCCACTTAAACAAAGCGCACCATTCTTTCGTTCCATAAAAAACCCCGCAGACTAAACACGTCCCAGGGCTTTGCGGAATGACTGTTTCTAGTTATGGCATTAAGAGGGGGGGAGACAGAGAGGCAGGGAGTACGCCTACTGATAGCTTTCTTGTATGTCTCCCTGAGAACCGGACTGTTATAATGAGAGGGTCCTAATGAGACCCGTTTATCATTGTCCTTCATGCCCCTGAATTTATCCATTGTGCCGCATGAGCTGTTTTCATCACTTTAGGACCGAGTTGACCGGAATAGGCATCAGGCAATAAACAGGCAACAAAATGCAGTAACAATAAATACTGAAAATACTGAGAGGTTTAGATCCTAGACAGAATAATATCTACAATTGCAACAGGATACAAATTTAGATCTGACAGAAACGGGCTTTTTGAGCCCGGGGCAGGGTTGTGAAGAATGACACCCACAGGTTCCTCCTAATGCTTTCATATCGC
>JBFEUB010000047.1:0-19324 GCA_041547605.1 Desulfobacteria bacterium
CACATACTCGAAGCTTATGCTGGTCGTATTAGGAAGCCTGCGCTCACGGTCACCATTGACCATGGCATTGGGGATCCGCTTTAGGATCTCGTTTTCCAGCTTGTCCGTGAGGTATTTCACCCGCTCGTTTTCTTCGCTGATATGTGCTGCTGCCAATTCACACGCTTTGCCTAATCCGATGATGGAGGCAACATTCTCTGTTCCGCCTCTTCGCCCTCTTTCTTGGTGCCCTCCTATCAGGAAAGGCGAAAACTTGGTCCCTTTTCGAACATACAGGGCACCGATTCCCTTAGGCCCATGAAGTTTATGGCCCGAAAGAGAGAGCATATCCACGGGGACTTGCTGCACGTTGATTGGAATCTTTCCGACAGCCTGCACAGCATCTGTATGAAACACGATCCCCCGTTCTCTCAGCTCCTGAGCAATTTCCTCTATGGGAAATATCACACCGGTTTCGTTGTTGGCCCACATAATGCTGACGATGGCGGTATCGTCAGATATACGTTTGTATAGATCTTCGGGGTTCAATCTCCCCTGCCGGTCTACCGGCAAAAAGGTCACCCGATATCCGTTTTCAGCCAGATATTCGCACAGGTTTAATATGGCCGGATGTTCAACCCGAGTGGTGATGACGTGTTTCTTGTCAGGATGTGATGCAAGAGCCGCCCGAATAGCCGTATTGTCGCTTTCCGTACCGCAGCTGGTCACTAATATCTCGTCAGGAGTCGCTCCAATGAGACTAGCCACCTCTTGGCGCGCCTCTTTCAACTTGCCCGCCACCTGACCGCCAAAACTGTGCATGCTGGATGGGTTGCCGTAAAGGTCGTGGAAGTAAGGAAGCATCTCTTCCAAGACCTCCCGCGCAACTTGTGTCGTTGCATTGTTGTCGGTATAGATCACCTTCATCATTGCACCTCCTCCACGACCAGCTCTGGTGTCACCATTTCGCGAAGTTTAGACTCCACATAGTGTTTGAGCGTAACCTCTGAAGCAACACAGGTGGCACACGTTCCTCGCAGCTTTACGGTGACCGTATTCCCATCCACATCAATAAGTTCGATATCTCCTCCGTCCTGCTTGAGTGAAGGTTTTATCTCACGTTCCAGCGTTTCCTCGATGAGCTTGATCTTTTGAATATTGGTCAACGGAGCCGGTTTCCTGGGCACAATATGCGGCTTGCCATGAACCTTGTCGATGATTTCCTGTATCTTCTCATGACAGCTTTCACACCCTCCGCCTGCTTTTGTATAATCTGTTACGTCTTCGACCGATGCCAGATGGCTTTCACGAACGACGCGCTCTATTTCCACATCTGTCACACCAAAGCACTCGCAGACTATTTCACCTTCAACTTTGGTTTCGGGCTCACCCCGATAATGAGAAATCGCCTTTTCTAATGCGTCCCGACCCATGACAGAACAGTGCATTTTCTCTTTCGGAAGCCCTCCAAGGTAACGGGCAATATCTTCATTGGTGACCTTTTCAGCTTCTTCCACGGTCATTCCTTTGATCATCTCGGTTAGTGCTGATGAGGAAGCAATGGCGCTCGCACAGCCAAACGTCTGGAACTTTGCGTCCTTAATCCGTTTCTGTTCATCCAGTTTAAAGGTCAGCTTCAATGCGTCCCCGCACGCGAGTGATCCGACTTCTCCCACGCCGTCAGGGCATTCAATTTCCCCTACGTTTCTCGGTTTCAAGAAGTGATCCTTGACCTTATCCGTATATTCCCACATAGCAACATCCTCCCAGAATCTTGAATGAACTCGCTTGATGATTTTCCGCGAACAAGAGAGCCGGTCGATTACAATAGCTTCAAAAGCCCACCACGAAGAGGCTCAGCAAATGAAAGGCCGAACTTTTCCACGTATCTGCGAACAATATGAACTCAATGAACTCGGGTATTGCCGTGTCTTTGTTTTACTCAGAAAGCGCTGTAAGGCCTTGTTTTTACATATTAAGCACTTTTCCGAAAAAAGGAAGATGGATCTTTTCATTCCTTGAACAGATCAGTACTCAAGTAACGCTCACCAACGCTCGGAAGCACCACAACGATTTGTTTCCCTCTACTTTCCTGTCGTTTTCCCACTTGCAGAGCAGCCCACACCGCAGCCCCGGATGAGATTCCGCACAGAATGCCTTCTTCTTTTGCAAGTTGCCTTGCGGTCTCAAATGCATCTTCATTGCTCACGGTCGCAATTTCATCAACAACATCAAGATTCAGCACATCCGGGACAAAACCCGCCCCAATCCCCTGGATCTTGTGGGGACCTGGTTTCCCCCCGGATAACACGGGCGAATCCGTTGGTTCCACGGCAATCGCCCTGAACGAGGGCTTTCGGGCTTTAATCACCTCAGAGACCCCGGTAATGGTACCTCCTGTCCCGACACCAGCAACAAAGATGTCCACCGCGCCGTCAGTATCGTTCCAAATCTCTTCTGCGGTGGTCTTTCGGTGTATCTCTGGGTTAGCGGGATTCTTGAATTGGTCGGGCATAAAGGCATCTTGGCTACTTGCCAAGATCTCTTGTGCCTTTGCAATGGCTCCCTTCATCCCCTCAGCCCCCGGGGTCAGGACTAGTTCTGCTCCCAGATGTTTTAAGAGCTTTCTTCTTTCAAGGCTCATGGTATCAGGCATGGTCAGGCAAAGATGGTACCCTTTGGCCGCACACACAAAGGCCAGACCAATGCCCGTGTTCCCGCTCGTGGGTTCCACAATCAGGGTATCTGGTCGAATCCGTCCCTCACGTTCCGCGGCTTCAATCATGGAGACACCTATACGGTCCTTCACGCTTCCGAGGGGATTAAAAAACTCCAATTTTGCCATAATCTCAGCTTCGACACCTTGAGCCACCCTATGTAATCTAACGAGGGGCGTGTTGCCAACGGTCTTTTGGACATCGGAAAATATTCTGGTCATGTTAGCCTCCACATCAACGCGTTCTCCAGAAATTAGCAACAACTCGGGCTGTTGTCCAAACCGCTCTCTTGAACATGTTGCTCGTGTTGCGCAGCTTTCTTTCCACCAGGGGGACATCCTTTTTGAGGTCAGGTCACTGATATGGACTGGCAGGCCACTCAACGGCACCATGTTCGCCATACGGTCGTATCGCATTTACAATGGGCTTCTCAGCTTGTACGCAACTTTTGCGTGTGCCTGGTTCGTGACGTTCGATACCATTTGCCACTGACGAGCAGGATGAGAGTTGACCTGCCTCAAAAAGGATGCCCTCTGGCGCTTGCCCGAAAGTCATTACCACCGGCTATTTAGGCAACAGCCCGTTAATTTGTAAGCCGATCACTACTTGTAAATCAACCGGGGTGTCTCTAAAAGCACCTTTGTATCCGGTGGCACAGATTCGGTGACCCAGACATTGCCGCCTATCACGGAGCGGGCTCCTATCACGGTATTTCCGCCCAGGATAGTAGCACCAGAATAAATAATGACATCATCTTCGATAGTGGGGTGGCGTTTCTTTCCTCGGAGCCTTTTTCCATCATCCTTTGGAATGGACAAGGCCCCTAACGTCACACCTTGGTAGATTCGCACGTTCTTGCCGATGACCGTTGTCTCCCCTATGACAGCCCCGGTTCCGTGATCAATAAAAAAGCTTTCTCCGATCCTGGCACCCGGATGGATGTCGATCCCGGTCATGGTGTGGGCATGTTCAGTCATGATTCGCGGAAGAAGTGGAATCTGCTGCTCAAACAATTGGTGGGCTACTCGATAAACACTGATAGCAAAGATGCCCGGATAGCTGAAGACAATCTCGTCGTAGCTCTTGGCTGCTGGATCTCCCTCATATGCTGCACGCACGTCGGTGGCCAACACCTCACGTATTTTCGGGATAGACTTCAGAAATAAAAGAGCCTCTGCATAGCCCAGGTTGACACATGCGACACAGGGTTGATCGTAGCGAAGACACTCGTGTCGCAAACTGTGCGTAATTTGCTCTGAAAGCGTTTCAAACAGGACATCAACCGACCGCCCTATTTGATACCTCAGGTTGGCTGGATCTATTCTTTCCTCAGTAAAGTACCCCGGAAAAAGGATCCCGCGCAGGCGCGTCAATATGTCAATCACGGACTCTCGAGAGGGAATCAACTCAGCATCGATATGCTCGAAACATTCCTTGTCGTGACAGCTTTCCAGGATGTTCTCCACAATACTCGGCAGTTGTTCGCGAAATTGTGAGTGGGTTTCAAATCCGGTTCTGCACACATGAAGCATGTCTTTCTTGTTGTCGGATTGTTTCATAGGAGAACCTCCACTGGAAGGTGAGAACGTCAAGCTTTCAGCTCTCTGGGCAGGAGGTTGCATCACAGGCCAATGCACCGGGTTAGAAAAACGCCCGTTGATGCCCATGTGTCGCTCCCGTAGACCCCGCATTCAATTGGGCAGTTCGGCGCAGGGCTGTGAGCTTCCCTTGTTGGATGGGTGTCCGTCAGAACCTGTCAGAGCGCACATTTCCCAGTGCGTCTTCAAGAGCATCATCCATTGAATCCGCATATTGCTCCAAACGAAATTGTGTGCCACAGGACCTGCAGTACAAATAAACTGCACGTCACGATCGACGAATCGACAATCTCTCACCACACTTTGAGCATACCATGAAGAATCTCTCCGTAACGCGCCCATCCCTGCTGGTTCACCAGAACCCCTCTCAAAAATGTGAATCAGGGTTCAGGGCAAGACGCGGGGCGGCGGGACGACCATTTTGAGTCCCGCTACAGCGGGACAACGCCACCATGGAACCTGAGACGCATTTTTGAGATGGGTTCTAGAATGCTTCAAGCTCCTGAGCTCATATTCCACCCGACTTTCCGCCCTATGTCAAGAACTATCCCTACGTTACATGAAGTGCTCAACCAGTATCCGAGGGTCATTGCTCCCAATGCCGTCCACACCCATATCGACATACGGCTTTACGAGGTGTTGGTCATCAATATTCCATACAAAAACCTTCAGCCCTTCCTTGTGAGCGATTTGGATAAAATGCCTGTTGACGAAGGTGTACTTCATCACCAGAGCATCTGCAGACGCCTGAGTAGCCACACAAGCATCCACAGGGCACCCCACAAGAAGTACGCCGGTTTTGATTGAGCTTTCCATCCCCTTTATTCTCTTGACGAGGTCGTGCCAGAATGAGATGACATAGACGTTGTCACCAAGGTTGCGTCTCTTGACCAGGTCAACAACCATCCGTTCCGTCCCTTCTTCCTTTAACTCAATGACTAGCCTTACCTTGTTGCCAACATGCTCCATGACCTCCTGAAGCGTGGGTATGGTTTCACCATTGCCAGCATCGAGCTTTTTCAGGTCGTCAAGTGCATAACTGCTGACAGGCCCCTTTCCATTGGTCGTCCGGTCGACTGTTGCATCGTGTATGACCACTAACTCCTCGTCCTTGCTCAAACGGACATCAATCTCCACAGCATCGACCCCAATCTCTACAGCCCGCCTAATAGAACGCAAGGTATTCTCAGGCTCCAAAGCCGCAGCTCCACGATGCCCCATAATCATCACGTTCTTTTTCCCGTGTTGCTTTACATTCCTTCCCATCTTGCTTCCTGCCGTTTTTTTAGTAAACCCTAAAAGGGCCAGAGACAACAACCTCTGCGTTCCTGAAATTCTCTTTCACACGCAGTGAGTTGTTTCTTGTAGGTTGTTGCTCTGCCTGCAACCTCGGTGGCAACTCGCCGCAACCAGGCCTTCCTTCCATGGTTGTTGCGAAGAAATCCTCCTTGACCCTCGTGGTAAGCCAGATATAGATTGTATGCATCATTCTTTGCAATCTTGCATCGCGTGTAACTCAGATAGCAATACCAGCCGATGAAATCTATGGCATCGTCAAATTCATCCCTGTCAGCCCCCCTGTTGCCCGTGGACCGTTTGTAATTCTCCCATGTCGGACCCACCGCCTGCGAATAGCCATACGCTGAGGATGGTCGAGGTCCCGGAAAAATACAAAGACACGTGGTGCGGGGAGGTTTCGCTTTGGCCTCGAACCTGGATTCTTGATACATGATAGCCATCATGACCGGAATGGGAATACCCCACTTCTGGTAGGAGGCATATGCACTTCTATACCATGCCCGATTTTCCCGAAAGATTTCACATATGTTGTGCGGATATGTAGGAGCGCGTTGGGCGCCAAGACAGCCACATAGGTGGGTGCTCAAGAGACATAGCACCCAAACCAAAAATCTCATCCTCACATTTTTACTAGTCATCATTTTATTCAATATCCATGAGAGGAAGAAAGTCCCAGCTGTTCAAGCCTTCCGTTGGCCCATCACAAATCTTTATGGCTTTTTGACTTCACTGCCAAGCCATTCCAGATAGTCATCACTCCCTGCCACAATAGGCATGGCCACGATTTCTGGTGTCTCATAAGGATGAATGGCTTTGATGGCTTTTTCAAGTTCGCCATAGAGACACTTTTCCGTCTTCATAAAGCAAAGCCATTCTTGTGCGGTCTCAATACTGTCCTTCCACCAGTAAGTGCTCTGAATGGGACCAACCAACTGAACGCATGCGGCCAATCTTCTCTCCACCAATACCTTGGCGATCTTACTTGCGTCCTCCTTGTTTTCAGTTGTCGTAACTACTTGGACATATGGCGTCATAGGAACTGACCTTTCTCTCTGATGATGGAAAAAAACCTCCGTGCTTTTCAAATGTAAGGGTTAAATGGACCGGGGCAAAGAACCCGACATGACGATTACACGAAGAGATGACTTTTTTACTACCTTAATTGAGCGAAAGTTCGGGATGCCCCACATCCAAGGTGTCAGAGCGTGAGGCAATAGTAAGCTATGCCGAACCCTTGACCGGCTCGCTCCCCGGACACGTAGTGCTGCCGCAGGGCAGAACCCCAGTCCTTCAGGGCGGGGTCGAGGGGAGCTATCCCAAAATGTCCGTCTTCCTTACCGGGATGCGAAGCACTGCCGCTAGGCAGAACCGCCGCCCTCGAGGGCGGAGAAGCTTCACAACGCAGGAGATGGGGTATCATGAGCTCTCCCGAAGGGTAAAAAAAACGAAGAACGAAAACAAAAACCATATTGCACTGATAGAAGTGATGCAAAGCCTCCAGCAAAGTCAAAAATGTCGTTCGATCTTAATATAATCCAATGTTTCTTCATTTTGTTTACACTCAATTGAGGTGCTAATGATCTGATAGTCGTTTTTTCGCCTTCAATTTGGCTTCAATAAGTTGTTTATGCGTCAGACGGAGCAGCTTAGCCAGTTTGTGGAGTAGATAATCTTCATGTTTGTCCAGTTTTCCGTCCGTATATGCAATCCTCCAAACGGTTTCAATGATCTGAAGCTTCTCTGCCGCGGAATAATTTTGATTGATCAGATTAGTGAATTGCCATAAGTCTATGCTACCCTCCAGCTCTTCATGCGCAGCTTCAAGAAGCGCCCCACTATATTCATCAGACAGACCATCCTTTTTCAGGATAGACATGATATATTCATTTTCTGACTCACTGAACTCGCCGTCAATATGAGACATTTCTAAAAAAAGAGCGCAGGTGGCTACTCGGATGTCATGAGAGGTTCCAGCATCTCGAACTGACAGACCTTCCTCCGTGCCCTTTTTGAAAAACCGTTTTACTATATCGATCATCTCGGTGCCTCCTGCTTTTGTGGCCGTTTTAGATTCTTACAAAAAGCTCAAACCATCGCCTCAAGAGACGTGTATTCAAGTTCCAGTGCCTCTGCCACAGCATTGTATGTGATTTTTCCGCGGTAGACATTTACGCCCCTAGCCAATGCTGGATCGTTGCGGACTGCATCGAGCACGCCTTCTTCCGCCAGTTTCATGACATACTGGAGAGTAGCATTCGAGAGAGCATAGGTGCTGGTCCGAGGCACGGCACCCGGCATATTTGTGACCCCGTAGTGCAGGATGCCGTCAACCACGTGTATCGGATCCGAATGGGTTCCGGGTCGGCTCGTCTCGACGCATCCACCCTGATCCACCGCAACGTCCACAATCACGCTGCCGGGCTCCATTCTCTGCACCATCTCCCGGGTCACCAGCGTCGGTGCCCTGGCACCTTTCACTAGGACAGCACCGATGAACAGATCGGCTCTCTTGACAGCCTCGGCGATATTCAATGGCGTCGCACGCAAGGTGGTGAGCCGACCGTGCAAGACTTGCTCCAAATAGCGCATCCGGTCCGCATCTGCGTCCAGGAGAATCACGTGAGCCCCCATGCCAAGAGCTATCTGGGCTGCATTGGTCCCTACCACGCCTCCGCCAAGGATGCTCACATCTGCGGGCCGGACTCCAGGGACTCCGCCTAGGAGTTTTCCCCGGCCACCATGTGTCTTTTCCAACAATTGAGCCCCTACCTGCACCGCCATGCGTCCAGCCACTTCACTCATCGGAATAAGCAATGGCAAGCTGCCGTCTGGACACTCTACTGTCTCATAGGCAATCCCGATGATGTCACGCTCCAGCATTTCTATGGTCAGATCTCTTTCTGCAGCCAGATGCAAAAAGGCAAACAAGACCAAGCCGGAGCGCATAAAGTCATATTCCGACGGCTGAGGTTCTTTCACCTTGACAACCAGATCCGCATCCCAGGCATCAGCGTCCGTGGGAACTACACGAGCCCCAGCCCTCTCATATTCATGATCCCCAAACCCGCTTTCTTTTCCGGCCCCTGACTGCACGAGGACCTGATGACCTGCCTCCACCATCTGTCGAACCCCGCCTGGCATCATGGCCACCCGGTACTCATTATCTTTGATTTCTTTAGGAACCCCTATGATCATGCTTCAGCCTCCACTCATCTCCATATTCATGCTAATCTATCTTTCTTGTCCGTAATGCTCAAACGCTCTTACACATTCTCTCGACTGTGACTCATGGAATCGGAAGTATGTTATTCCGGATCAACGCCTGACCGGCTCGCTCCCCGGACACGCAGTGCTGCCGCAGGGCAGAACCCCCGTCCATCAGGGCGGGGTCAAGGGGAGCTATACAAGAATGTTCGTCTTCCTTACCGGGAAGCCCCGCCCTAAAGGGGGGGGGCTTCACTCCTTATTTCCCAAGTCTTTGCATTTGTCAAGAATGTAGGCTTGGCTGTCATTTTTTCACCTTACACCAAATGATCA
The DNA here is from genome assembly GCA_041547605.1 of Desulfobacteria bacterium. GTDB lineage: Bacteria > Desulfobacterota > Desulfobacteria > Desulfobacterales. Next base: position 9,131 of record JBFEUB010000047.1, read on the forward strand.
TAGAACTCCCTGGGGTTGAGCTCTCTAAAACTATCTGCTTCTGACACAATATGTTTTCTTATATCGACACAAAGGTGACATTTGGAGATATATCCTTCATCACGCACCTTGTATCCCCATTCGGAAACAGCGAATTCGTAAAGGCTTCGTATATCACTTGTCAAAGCGTTCAGGATGGGGTGGCGTTCCAGATCTATTCCCTGACAGATCGCGTCAATATCTCTGGCGTCCCCTAGAGAAATGCCTCCGCAATAACCTGACATTTAATTGCAATAATTGTCGATGTGAATGTGCCGGGGCCTTGTTAGTTCTTCCCGGCACGACGCCCCAAAAAAATGCTTTGCAGCATACTTTTTATAGAATCTCCTCAGATCATAGACAGCTCTGCCCATGGGAATCAAAGCGGAATTCGCAAAGCTTTCGTGAAGGCCGCGCGCATCGGTTCGGTACATGACCTCCAGGTATTCTTCAAAAGGAAGGATCCGATTGATTTTCAGCTTATTGAATTGGTCATGGAAGAATTCCTGATACACAATAACGTTCTTTTTGCCAAAGACTTTTCTGCTTTTCTCAATTCCTCTTTGTGTCCGTTCAAAAGGCACCCATTCCAGCAGGAAGGGGTTTACGCTGATGAGTATACCCCTGAGTCCCGCATTCTTTAGCTTTTTGAGCTTCTCCAGGGTTGTTTCGTCACGAGTGCACCAAAAACAATTGGTTTCAACAAATGTGGAGGGAACATCAAGTTCATGGGCTTTTTCCGCAGCCTTCATCAGGAGGTCAAAATTGAGGAATGGCTCACCACCCGTAAAATGGATACCGCAGTTGATGCCAATCTTTTTTGAATGAGAAGGATACCTTTTTCGAAGTTTATCAGAAAGCTGAAGCAAAATTTTCTCTAAGTCCGTTTCACGCATCCAGTCAGCACGCCACCTCGGAGAACATCCATACATGCAATGACTACATTGAGAGGTACACCTGTAGGAAAGAATAATGCCCCCAGAAAATGGCTCTGGTATAGGCAGTTTTTTCATTTTCTCTCCAGGATCGTTTTTTCTAATTCCCTTGAAAATTTTGCATCGTGCAAGGCTCTAATCCGACACATCGTCGTTTCATAAGGGTCCAGCTGTTCCTCTTCAAGGTCAATGGCTATCTCTGGATCGATCTTGCTGAGTTTTTCTATCAAAATTTCCCGCTCTTCTGTTGGCATCACCTTCGGGTCAGTCATGGCAGCAGCCCTGCTAAAAATGCCTTCCTCTAAAAGGTATTGCATTGCATTAAATGGCAACTCGACAAAAGTACCCAGAGCACCCGTCCTCTCCGTGAAACCTTCAGGGGTTGCCGCCTTGAATGAAACGCGAACATACAGCTTATCTGCAAATGGAGATAGTTGTCTTGCGTAATCTCTGTCAGCGCCCAGAAGGATACCATTCGTCTCCAGGATAAAGAGTCGGTACTTAGATTCAGCCACGTGTTCCAAGATTGGGATAAGATGCACCTTTGCAAGCGTTGGCTCGCATCCAGAAATTCGTAGCTTGTTGATCTTTGTACCCTTAAAGCGCTCCCATCCAGGAGAGGTTATCCCCTTTTTTGCTGCATCGAATAGCGCCTTCGCAACCTTTTTAGGTGAGTAAAATGTGCCGAATCTTTCTGGAAAATCCCTGGACCAATCAACCCAGCAATAGATACAACGCAAGCAACAGCCTACGGCATATCCACTTGCTATGCCTCCATACACTGGCGCCGAGTAGACGCCTGTGTATTTTCTTTCCAGTCCCTCTGCACCTTGTCTGGTGACCTTTTTTTCAGTCTCTTCTGCTAACGCCACAGGATCAAACGGCGTAAAGCCTTTTGTTAAGATGCGCTGGTAGATCTTCATGGAATTGCCTCACCCTTTACTCCTACCTGGCCTGGAAGATCAAGCACCCCCAATCATTTTCAGCCTTCTGATGCGCAGGTTCTATGGCGGTTGTCAGAATAACGTTCCGATAAGAATAGATGACAATTGAAAATACTATTTGGCTCACTTGTGGGTGTGCAATTTTAGGATCTTTGAATTCTCCTGGCTAAATTGCGCACGCAGTGGTTCTGTTCAAGCCGTCAGGCGCAACCGGAGCGCAACAACTCGGGCAGAGCCCTCAGACAGCTAGCAATTTTAAACGCTAGTAACATTCAAAAATATTCTCCAAAATTGCACAATGTCGTTCGCCAAATAATATTTTCAATCATCAACGACTCGCGAGCAAACGGAACATATTTTTGACAATCAGTCTAAACCTCTTACACGAAACGATTGAATCAACGCATCGGCTTCAGCCTTGAGAAACCCACTTGCCACAAGCCACCCGCTCCTTTCTAAGTGAAGGCTAAGTTCCTCGGCAAGCTCCTGGTGAAGTGAAATCGAAAGGTTAGCCCGGATAAGAGCAAAACGCTTTCCAATAGATTGAAGCTCTCTGCAGCAAGCTGCAGGGAATGTTCTGCCTGGCGGTAGTGCTTCGCACCGACTGTAAGGAAGGGTACCATTTTTAGATTCGCTCGCTAACCCTGTAGCAAGCTACAGGCAATGCGCTCGTTGTTGCAGTCCAAACGGCTCGTCTCTTATCTCAATAACGCTCTCCAATCTGTTTGTGGTGATATTTCTTGAAGCCGTCTCTCTGGCGACAGGATCTATGTCCAGTGACAGAATCTCCTTAAACCCGACTTTGGCCGCAAATATGGCCGGGATAACGCTCCCCGTGCCCAGGTCGAGAATGGCTGCCTCATCTTCCAGAGACGGGCGAAGCAGCAAAATACACTCCAGACATAGCTGTGTGGATTCGTGCTTACCGTCCCAAAGGCCTGCCCAGGATCAAGGATAATCTCTTGCTCATCAGCTGACAGGTGGACACTTTTTTGCCTCGGCCTGATCCATACCGACCCGATCTTAAAAGGTTCAAAAAAGGAGAGCCATCGGGAGGACCAATCTTCTTCCTCTACCAGGCGGGCGTTCAGTTCTGCTTCCTGAGACCTTTCCGGAAGAATGTAACACAATTCTTTGAAGTGAGCCCGCAGTTGCTTTTCTACATTTGGTTGCCATAACCCCTCTGGAAGGTAGCCACGAAGTATCAATCTGTGAGGAGGCTTTTTTTCTTCATCAAGCCAAAAACTTGAAATACCCATTTCTTCCAAGATGTGAGGCAAGACTTCGTTCCAGGGACGGGGAACGGCTAACGTGATTTCATGCCAGCGTGGCTTGGCACCACCCATCGGGTCCTCCCGCACCATATGATTTGCTGACATTGTTCAGGGTTGAACTACACCGCCCCCTTTTGAGGCTATTCACAGTGTCTCTTCTTTGAAATAACTTTCATGACTATAACGCCAGCCGAAAGCCTTTTCCGAGCGACATTGAGCATTTTCGGAGCCGGACTTCAGCTGAGTGGAGCGTTAAGAATCATAAACTGTTTGAGGGCCTTAGGCCCGAGTTTTAGCGCTCCGATTGCGCCTGACGGCTTGAACAGAATCACTGTGTGCATGATTTAGCGGAGCGAAGTTGATGTCCCGAAAACGCTCACGGAGCAAGGAAAATGGCTTTTTGGCGATTCCATATTCTTGGAAAAAACTCCTGGGACACAACACTAGCACCTGTCGAAAAAAATTATCTCCTGAAGGGCCTTTTTCCTGGGCGATGGCTTTTGCTTTGAATATCCGGCAGCCACCAGTGCAATCAGCGTATATGGCTCTGGAACATTCAGGCACTTTCTCACGGACTCTGCATAGGCCTTTTTGTGGCCTGCCACCCAGCAACTGCCGATTCCGTATGCCGTGCACGCCAACAAAATGTTCTCTGTTGCGGCTGACCCGTCTTCCAGAAAATATTTTGTTGTAGGATCAGCAAATACAGCAAAACACACCGCACAATCTTTGATGAACTTCCCGTAATCAGTTAACCCACTGATTTCTGATAGAAGGGCAGCGTCTGTCACCGCTCCGAAAAGCCACGGCTGCACATTATTTGCAGTGGGCGCTAGTCTTGCACAATCCAGGATGTCCCTGATCATCTCTTCTGAAATAGGCCTTTGCTCAAATTTCCTAATACTCCGTCTTTTCTTAATTACTTGTATTAGTTCGCTCATAAAGACCCTCCAAATAGGCAGTACCCGCGGTTTTTCTTTCTATCCAGCTTCATTTCCGTTCATCCTTCGCTTCTGGTGGACTGTCAAGCACATCAGGAGCGTCGTAGCCGACCATCTCCTGAGTTCTTGTCCCGCATGACGGGCATTTGGGTGACTTCTTTGCAGCAAGGTCTGCCGTACAGAGCCAAACAATGAGCCATATGCCCATAGTAAGGACTGACAATAACAGATTAATCAATAAGTTGTTGGCCTTAGGCCTGACCGCCTGGACATATTGTCCACATTCTGGACACCAATGTCCTTTTTTACGTGCATCTGACGCATTATTCAGCACCCCCATCATGCGTTAACCGAGCCCTTCCTCCAAATAGTAAAATGAAGCTTCCCACGCCAGACTGCTAAGAATGCTCACTTTTGCGGTTTAATCTGAGTTTCAGACAATATCTTTATACATCATGAGGGCATCCTGGCCCTCAGGGTAAAAATTCTTCTTGATATCCAACGGAACAAATCCATATTTCTTAAAAAGCTTTTGCCCAGGCAGATTTTCCACTGCTGTATGTAAGACGAGCATCTCCACGCCCTCTGCCTCAGCTTTTCTCTGTACTTCCTTCATAAGAAGATCACCAATACCAACCTTCCATTTTTCGGGTTCTACTGCAATCGCCAGCAGTTCAGACACGCGGGGAAGATACCATATGCCTTTTGGGCCACTGATCATTGCAAACCCGACAGGTCGTCCTTCCATCAATGCCAAAAAAGTCATGGTGAAACCCGACTCAAACCAGTCTGCCAACATCTGTTCGTAAGGCCCATATTGTTGAAATACTTTTTTGCTCAGACTTCGGATATAATCCAGATCCTCCTGCTTGGCTGGACGCACGGTTACTTGATTCTTATGACTTATCTTTTCCTTCTGAAAACTCACCCGCTGCACACATGCTCCCCTATTGACACTTCCAGTGTCATGTCTCAAAAAAGTTTAAATAGTCGTTAGGCAGCTTAAAGCCTTGTCCGAACGACATTGAGCGTTTTTGGAATGAGATGGCAGCTGAGTGACGCGTCGAGAATCACAAACTGTTCGAGGGCTTTAGCCCGAGTTTAGCGCAAAGCTTCACTGCGTGCTGTGATTCAGCGGAGCGAAGCTGACGTCCCGAAAACGCTCACGGAGTGAGGAAAACGGCTTTACGGTGACTCCATGTTTTTTAAAGAAAATTCTGAGACGCGACACTACGTTAAAACAAATATTCTTCCTGCCCGTCCGGATGAATCTTTATTTCTCCTAACTGAACTGTTGTGACTTTTTCGCATTGTTCGAGGGGCAAAGGCGTGAGAATATGCAAAGAGGCCCCCGCCGAATCAAATGTCCGTAGGATACCCAGTGCCAAGAGATAGCCCTCTGAGTCACAAAGGCCCAAGAGAAGGTTTTCTACGGCATCTATTCGTATGTTCCTTTCTCTACACAAAGCATACCCCTTTGCACCCACCTGTGAAGGAGACATCTTTACTATCCTAGCTTTCTTGAAATACTCTCTGTATTTCTCTTCTCTATAACGCCTTCTCACCTCAGGATTTCTTTTTTTGGCCTGATCAGAAATCGGCAGACGAAAAACAGATAGGCTGCCTCCCTTTTCTATATATTCAAGAAGATATTCGATTTCGGTCGATTCTTGAAGTGCTAACACATATTTAGGACAGAGTAAATCCACCTTGTTTAACTTCAGGTTGGTCCCAGCCATGCCCAGAATTAGACCACTGGTGTTTACGATGACTACCTCTGCTCCTGCCTTTAAGGCTTTGTCAGCCATCTTTCTTGTGCTCACCACTGTTTCTAATAGATGACCCGTGGGCGACGTCGCCCCGATAAACCGCATATATTCAGGTGCAAGGGTATCGATTTGATCAGTTGCCCTGGCATACAGCATCATTCCCATGGTCGTAGGTGGACCTAAATGGGCTTGTCCCACATCACAATCGATCAGAGCAACTGGCCGATTCGCATGTGACAAACAGTGTATCAGATACCTCGAAAGGGTACTTTTGCCTGAATCAGGTATCCCAACGATGAGAACAATCCCGCTTTCCTTTGAGACAGTCTCTGCTGCGACTTTCCACTCTTCAGATATGCTAATATTATTCATCCTCTAAGACGTTTATTGAAGCTCCTTGCTAATATCCCCTTTTTTGAAACCACATAAATACACTCATGCCTCTGTTTTTCTATACTTTCCTCTTAGAGAAACGTATAGCACCTCACAGATATTCTTTTCCCAGACGGCTTTATCTTTTTTCCCCAGCAGGACTAGGTTTTGAATACCCCTTTCTATTACGGGTGCGATAAGTCTTCCCCCTTGTTTGAGTTGTTGTATTAAAGGAGGTGGGATCTCATTGCAGGCTGCCGTGATGCAGATTCTGTCATACGGCGACATTTCTGGATATCCAAACCCTCCGTCTCCCTGGATAAGGACAATGTCATGATATCCCATATTCTCCAAGTTATTCTTCGCAAATTCAAACGTGACGGGGTCGATTTCAATAGCTACAACTAAACCGCGTGACCCAACGACTTCCCTCGCCAAGGCAGTGCCATAACCCGATCCAAGACCGACTTCGAGAAATTTATCATCCTTATTCAAACATAGTGGCTCATAAAACAGGGGGTAGCTGTGCGGACATGATATGGTTGCCTTCTCACCTGGAAGGGGAAGCGGCACTTCTGAATAGGCATAGTCTCTGTAGACAACCGGGATAAAGGCTTCTCTTGGAACCTTCAGCAGTGCATCCCTTATACGTAGCGACTTAAGATATCCATGTCTGACCAGCCACCGGACTTTCTTCTCTCTTTCTTTCTTCAGTTTTTCTCTACTTTTGGTGGGTTCTTTTGGTGGTGGTACAATCCAGCCTCGCATTTGAGTGCCCCCTGAACCCGTCCGATATCAGTCGGTTCTGTCCGGAAGGAAAAAGCTGATAAAGTGTGCCGGTACCCTCTCTGTAAGCCAGATTCCGCTATGGGAACGAAAGAACTTGAAGCCGCCTTCGTGCATGCGCAAAGCCTCCACTGTGAGGACAAGCGGTTTCCCGTGTCGTTTTCCCACGCTCATCGCCATATGCTTATCTGGAGACAGGTGAACGTACTGACGTCTCGCGGGACTAAGCCCCTCCTTTTTAATAGACTCAAAAAAACGCGTCGCTGTCCCATGAAACAGGATCTCAGGAGGGGTGACCGCTTCAAGCCCCAGATCAACAGCAACAGATTGGCCGTAATTGGCTCTAATCCTCAGGCCATCATCGCTCAATGCAAATCGTTGCTTATCGCTCTCTTTCACCACTCGTTGTAGTAATACTTTGTTCAGAGTAACGCCTACACGATTGGCAGCAGCGAGCAACGCATCAACGTTTATCCATCCATTGTGATCGAGAGATACGCCAAAATGCTCTGGTTTGTGACGAAGCACAAGACTCAGGAATTTGCTGATTTTAACGAGGTTCTTGTCCCGGTTGGCCCTCGTTCTCATGTAATCCTCACCGGCAAATACACATTCTCCACTTCTCGAAGACTGCCACACCCTTTCTTTTAATAAAAAGCGTGAAAACAGTCAAAGGTTGACCCGACTTCATGCGTTTTCAAAGAAAACTCTTTTCTTGCAGTGACGGAGCGTTTTTCCCTTGTCTGCGCGTCCGGTTGTGCCTATTCTCTGGCACATACTGTTGTGGTGAGTAAGCCTAGTTTTTTGGTTCTTCTGAGATCGGTTTTGCTAAAATGATGAACCGTGCACACGGCCTGATCCGATGACCATGTGGGAGGTAAAGAGTGCGTGAACGTTATACATCCCTCCTGATTATTTCTGATATTGAGGGAAGCTCTGGTTGCTGGAGCTATAGCGGGTCATCATTTATGACCGAGGCGTGGTTTCATGCCTGTGTTGAAATGACCCGCGACGTCAACGCCGTGGCCACAGCTCTTCTCAATGCCGGAGTCAGGCAGATAACCGTCAAAGACTTCCACAGAACGGGCTATAATCTACTGCCTGAACTAATTGATTCTAGAGCACGAGTCCTGTCCGGTTATAGGCACGGTCATGTACCCGGTATAGGAGACCCAGGTGACGCACAAGCCGTTATGTTTCTGGGCATGCATGCCGCTTCGGGCACGGACGGATTCTTAGCCCATACTCTGACCTCACGTATCGAGCGGCTGGAGGTAAACGGAAAAGCCTTGGCTGAAGTGGAACTCTTTTCCGCATCTTTAGCGCCTTACGGGGTGCGGCCAATATTCTTCTCGGGCTGTCCAATTGCCTGCAGTCAGGCAACACAGGCCATTGCAGGCATGCATGTGTATCCCATCGACAAAACGGTTGGCCGACGGGGATTTGACGCCGATTCGTGGAGAGCGGGGCTCGCGCGTGCGGCAGCCGCATCTCTCGACAACATAGCAACCGAGCCCTATGTTCCCAGGGGGCCTTTCACTGCAGTCGTAACCATGCGAGACGGTGCAAGGCCAGCACGCAGCATTGCGCAACGCTGGGGCTTCAACTACGAGGGCGCCCAAATCCTGCTGGAAGCTTCTGATATACGTGGGCTGTATGAGGACCTCATCAGGCTGTGCTATCTCACGCCTCTTATCCAGAAAATACTCCCCTTGGCCATCTTCTGGTTAAGGCTGAAGGGTCGCATCGGCTTGCAAGTTATCCGGTGGCACGTTAGAAAAAAGCGTCTGCTCGGTTGAACCGCACTTCACTCCGCTACGCTATGGTGATTGTCAAAAATATGTTCCGTTTGCTCCGAAGTCGTTGATGATTGAAAATATTATTTTGCGAACGACATTGTGCAATTTTGGAGAAAATGTTTGAACTGCAACAGCGAGCGCATAACAGCTTGCTGCAGGGAGCTTCAATGTGACTGGCGTTTAAAATCGCAAGCTGTCTGAGGGCTCCCCCCGAGTTGTTGCGCTCCGGTTGCGCCTGACGGCTTGAACAGAAGCACTGCGTGCGCGATTTAGCCAGGAAAATTCAAAAATCACAAAATTGGACACCCAGAAGTGAGCGAAATAATATCTTCAATTGTCATCTGCTCGTATCGGCATATTATTCTGACAACTGCTATAGTTATGTTCAATGGGTATCGAAGTTCCTCTCTTCCTCATTAGCCGATCACCCATGCTACAACAAGGTACTTCATGCCGAACAGGCATCTAAGGGCCATGGAGTAGAGGAGCCCATGGGCGACAAAAAGGTAACCTAATAACAGGTTGGCCAAAAAAGAAAGTAGGAGATGGGTTACAAAGAGATAATTTAGACCGAACTCCATCCCAATGAAATGGAAATACTTTATACTGAAAAGTGAGGCCACCGCTGATACGAGGATGACTGCGGCACCTTTTCTCTTGAGGAGTCCCACAGCAAGCGTCACCAGGCCCAGTCTCAGGATGATCTCGTCTGTAAGAGCTCCTCTGCAGGGAAGCGCTATGACATATGCGACGTCTTTCGGATAAGAGATGGGGAAAATCTCAAGAAAATAACGGTCGAACAGGAAGTAAGAGGTGCCTATCATGCCTCCTCCGACCACCAACAGGAACGGTATGGAGGGGATAAAGCGCCTCGGATCCCCAAAACCGGGAAGTTGAAACCGTTTGGCAAATGAAAAACCCACTGTGGCAGAGAGAAAACACGCGATTAAGAGTAGAAAGGCTTGGGTGAAAAGCAGGTCCCAAGGATTGACCCCTTTGAGGAAACGACCCTCACCGGGAACCATGAATATCAAATAGTGGAAACATGGTAGGGTAAAGAGCGTGGCCGATAGTGCGAAGGCAGAGGATTTCACCAGAACCCCCCGCATATCCGCACCGCGGGTCATGCCGGTAAAGGCTTTATGCCATATCTCGTTCAAATATGGGAATTATTAAACAGTCGCAATGTTAAGCGGTGACGCAGTTTCTTGAACTTCCACCAGCACCCCGTGTCCCCTGATGATTTTCTCCGACTCACAGGCCGCAAACCCTAATATGTCACTTTAAATATTTTAATTTATACCTTATGCTACAATAATATTCCAACGCATCTCGGCATTTCGATCATTCTTCTAG
>JBFEUB010000048.1:0-19197 GCA_041547605.1 Desulfobacteria bacterium
CGAGAGCAATGCGGCTATACGGCAGGGAAAGATAATACTTCAGTTTAGGGTGCTCGGCAACATAGACCTTGTCTGCGCCATGCGCGATCAGGGTATCAGCCAACCCAGAAATGCTGTCTCCAATCATGAAAGCAACCAGCTCAGACTCTAGTCGATCAGCAAGCTCCCTGCCTTTGCCAAGAAGCTCAAGGCTTACATCTGAGATAATTGCTTCTTCGTTTTCTGCATATATCCAGACACCGTTTTCCATGACTCTTCTGCTCAAATGATGTGCTCGTTTCGCAATTCATTCATCAGGTCACTAATTCCCTGGTCAGACGTATCAAAACGTCTGGTCTCTCGAGCCGTCAGTTTTACGCTCTCTACACTCTTGATCCAAGTTGCGGACCCCTGAAACCCGCAGATGTTGGCAGGACACCCAAGCTCTTCAAGATCCCACAGGGGTATCAAGAGCCCTTTCCCTGCAAGCCTGTCTCGTTCCTCGCCATCTTGAATACCGAGAAGGCTTTTCCCCTTCTTCCAAAACATGAGGCGTTTTGCAGATGGTGGCCTCGGTTTGTCTGCCGTGTTCGTTACCGTAATGAGAAGTGGCAGCCTACCGCGTATTCGCTCATATCCTCCCTCGATTGTACGTCGAATGATGATATCATCTCCGTTCAGCTCCTCGATCGATTCTGCAAATGTCACCTGTGGTAAATTGAGCTTTTCGGCTATCTGAGGGCCCGTCTGAGCCGTATCACCATCAATGGCCTGCCTGCCGCAGAATATGAGATCAAAATGACCAGTCTTCCTAATAGCCCTTTCCAATACATGTGATGTGGCCAGGGTGTCTGCGCCCGCAAAACGCTTGTCCGTCAAAAGGACAGCTTGATCAGCCCCTCGACTCAGGGCATCCCTGAGCACTTCGACGGCAGATGGCGGTCCCATAGAGATGACGGTAACTTCGCCTCCGTGTTGATCCCGGACGCCAAGGGCCATTTCCAGGGCGAAAAGGTCATCGGGGTTGACAACGGCTGGCAGGGCCTGACGATTTACGGTCCCGTCTTCCCGCAATACGTCAGACGTTATATTCCGCGTGTCAGGAACCTGTTTAACCAGGCAGACCATACGATAGGGCATAGGCACCTCAAAAGAATTCTGCGATTGCGGTTTGCGTTAGAAGTTCGAGCTATCCCCCAAGTGGAAAGTTGAGACAGTGAATAAGGTTGCTGCGCGGTCTCACCCAACACTGTCAAAAACCTGGTGGCATCCCCCAGAACGCCACCAGCGTTTAACAGGTTTGAAACAAATAGGCAACAATATTTGAAGGCTTCTCAAAAAGTCCGTTTGCGTCCGTCTGCAACAGCATGCGTCCCCGCCCCGTTATATTCTCACGACGCGGGACGGCGGAGCGGATTTATTTGAAATTTGACCTGACTCAAAAAGAGATGCCCCGTGATGACCCAATTTTTGCATTATCTACGGCAAAGGATATTGTGCTCTGCGTCATAACAGAGTGAATCGTTACCACGTACCATGCACGCCCCACTTCTCAACATGGCGAGAAGTGCACGCCTTGCCCTGAACCCTGATCCACTTTTTTGAGATAGCTTCTATTGTTGCAGTCTGCGTAGACTATCCCTGGCAAAGTCTATGGTGGGATCGAGTTGTAAGGCCAATTCATAATAACGAATGGCCTGTTCTTTGTCTCCCATATCCCGATAATTAGAAGCGATATTGGCATAATCAATGGCAGAACCGGGATCCAGACGGACCGCCTTCTGGAAACATTGAATGGCCTTTTTATGCTCCTTTAACTTGAAGTGACAGAATCCCATCAGGTTATAGACGTCGGTCCTCTCGTTGTCGCAGTCCTCTGCCTTTTCGAGGACGGCAATGGCCTGTCGGTAGTGACCCAAATCCTTCAAGCAGACTCCCATATAGGAGTAAATACTGGCCACATCTTCATGACTTGGATCAAGCACCAAAGCTTGCTCAAAAAACGTCAATGCTTTTGACAGGTCATTCACAGCAAGATGGCAGGACCCTAAGTAGAACTTCACGTAGTATTTTCCGGGCATCAAGGCATCCACCTTTTCTAATTCGGCTATTGCCCTTTCAGGGTCACCGCTTTCTGCTATCAGCTTGGCAGAGAACATACCCACGCTGGTTCCCATGGCCCGTTCACGGAAATGGGCCCCTGGTATGATCGTGTAGAAAGAGGGAATTTCCAGCCTGGGATGCGTAACATTGATGACAACGACCTCCATGCCAATGCGGGATAGAGCAGCAATGCAGTTTTCAACTTCCACCCTAATGTTGTCACTAGAAAGGTCTGGGAGTTCTGTAATGTCTTTTTCATGGGGGGGATGTATGACAAAATCGGCTTCCTCAAAGGTTCTGAACTTGGGCAGACCGCTGGCCACGTAGCTGGAGGATGTATTGAAATCGCCAGCAAGCTGGGCAACCTCTGTCAAAGCTCGGCTCAGAGCCTTCTGAGGGTTGGGTGTTGTGCCGGCAGTCCACACGATTTCACTCTGTTCCGGGAAGGTGGACGGATCATAAGCGAGCACGCCCACGCTCGGAATACCTGTATTGAGGGAGAAATCAGAGATAAACAACCTGACGCCCGCTCTCTTATACTTGTCCAGCATGTCAAGGACTAAGGGATCGGTGACTGAGTCCATGTTAATTGCCGGTACCCTCAGTTTTCCCCGGCTCACAAGGGATGATACATGCCTTTCGGTGACCTCGCATATGCCCTGGGAGAGCGCTTCCTCCACACAGTTCCCGGCTGAAGGTCCATTGAACTCGTTGATGGCAAAAAACCAATTGAAAGGAATGAGCACTTCTTCCTGTTTGGCCATGTTATAAGCCCAGGTCCATTTCAAGGGAATCCTTGAAAAAACTTCACGAGCCATGTGCAGCTCATTAGAGTCGTCATGCACAGACAAGGCAATCTGCTCGAAGGGTAGGGCCCGATCTTCGACATTGCGGTATTTCTCAACAAAAAAATTCTTGGAATCTCTGTAGAAACTGAAAAAGCTGAATCTCTCAGCCAACTCCATAACGGCACTGGCCTCGGATTGTTCCGGGGTGCCTCCCTTCCCCATCTGTTTCTTCGTGCCTATAATCTTTCGGGCATCACGGCCGCAAAGGCTGAAAAAAACAGGGATGTCTAATCTGCCGTTATCGATTCTCACGGTTTTTTCCAAGATATCGAGATCCACCTCTTTGAGTTTGTCCTTAAACCTTTGCACCGTCTCTTCAGGGGTCAGCACCTTGTCCTGATCGAACGTAAAGCGCTTGAAGGCATCCTCCATGACCACCTTACTCATCCTCTATGTCCTCCCACCTCAGTTCCATGCTACTCCTTCTTGAGCGTCCGGTTCATACTCCCGGACACGTAACCTTCCATGTCCAAAGCAACATGCAAGAAGCCGATCTCTCTGATTCTTTGCACAACGGCTTGTCTTAGATCATTTTCCAGGAGCATTTCTATCCTTGAACCCTCCACCTCAATTCTTGCCGTAGATCCGTGATGCCTCACCCTGCATTGCCTAAATCCTCTCTCTGCAAGAAACGCTTCGGCGTCCTCAATCATCTTCAGCTTTTCTGCGGTGATAGGGCTTCCATAGGGGATCCTCGTTGCCAGGCAGGCCATGGCCGGTTTGTCCCACTGGGAAAGCCCCATCTCTTTGGCAAGGTAGCGGATATCCTCTTTTCTCAGGCCTACGTCCAACAGAGGCGCCAAAATTCCTATTTCACGGGCCGCTCGCAACCCTGGTCGATAATCTGCCAAGTCATCCACATTAGCTGCATGGGCAACATGTGTTATGCCCCTTTCTTCTGCTATCTCAATCAGCTTCTGAGACAGTGATTTCTTGCAATGATAGCACCTGTCGCGATCGTTGGAGACAAAGGCAGAGAGGCTAGTCTCCTCGGAGCGGAAGATGACATGCTGAATATCCCTATCCCGAGTAAACTCAGTGGCCTCCTTCTCTTCTCGCACCGGAAATATCTCTGAAACTGCTGTTGCTGCAACCGCGCCTTTTCCAAGGGTTTCATGGGCCACGGCCAACAGAAATGTGCTGTCCACACCGCCAGAAAAGGCAATCAACAGGGAACCGGCATCTCTGAGCCGACGAATCAGGCGCTCCTTGTTCTGTGTAAGACGCTCTTTATCCATCTTGTCCGAATCCCGATAAAGCCTTTATAGCCCCAATACATCCTACAATTATAAAAATCATTACTATAACCCATCTCAAAAATGCGTCTAAGGCCTCATGACGGCGTTGCGAGTCGGCTCAAAATGCTCACATACTACCGTGTATGCTGCGCTTTTTCGCCGCCCCGCGCCTTGCCCTGAACCCTGATTCACACTTTTGAGATGGGTTCTAGAACAGAGAGACAAGTCAGCGCTTAACGGGCTGTTGCTCAAACCGCTCTCATGACGATGTTGCTCGTGTTGTGTCGCTTTCTTGCCGCCAGGGGTACATCTTTTTTGAGGTCAGGTCACTGATGTGGCCTGACAGGTCCCTCAACGGCACCATATTCGACATACGGTCCTGAAGCCTTTACAATAGGCTTCTCAGCTTGTATGCAACGTTTGCGTGTGCCTGGTGCGTGACGTTCGACACCATGTGCCACTGACGAGCAGGATGAGGATTGACCTGCCTCAAAAAAGATGTACCCCTGGCGATTCCCTGAATGTTGTCTGGAGAGCAATTTAGGCAACAGCCCGTTAACATTCGTCACCCTATCACATTTTCCTGCGTGCCTCCATGTTTTGTGGCCCTTGGTATTGGTCATCTTTGCACTCTCTGCTGACAACGCGGGCGCACTCAGCACCTTAAACCCAGATTGTGGTATTTTTCTCTGCAAGAAACCTCCTGGTCCATACAATGTTTCATCTATGACACCGAATTTGAAAATTAAGGGGTCGTACAAATTCTGGAACCACCGTTTTAGAATGTCGGCCCGTCTGGGCTGGGTATTGGAGCTATCATTTCTTGTTGACGTAAGTACCACAATGTGGTAGCAAGAATCAAATTCTTTTTTGAACGTTCACATAAGACGTTCCTGGAACTGCCCATGGACAGCAAGGAATTCCTATATTTCCGCAAAAAGCTCAAAAAGACGCAGAAGGAGATGTCCCAACTGCTGGGAACATCTATTAAGGCAATACACAGCTACGAGCAGGGGTGGCGATCAGTGCCGGACCATGTGGAGCGCCAGGTATTCTTCCTGGTTTCTAGAAAGCGAGGAGGGGTGAGCCGGCAGAAGTCGTGCTGGGTCCTAAAGAAATGTCCTCGCGAACATAGAGAAAGATGCCCGGCATGGGAGTTTCAAGCCGGTCGCTTGTGCTGGTTTATCAACGGGACTATGTGTGAGGGAACTGTCCAGAAAAATTGGAATAAGAAGATGAAAATGTGCAGGGATTGCCCGGTGCTTCAGCCATTGCTTAATCCTGAAGCAGGTGATTAGCGTGCATTGAGGAGTGCATGCCCTTTCCGATTAATCGCGTTAGCCCGAGGCTTTAAGTGGCCGTTCTGCTTATCAAGCCCATATGCGTCAATGGCTTGTTCCGCTGTGTTTGTCACAAGGCGGTAGTTTAAAAGCAAGTTTCTCTATCACAGGAAATCCCCGCAAGAGAGTGCCTTTAGCCTTAGACGGCGCTGGCGGTTTGTGTAGGCCCCTTTTGAACTGAGGGAGCCTACACGTATCTTGGGAGCAAGTTATGTCAGACAGCCAAGGTTGCCACATAGACCTCCTGGGTACATTTTTCACAAGGGTGTTACTTTCCAACCGACCATCTCGCGTGTTTTGTTCGGCAACCGCGCATCTCTTGACTTGACCTCGTTATATGAATATAGTATATTAAATTGGTCGGAATTAGAAGGATGGGGTTTCACAAGTCAGACGGTTAAAGAGCCGGTGGCTGGTGATTTTCAAGAGCAGGCCCGACATACTGGTCTGGTGTAATTTCTGCCAGAGACATCGGCTGAACGCTTTCAGGCAAGGGCAAAAACCTCTGGATAATAGGGACAGCTATACGTGAAGCTATCAACCAGAAGTCGCTACGGAACGAGAATGATGCTGGATATGGCGCAACATTTTGATGCAGGTCCTGTGCAAATAGGTGACATTGCTGGGCGTCAGGATATTTCGGTTAAATATCTCGAGCAGCTTGTTATCCCCTTGAAGAAAGCCGGTTACGTTAAAAGCCTGCGGGGTCCTAAAGGGGGTTACATGCTTGCAAAGCCCCCCGAAGAGATCTCTGTTGGGGAAATTGTCACAGTGCTTGAAGGCGGCATCAATCTGACCGAATGTGTAGACAATCCTGATGTCTGCGATAAATACAACGGTTGTTTGACGCGCGGCTTGTGGGAAGAGGCAACAAGAGCCATTTCTGAGAAGCTTGATGCGGTCACGCTGTCTGAGATGATTCAAACGGGTAAGCGGGTTTGAAACATCAAGGTGTACGGGAGGCAATGATACATTCAGGAGGGATCGCGTGCAGATTGTCTCTATTGCGATAAGTAGGAAAAAGGGAATGCGAAAGGTCCCCGTGGAAGAGGCGTATCTTCTTCAAGAACACGGACTCGAAGGAGATGCCCATGCTGGATCGTGGCATCGACAGGTGAGCTTCCTTCCCGCCGAAAGTATTGAAAAGGCTCGCACAGATGGCCTTGATGTGACCTTCGGCGATTTTGCAGAAAACATCGCTACATCGGGCATTGACTGGGAAAAGATCCCCATAGGAACCCGGGTAAAGTTGGGAGATGCCGCGCTGGTGGAGATTACGCAGATCGGCAAGGAGTGCCACAACAAATGCGCCATCTACTATCTTGCGGGGGACTGCATTATGCCTCGAGAAGGCGTCTTTGCACGGGTGCTCAAGGGTGGAAGAATTCGGCGCGGTGATGAGATCCACATCGTGCGTGAAGCGTAAGCGACCATAGTGAGAAGGATGTTTTACGCTTGGTGCATTCGCAAAAAGTTCATTTTGCTCACTGGATGAGCTTTTTGGGCGTTCCTAAGATTTTGAGGTAAAAGGCTAAAACTGGGGCTAACGCCCTCAATTTCAACTTGTGGGGACATCTTTTCAAGCTGTACGTTCCCAGTTCTTTTTCCTCAAAATGCCCAATATCTTATACAAAACAGATTTTGCGGGTTTTTCAAGTTTACAGACCCTGGAAATCCTGAAACGTGATGTTACCCGATTGTTCACAACCTGACGTCAGGTCCAATGTAGACGATAGCCGACCCCACGATGTGATCCACTGTGAGGGGAAGGTTTGGCGGAAGTACGAACAGGAGCTGATTGGGGAAGAACCCCTCTTGATTCGTGTTGAAGGCCAACCGTATTCCGTAGTGATGCGCACTCCAGGGGGGGAGATATTTCACGCGGCGGGATTTTGTCTTTCTGAGGGGCTTGTCGACGGACCGGAAGATTTTGCAACGATTGGTTATTGCGGACAGGACAATACCAATGTGGCTACCGTGACGCTCAGCCCTGCGAGACGAAAGAAGGTAGCCTCTCTGTTGAAAAGGCGAGGTTTCATCAGTCAAACCAGTTGCGGTATCTGCGGCAAGGAAGTGGTGAAGGATCTTCGCCAGATTCTGTCTCCGACTGCGGATGAGACAAGAATCAGTGTGAGCCAGGCTGTGGGATGTGTGAGTGAGCTGTCTCATGTTCAGCGCCTTCATAAGAGAACGAGAAGCGCTCACGCAGTCATGCTCTTTGACTCTGAGTTCCATCTATTAGCGGTAGCAGAGGACGTTGGGCGCCACAATGCGCTGGACAAGGCCATAGGGGAAGCCTTGATGAACGAAAAGCTTGCCACGGCTCGTCTAGCGATCCTTTCTTCTCGGATGAGTTATGAGATGGTCCAGAAAGGAGCCCGTGCACGTTTGCCAATTCTAGTCAGTGTCTCACGCCCCACAACTCTCGCCGTTGAGTTGGGCAGAAGCTTACATATGACTTTAGCCTGCTTGAGCAGAGAAAACGGGCTGTTTGTTTTTTGTGGAAATGAGCGCATAGTGGAAGGGTGACATGGTGAACCCTAGCAATGACAAAGAAATTGCGCGGAAGATCTTGGACATCAAGAAGACCCTGGGAGAAGAGCTTCTTATTCTTACGCACCATTACCAGCGAAAAGAAATTGTGAATCTTGGTGACTACCGAGGTGACTCCTTTGGGCTGTCTCAAAAAGCGGCCGCAGACAAAGCCGCACGGTTCATTGTCTTTTGCGGGGTGCATTTTATGGCAGAAAGCGCCGAGATTCTTTCTCAGCCCCATCAAACGGTTCAAATACCTGCCGTTGAGGCCGGGTGCTGGATGGCTGATATGGCTAATATTGATATCGTTGAAGAGGCCTGGGGAGATATTACTTCTATAACCTCATCGGACTCGGTCATACCCATTGTCTATATGAATTCTGATGCAGCTTTAAAGGCATTTTGTGGCCGGCAGGGCGGTGCTGTTTGTACGTCATCGAATGCCCCAGCGGCTTTTCGATGGGGATTTAGCGAGCGCGAGAAGATTCTGTTTTTTCCAGACCAGCACCTAGGCCGAAACACTGGAAATCAGATGGGGATTCCGTCCGGGGAAATGATTGTATGGAATCCGGCCAAACCATTGGGTGGCAACACGCAAGATAGCATCAAAAAGGCAAGGGTGATCTTATGGGATGGCTACTGCCTGGTCCATACTCGGTTTCGGGAGAAACATGTCTTAAAGATGCGAGAGAGGTTTCCGGAAGCCAAGATCGTGGTCCATCCGGAATGTACCGAAGATGTGGTAAGCCTGTCGGATGCGGTAGGCTCCACCAGTTTTATCGTGAAGTACGTGGAAAATGCCCCGATTGGGTCGACCATTATTATTGGTACGGAAATCAATCTTGTGAATCGTTTGGCCTTGGAGATTCCGGGCAAAAAGGTTTTGGACTTGTATTACTCTTTGTGTCCTAACATGTTTAAGATCAACCTCGGGAACCTCCTGTGGACCCTGGAAAATGTCGGACAGGTCAATGTGGTCACCGTACCGGAAGAGACAAAGAAAGATGCCCGTGCAGCCCTTGATCGCATGTTAGCTTTGTCACCCAAAGCTCCCTTGACAAAGAAGAGTGTTTCATTCAAGGAAAGACAGACGGCACGCGTAACGACCGGTTAGCTTATGTTGTAAGTAAAAAACACAGTGAGTCGAACGTAATGCATATATCACCTCGAAGATCCCTCGGCATCGCACTGTCCCTGGTCTTCATTTTGGGGCTCGTAGGGATTCCGCTTTTCCCCATCTGCGCTGGTTATGGTGCAGTTTGCTGTTTTGGTAATGACGTTCGCATTCCACGACATGCAGTAGATGCCAGCGGGATATCTCAGGCCGGGTGTTGTTCCGAGTCTGAGGCCACCCAGTGCAACATCTCCACAGGCTGCCGTCTAAGTCTGCCGGATTTCTCTGTATTTGTTTTTACCAGGGCGCAGGACCGTGGGTCGTCGGACGCAACTTCTGTACGCGACAACATGCTACCCGTTTTTACTTATGTCAAAGGTTTTCCTATCAAATTTTGTTTGCCTACCTTGGGTCTGCACGCACCACTCTTTCTTTTAAACGCATCCCTTTTATGTTAATTTTTTTAGAATTACCTCATCTAACAGGCATTCTCCGGATGTGGGGTGTTCTGACCCGCCAAATACATTCATTCTCGTAAAAAAATACAGGATTCACCCCATAGACGGGTACGCTAAAATGTGCGTAAAATGTCGGTTGCTCAACCGGGTCGGAAGGAGTACAGTTATTGCGTAACGAAGTGCATCGCATGAGAGTTCTTGTGGAAACGGAGGTAACAATGAAACGTTCAAGAACCACGGCAGCCGTTTTAGCTTTAATTTTTCTTGTGCTGACGCGCTGGTCAACGACGGGGACAGCCGGCTCAGGGTATCCCCATGATGACCATGTGGTCTCCGAAACACCTATCCGAGAGGAGAACGCTCCCCAAGGAAATCTTCCAAACCTTGACGAGACCTCAACGCTTGCGGACTATCTGAAATATGCCGCGCTGAACAACCCGGGCTTGGAGGCAGCGTTCAACCAATGGAAAGCTGCTCTGGAGATGGTCTCACAGGTTACCTCGCTGCCGGACCCTCGATTTAACTACGCGTATTACATTGAAGAGGTAGAGACGCGGGTGGGGCCACAACAACACATGTTTGGCATATCTCAGACATTTCCGTGGTTCGGGAAGTTGAAACTGAAAGGGAACGTTGCTCTCGAAGCAGCCAAGGCCGAAAGGGAGCAGTACGAGAAGACAAAGCTCGAGTTGTTCTACCGCGTGAAATCAGCCTTTTATGAATATTACTACGTCGGCCGGGCTGTGGCTATTACTAGGGAGCACATCAAGCTCATAACTAACCTCGAAAGCGTAGCCAGAACTCGTTTCAAGGCTGGCCATGCCTCTCATGCCGCGGTTATCCAGGCCCAGGTTGAAATGGGTAAGCTTGATGACAGGCTGCGAGCGCTGGAGTCGCTTCGTGAGCCGATTGTGGCGAGGTTGAATGCGGCTCTCAACCGGCCGTCGAATGATTTTCTGCCGTGGCCTCAGACGATTCCTCATCATAATCCGGCATTCACGGACGAGGAGGCATTCGCGTGGCTTGCCGAGCGGAATCCTGACCTTAACCGATTAGATTTCCTCGCAGAGAAGGAACATTTTGCCATGAAGCTTGCCGGGAAGAACTACTACCCCGACATTACCGTTGGCCTGGATTATGTGGACACAGACGAAGCCCTGATGCCGGGAACCCCTGACAGCGGAAAAGATCCGGTGATTGCCAAAGCCTCGGTCAATCTGCCGATCTGGTATCCCAAGTACCGGGCAGCAGAAAGGGAAGCCAGGCTTCGCCACGCGGCTGTGCAGGAACAGCGAGTCAATACCGAGAATCAGTTGGAAGCAGATTTGAAACTTGCCTTGTATCACTTCAGAGACGCGGAGCGGAAGATTGATCTGTACCGCGACACGCTCATCCCCCTGGCAGACCAATCCTTAAAAGTGGCGCAACTGGGGTTTCAAGCCGGGAAGGTGAGCTTCCTCTCGCTGATAGACGCTGAGCGGTTGCTTCTGGAGTTTCAACTGGCGTATGAGCGCGCATTGGCTGACCGCGCCAAGCGACTCGCAGAGATTGAGACTCTGGTCAATAAGGACCTCTCCCGGAATGAACCCAAGGGGACGGAAGGCAAGCTAGGTGATGGTGGGAGTTGATGAAAAACAATGGTAATCACCGAAAACCAATAACCTGAACGGCCGAAAAAGAGCAAAGGATAAACATCATGAGCAAACTTACAGATAATGTAAAAGCTTTGAAAGGCCGATGGGGCATCGTTCTGCTGGTAGTTATTGCGTTCGTGGCGGGTGCGCTCGTGAGGGGCGGACGTGAACCTGAGCAGAATGCCCGTATGCTGGAAGGTCCTGGCGGTGTAGAGACTGCCAAGCAGGAAACCCAACTCTGGACCTGTGCCATGCATCCTCAGATCAAGCTGCCCAAGCCCGGCCAATGCCCGATCTGCGGTATGGACCTGATTCCAGTGGAATCAGGGGAGGATGAAACAGAGGGCTTGAGGGAGTTGTCGGTCACCGAGCATTCCGCCAAACTCATGGAGATCGAGAACGCTCCTGTTGAGAGGAAATTCGTAACGGCAGAGATCCGCATGGTCGGGAAAGTCGATTACGACGAGACGCGGGTCTCTGATATCAGTGCGTGGGTCCCCGGTCGTCTCGACCGTCTTTTCGTGGACTACACGGGGGTGCCCGTGAGAAAGGGCGACCACATGGTTTACCTGTACAGCCCGGAGCTGTTGAGTGCCCAGGAAGAACTTCTTCAGTCCATCCGAGCCGTGAAGAACCTGCGGGGCAGTGATGTTTCGATGATCCGTGAGATGTCCAAGGCTACAGTCCATGCCGCGAGGGAAAAGCTGCGCCTGTGGGGCTTGACATCCAACCAGATAGCCCAAATCGAAAAACGTGGAAAGGCGAGCGACCACATGACGATCTACTCGCCATCCAGCGGTATCGTCATACACAAGCACGCGCAGGAAGGCATGTATGTCAACACCGGGACGAAGATTTACACCATCGCGGACCTATCGCAGGTGTGGGCGCGGCTGGACGCTTATGAATCAGACCTGATCTGGCTGCGGTATGGCCACAATGTGGAATTTACGACGGAATCTTATCCGGGAGAAATTTTCAAAGGAACCATATCATTCATTGAACCCATCCTGAATGAAGCCACCCGCACTGTGAAAGTGCGCGTTAACGTGCCGAATCCTGAGATGAAACTCAAACCCGGCATGTTTGTCCGGGCCGAGGTCCGGGCCAGGATCGCAAGCAGCGGCAAGGTGATGGACAAGTCCCTCGCCGGCAAATGGATCTGTCCCATGCATCCGGAGGAAGTGAAGGAGGGAGCAGGAAAGTGCGGCATCTGCGAGATGCCACTGGTGAGAACCGAGTCACTCGGATACGTGGGCGTCGATCCAGAAAAGGCGGATAAACCGCTCGTCATACCGGCATCGGCACCTTTGATCACAGGTAAGAGAGCTATTGTATATGTTGTCGTCCCGGACAGAGAGAAACCGACATTTGAAGGAAGAGAGATCGTTCTGGGTCCTCGCGCGGGTGATTATTACCTGGTTCGACGCGGTCTGAAGGAGGGGGAACGCATCGTGACAAAAGGCGGTTTCAAGATCGACGCGGAACTCCAAATTCAGGCCAAGCCCAGCATGATGACGCCTGAGGGCGGGGGAGGCGGCGGAGGCCACGCCCATGATCATGGCACCAAGCAGAAACCGACAGAGTCGGCTCAAGGGCCTGCACCGGTTACCTTGCCAGCTCTCGTTCGAAGCCAATTGCACAAGGTTCTCATGGCGGGCAACGCTGCAAAAGCGTCCGTCGAATCCGGCGACATCCACGGGACCCATGAAGCCTTCTCCGCACTGTCACAGCAGATTGACTCCGTGAACAGCGACAAGCTGAGCGGACATGCGGCTATGATGTGGAAGGAACATGCCATGCTCCTGGGCAACGATGCCATGGAGGGCAGCGAGGTCAAGAAGCTTTCAGAAGCCAAGCGCGTTGCCGAGCTTCTAGATGAGCATCTTGCCTCGTTTCAGGCACAGATGGGAGTGTCGCATGAACACAGAGTCCAAAACGCTGACCAAGTGAGGCCAGAATTTCGCCATCAATTGGGCAAGGTGGTGAAAGGCTATCTTGCCATGCACAAAGCCCTGGCAGCCGATCAAGCCGATCGGACCATACAGGAGGCCAAAAGTACGCTTGATGCCGTTGCAGCGGTGGATATGGCGCTCGTGTCAGGGCAGAAGCATACGGACTGGATGAAGCATGAAGCGGAGTTGAAAAGGATTTTGTCCGGCACGGGTGAGACAAAGGAGATAGAAGATATTCGAAAAGACTTTGCTGTGCTCTCTGAACTGATCATATCCACACTCAACCAATTCAAGGCATCGTCACCGACGCTGTATCGGTTTAAGTGCTCCATGGCTTTCAACAACCGTGGGGCAACTTGGCTCCAGGCTGATGAAGAACCCGCCAATCCCTATTTTGGGAAAATGATGTTGAGATGTGGTGACGTCGTGGAGGTCATTCCCGGACAAGAGAAATCCGGAGGGCACGCACATGAATGATCAGCCGCCTTCCGAGCAAATGGCAGAACAGAAATCGGCAATCGGCAAGCTGCTGCGCTTTTGCCTGACCAACAGACTTGTGGTGGGACTGTTCGTGCTTGCGGTCATCGTGACGGGAATCCTGGTTGCCCCCTTCGACTGGGAAATAGGGGATATCACGAGATACCCGGTGCCTGTGGATGCCATACCTGATATCGGTGAAAACCAGCAAATTGTTTTTACCCAATGGATGGGCCGCTCGCCACAGGATGTGGAAGACCAGATAACCTACCCGATGACGGTCGCCTTGCTGGGCGTTCCGGGCGTCAAGACAATCCGTAGCTATTCCATGTTCGGGTTCTCAACCATCTATGTCATCTTCAAGGAGAACGTTGAATTCTACTGGTCCCGAACGCGGGTGCTGGAAAAGCTGAACAGTCTTCCGGCAGGTACGCTCCCTGCGGACGTGCAACCCGCACTGGGGCCCGATGCCACCGCGCTGGGCCAGATCTACTGGTATACGCTTGAAGGACGCGATCCAGACGGCAACCCAACAGGCGGGTGGGATCAGGAAGAGCTTCGAACCATCCAGGATTGGTATGCGCGGTACTGGCTTCTTTCGGCAGATGGGGTGGCCGAAGTGGGGTCCATCGGCGGGTATGTCAAGGAGTACCAGGTTGACGTGGATCCTGATGCCATGCGGGCTCACGGGGTGACGATCGAAGAGGTATTCAAGGCGGTAAAATCATCCAACATTGATGTGGGCGCCAGAACGCTCGAATTGAACCGGACAGAATACTTCATCCGAGGCATAGGCTTTATCAAGGCGATACAGGACATAGAAAACAGTGTCGTCAAGGTAAAGAAGGAGAACGTTCCCATCCTCGTAAAACATATCGCCAAGGTGACGCTGGGGCCGGCCACGCGCAGGGGCGCACTGGACAAAGGCGGCGCGTCGGTCGTGGGCGGTGTGGTGGTGGCTCGTTACGGCGACAACCCCCTGGCGGTCATTAACAACGTCAAGAAGAAGATCGATGAAACCAGAGAAGCGCTTCCTGCCAAGACCATCATAGACTACGCCAAAACCACCAAAGCAGAGGTTGCTGAGTTTGCAGGAAGGCAAGGTCTTGCCGCTTTTGCAGGAACGGAGCTGAACCAGGATACGTGGTCGGCCTATTTGCGATCTGTGCCGAGAGACGAATGGCCACCATGGGCCACAATCAGCAAAGTGACAGTCGTTCCCTTCTACGACCGGACGGGTCTGATCTATGAGACCTTGGGTACCCTTAATGATGCCATCGCACAGGAGATCCTGGTCACCATCATCGTAGTCCTCATTATGGTTATGCATTTGTGTAGCAGCGTATTGATCAGCGGGATGCTTCCGCTGGCTGTCCTGTTGTGCTTCATCGGTATGAAATTCTTTCGGGTGCAGGCCAACATTGTCGCACTATCGGGCATTGCCATCGCCATTGGCACGATCGTGGACATGGGCATTGTTGTGAGTGAGAACATTCTCCGCCATCTGGACCGGGCCTCACCAGACGAGTCCCGACTCGAAGTCGTACACCGCGCAGCCAGTGAGGTGGGTGGCGCGGTACTAACTGCCGTGTTGACCACGGTTGTCAGCTTCCTTCCCGTATTCACCATGATCGGCGCTGAAGGCAAGCTTTTCAAACCTCTAGCTTACACCAAAACTTTCGCCCTGATTGCTTCCATCGTGATTGCGCTCACTGTGCTGCCCCCAGCGGCTTACGTTCTGTTTTGTGGCAAGATTTCGGGCAAGAAACTGCGCTTAGCCCTAAATGTTTTTCTTATCATCACAGGTATTGTCGTGGGATTCCTGGCAGCCTGGTGGGCTGGCTTTTTGCTCGTCTTCTTAGGGGCATTCCACCTATTTCGGGGAAAGATTCCCAAACTTATCACACGCTCTGAGACCTGGATGGCTGTCGCCATTTCTGTTCTTGTGGTAGGGATTCTTCTGGCCAGGTATTGGGAACCCCTCGGCCCTGAGCGCGGCTTGTTACGAAATGTCGTTTTTGTTGCTATGCTGATCGGCATCGTTTTGGGGTCATTCAGGCTATTTCAACGTTTTTATTCGCAACTCCTTCAATGGTGTCTCAAGCACAAGGCGATGTTTCTTTCTCTCCCTCTCGCGCTTGTACTTTTCGGGGGAGTCATCTGGCTTGGTTTTGATGGCGTCTTTGGATGGCTTCCTCGGCCCGTGAGCAAGACTCCACCCCTTCGATATTTGGCACATAAATTGCCTGGATTGGGCAAAGAGTTTATGCCGCCGTTAGACGAAGGCTCATTCTTGTGGATGCCTACCACAATGACCCATGCATCGATTGGCGAAGCCCTGGACATCTTGCAAAAACAGGACATGGCTTTCCAGTCTGTTCCGGAGATCGAATCGGTGGTGGGCAAACTTGGCAGGGCCGAGACCCCTTTGGACCCGGCTCCCATCTCTATGATCGAGACTGTGATCAACTACACGGCTGAGTACAAGACCGATAAGGCTGGACGGAGGATGAAGTTTCGCTACGACAAAAAAACAGGGCAATTCGTTCGGGATGAGAACGGGGAGCTGATTCCTGACTCATCCGGACGCCCTTACCGCCAGTGGCGTGATCATATCACGGGGCCGGACGATATCTGGAAGGAAATCATGAAAGCAGCAAAGATTCCGGGTACCACGTCAGCACCCAAGTTGCAGCCGATAGCCGCCAGGATTGTCATGCTGCAGAGTGGTATGCGTGCCCCCATGGGGGTCAAAGTTAAAGGACCATCACTGGAAGTGATTGAGAGTGTCGGGGTCCAAATCGAACGATTTCTCAAAGAGGTGTCGAGTGTGGAAGCATCCGCTGTGGTGGCTGACCGCATTGTGGGCAAGCCTTATCTGGAGATCGTACCGGATCGAACCGCACTGGGACGCTATGGCGTCCCTATGCGCAAGTTCCAGGATGTTGTGGAAGTTGCAATCGGTGGGCGAAAGATAACCACAACCGTAGAAGGCCGGGAACGCTTTCCCGTGAGGGTACGCTATCAGCGGGAACTGCGCGACAGCATGGAGGCTATGGGCAAAATACTCGTGCCCGGAGCGGGTGGCACACAGATTCCGATCATGGAACTTGGAGAGATCGGCTATGTCCGGGGTCCCCAGGTTATTAAAAGCGAAGACACGTTCCTGGTCGGTTATGTGGTGTTTGACAAGAAGCCCGGGCATGCCGAGGTGGATGTTGTCGAGCAATGCCAGGCGTATCTCCAGGAAAAGATCCACAGCGGCGAATTCGCCCTCCCGCCGGGCGTGAGCTATGCCTTTGCCGGGAGCTACGAAAATCAACTGCGTGCTTCAAAAACTCTCTCGATGATTCTTCCATTGGCTCTGTTCGTGATTTTCATGATCATTTATTTCCAGTTCCGGTCTGTGCCAACAACGCTGCTTGTGTTTTCAGGAATTTTCGTTGCCTGGAGTGGCGGGTTCCTTCTGATCTGGCTGTATGGCCAGCCATGGTTTTTAAATTTCAGCATTTTCGGAGTTTCGATGCGAACACTCTTTCAGATCCACACCATCAACATGAGTGTGGCCGTATGGGTGGGATTCTTGGCGTTGTTTGGCATAGCCACCGACAACGGTGTGATTCAGTCAACGTATCTCGGCCAGGTTTTCCGGGAAAGGAAACCGCAGACGATCCAGGAAATTCACGAGGCAACCATTGCTGCGGCTCAGCGAAGGGTCAGGCCGTGCTTGATGACATCGGGAACGACGATCCTGGCATTAGTTCCGGTTCTAACTTCAGTGGGACGTGGCAGCGATGTCATGGTCCCTATGGCCATTCCATCTTTTGGCGGCATGATCGTCGTGTTGATCAGCATCTTCGTTGTACCCGTCCTGTATAGCGCAATCGAGGAGTTCAAACTGAAGTTCAGATCAGAGGGAGCAGCAGATGGGCTGTCTTAACATGCCTTATGATCCGTGCCATCTATCGTCCGGGCAAGAAGGCGGTGAATGAGAATAGCTTGGGCAAATGTCTACAGGCTCTGTTTTTTGCTAAGCACGTGGAGGCGGTCCACAGCTGGGGACTTCCAATATTGACGTTGAGCCCTGAAAATGATTTCATGATGCAAGAAAGCCTATGACTCAAGAAAACATCACATTTGTACACAAGTCATCCAAAGTCCCTGCCTGGTATTCCCGAGCGGCTCGTTTCTTGGCCGGCGTTGTGGGGATTGTTCTATTTGTAGCCGGCATATTGAAAGCACTGAATATGGAACTATTCATCCGACAGATGAAGGATTACGGGATCATATCCGAGCGTGTCGTTCTCGTGATAAGCGCCTGGGGGCTGATCATCCTGCAATGTGGGCTGGGGGTCGGCCTGCTGGTACTTTATCGTCCCAGAATCCTCCTTCCACTGACAGCCTTGTTATTCGTGATCTTCACGGGGGCCACGGGTTGGGCCTGGTTGACGGGAGCCACAGAGAATTGCGGGTGCTACGGCGCCTGGCTCAAACACACACCGGGACAGGCACTGGTGGAGAATCTCATCTTGCTTGCAGCAACTGCCATAGCATGGACTGTCTACCAACACATAAAAACGCGCCAGACCCGGACCAAGGCCTGGGCAGTGACGATCGCTTGTGTAATCGGGTTGGCTCTGCCTGTAGTCTCTGGCTTTCCGACCTCAGCGATCAATAGGACGCGGTCGAATGGGCCCCTGGTCGGTTCCATTCAGGTCCACGGTTTGGGGGATGTGGATTTAAGCAGGGGGTCATATCTGATCGCACTGATGGGCACGGATTGCTTGCACTGCCAGGAAGCCGTGCCAGAACTTAATATGTTGTCAGAGACGCCTGATTTGCCTCCACTTGTCGCCCTTTGCACCAGCGAAGAGGCAGACTGCATAGAGTTCGTCGAACAGTTTCAACCCGTTTTTCGCATTGGACACATCAGCCAAGACCTCTTTTGGCACCTGCTTGCTGACGGTGACATGCCCCGTGTCGTCCTTTTGCGGGATGGACGTATACAACAAGTCTGGGATCAAACGGTTCCTGACGAGGATGCTATTAAGGCGGCACAGCCGTTCTCAGAACCGTAAGCTGCACTTCCAAATCACAGTCAAAAATTGGGGATTCTTGACTTAAGTCAATGCACGGCTGACGGACTCGCACTATCATGGGGTCCAACATCGTGAAATTTTTGAAGTCTCCGGCACAGAAGGATTATAGCGGTTGTCAGAATAACGTTCCGACAAGAATAGATGACAATTGAAAATACTATTTGGCTCACTTGTGGGTGTGCAATTTTAGGATTTTTGAATTCTCCTGGCTAAATCGCGCACGCAGTGGTTCTGTTCAAGCCGTCAGGCGCAACCGGAGGGCAACAACTCGGGCGGAGCCCTCAGACAGCTTGCAATTTTAAACGCCAGTCACATTCAAAAATCTTCTCCAAAATTGCACAATGTCGTTGGCCAAATAATATTTTCAATCATCAACGACTTGCGAGCAAACGGAACATATTTTTGACAATCAGTCTA
>JBFEUB010000049.1:0-18204 GCA_041547605.1 Desulfobacteria bacterium
AGCTTTTTCGAAGCCGGACTTCAGCTGAGTGGAGCGTTAAGAATCATAAACTGTTTGAGGGCCTTAAACCCCAGTTTAGCGCTCCGGTTGCGCCTGACGGCTTGAACAGAACCACTGCGTGCATGATTTAGCGGAGCGAAGTTGATGTCCCGAAAACGCTCACGGAGCAAGGAAAATGGCTTTTTGGCGATTCCATATTCTTGGAACAAACTCCTGGGAAACAACACCAGCGCATCTCGGTTTGTGCTGCTAAAATTGCTTTCGTGCCAGGAATTTGCTAATGTGTATTTATATTATTTTAGCGTATCCACGAGGGCACTGGCCACATATCCAGAAAAGGATTCCACAGACTAACTCTTAACGAGCAAGATACCAGCACCAGGGGCGGGGCGATATTATGACTCAGTTGGAGCAGGCGCGGGCGGGCGTCATTACAGAGGCCATGCAGTCGGTGGCGGATACCGAAAAGGTTGACGTCGAGCTTCTGCGTACAAGGGTCGCCGAGGGAACCGTTGTTATCCCCCTAAACAACTTACACCCTGAGATCAACAATATCAACCCCGTTGGTATAGGACGGGGGCTTTCGATTAAGGTAAACGCCAATATTGGAACATCGGGAGATGAAGTTGATTTAGAGGAGGAACTCTTAAAGCTCCAAGTTGCCACGGAGGCCAAGGCCGATACTATTATGGATTTGAGCACAGGCGGGGACACAAGAAGTCTCCTTGGGGCTATTATGAAGCGATCGTCTGTGCCTGTGGGTACCGTTCCGATCTATCTGGCCGCGGTGGATGCTGTTCGAGTCCGGGGTGGGATTATTCACATGACCCCTGATCTTATCTTTGCAGCAGTTGAAGAGCATGCCCGCAAGGGTGTTGACTTTATGACAATACACGCGGGGGTAACCATGGCGGCCCTTGAGCGACTTCGCCACCAGGGAAGAATAACGGATATTGTTAGCAGGGGCGGGGCGTTTCTTGCGACCTGGATGCTTTACCACAAGGCGGAAAACCCGTTTTATGAGTGCTTTGACCGCCTCCTTTCTGTCGCCAGAGAATATGATATAACGCTGAGCTTGGGTGATGGGCTGAGACCTGGTTCCCTTGCTGATGCCACGGACCGCGCACAAATCCAAGAGCTTCTCACCCTAGGAGAGTTGGCTCAGAGAGCTTGGACTGCTGGGGTCCAGGTTATGATAGAGGGTCCGGGACACGTTCCCCTTGATCAAGTGGAGGCCCAGGTGGTGTTGCAGAAAAAAATCTGCAGGGGCGCCCCTTTCTATGTCCTGGGTCCTTTGGTTACGGACATTGCTGCAGGCCATGATCATATTGCGTGTGCTATCGGGGGGGCGCTTGCCGGTATGGCTGGAGCAGATTTTCTCTGCTACGTAACGCCGTCGGAACACCTCAGATTACCATCAGTTCAAGATGTTAGAGAAGGTGTTATAGCCGCTAGAATAGCAGCACATGCAGCCGATATAGCAACGGGGCACAAAGGTGCTATTGAAAGGGACAACGAAATGTCAAAGGCGCGCAAGAACCTGGACTGGGAGAGACAAATATCCCTTTCAATTGACCCCTCCAAGGCGCGAAAATATCGCTCCGGCAGCAAGCCGAGTTCAAATGATGTCTGTACAATGTGTGGAGAATTCTGCGCCATAAAAATCGTTCGGGAATACTTTAATAAATAGCCTACGGGAAAAGCCAATAACCCGCTCTTTCCAAACATCCAATCCGATCTCATCAATCTACCCTTTTGTTGATATTTGTGTTGATATTTTTATGATAACTCATTAGGTTCTCAGTAAAGACTGTTACATTAATTCTATGGTAATTGCATTCCACATTTATTAACATTAATCTTTCAGTATTTTCCTTTGGTTTCAATGTATTAAACTTTTTTTAACGTATTGGACAGTATTTATTATTATGAATATTTATTTTTAAAAAAGAATAATGGAGATAACCAAAGGAGCTGCCCATGGAATTCAAGATCAAAAAGGAAACGGTACTGGATGTTTTGGCGAAAGTACAAGGAATTACAGGCAAGAAAACCAATATTCCAATTACCTCGAACGTATTGATTTCTGCAGAAGAATCTGTGGTTTCCATAAGAGCTACTGATCTAGAAATGGCATACAAGGCTTTGTGTGAAGCTGAGGTCGTTCAACATGGCTCGACGGCTGTTCCTTCAAGAAAACTATATGAAATTGTAAGAGCATTTCCGAGCGATACACTTGCCATAAAGGAAACCCAGAACAAGTGGATACAGATAGCGGACAAGAGAATTGAATACAATATTGTAGGCATGGAACCTGACGACTTTCCTGGGTTCCCCCAGATTGGAGATGTAGATTTGTTTGATATAGATGTGGGTGTACTGAGAAATATGATTAACAAGACGATACATAGTGTGCTGGGCGATGAAGGGCGTGCTCAGCTTGCAGGTATATGTTTTGAGAATATTGCCGCAGATGATGTGAATACGATTCGCATGGTATCTACGGATGGGCACAGACTTTCTAAGATAGATCATGTTGTCGGGGATAAGCAGGGGCCTGAGACAGAAGGACGCGTTATTATACCAAGAGGTGGAATTGTGGAAGTGTTGAGGCTTTTGGAAGGGGGAGAGAGCGTTAAAATAGGATTGAAGGATAGTAATTTTGTGGTAGAAAAAGAACAGGAAGTACTGATTATAAGGTTGATAGAAGGAGAGTTTCCTGATTACGAAATGGTTATACCAAAAATTGCCCAGAGCGAGATGATTGTTCCAAAACAAGATTTTTTGATGATGTTGCGAAGAATGTCGATATTGTCCTCTGAAAAATATCCGGGGGTTCGTTTTAAGATAGACAAAGAACAAATGGAGGCCACGACCACAAACCCTGAGATAGGAGAAGGAAGGGAAATAGTGTCTGTTTCTTATAGCGGTAAACCTCTCGAGGTGGCTTTTAATCCAAAGTACTTTACAGATGTCCTGTCAAGTATGGATAGTGAGGAGGTCGTGGTTAAACTTAAGGACGAGGTGAACCCATGCATCATAGAAGGAAAGGATGATATGGGTTTTTTGAGTGTAATAATGCCCATGAGGGTTTAATGATGGATGCGGCTGATAAAACATACGACGCGGACAAGATAAAAGTTTTAGAGGGACTTAGTGCGGTCAGGAAGACACCGTCCATGTATGTCGGAAACGTAGACGTGGAAGGGCTTCACCACCTCGTATACGAGGTGGTCGATAATAGTGTGGATGAGGCCCTGGCAGGATATTGTGACCAGATTAAGGTGTCCCTGCACTCTGATAACGGCGTGACGGTTGAGGATAACGGCAGAGGTATTCCGGTCGGTATTCACAAGACCGAGAAGGTTCCGGCACTCGAAGTGGTCATGACAAAGCTCCATGCCGGCGGCAAGTTTGATCACGACTCTTACAAGGTTTCCGGTGGTTTGCATGGCGTGGGGGTTTCTGTGGTGAATGCACTATCCAGTTTTCTTGAAGTAGAAATTCGTTCCGGTGGGAAGGTTTACTATCAGTCCTACGAGAGGGGGAAGAGGACTACTTCCTTAGAGGTGATGGGAAAGACGAAGAGAACCGGCACGAAAGTGCGTTTTCGACCAGATCCCGACATATTCAAGGACATCAACTTTAGTTTTGATATTATATCTCAAAGGTTGCGAGAGCTTGCCTTTTTAAACAAGGGGCTCAAGGTCTTGCTTGAAGATGAACGCACAGACAAGAGAAAGGAATATTACTATAAGGGCGGCATCGTGTCGTTCGTAGAGTACCTCAACAAAGGAAGAACGCCAGTCAACAAAAAACCGATTCATATGGAAGCGGAAAAAAACAACGTCTCCATGGAGGTTGCGGTTCAGTACAATGATACGTTTGCCGAAAGAATTTTCTCTTTTGCAAATAACATTAGAACTCGAGAGGGCGGCGCCCACGTGATAGGCTTTAAGTCGGCCCTGACTCGCACCATTAATTATTATGCAGCCACAAGCAACCTGCCCAAGAATCTCCAGGAAAGAATCGGCGGCGATGACGTGAGAGAGGGGCTCACGGCGGTCATCAGCATCAAACTAAGAAACCCGCAGTTTGAAGGGCAAACCAAGACGAAGCTGGGCAACAGCGAGGTAAAGGGGTTGGTCGAAACACTGGTGAACGAAAAGCTGGCTAGCTTTTTGGAAGAGAACCCGAGCATCGCAAGAAAGATCGTAACAAAGGCTGTTGAAGCCGCTAGGGCCAGGGAGGCTGCGAGGCGGGCCAGAGACATAGCCCGCAAGAAGGGTGCTTTAGCAGAGGGATCGCTTCCCGGTAAACTGGCAGATTGCCAGGAGGCCAATCCAGCACAAAGAGAGCTGTTTATTGTAGAGGGAGATTCCGCCGGAGGCAGTGCCAAGCAGGGGAGAGATCGAAGATTTCAAGCCGTGCTGCCGCTGAAGGGGAAGATAATCAACGTGGAGAAAGCGCGATTCGACAAGATGTTGAAAAGCGAAGAAATCAAGACCATGATAACCGCGCTCGGGACAGGTGTGGGTCGCGACGAGTATAACATAGAGAAGTTGCGATACCACAAGGTCATTATTATGACAGATGCCGACGTGGATGGGTCCCACATCCGAACACTTCTTTTGACCTTCTTTTATCGGATGATGCCGGACTTGATTGATAGGGGGTTCCTATATATCGCGCAACCGCCGCTATTCAGGGTGGGAAAGGGAAAAGGAGCTATCTATATTAAACACGAAGTGGAACTCGATGAGTTCTTGATGAAGCGAGTCTGCCACGACAAGGTGGTCAAGGGAAAAGAGGGGCGCGTGGTCTTGGAAAAGGAGAGCCTTTATACATTTCTGGGTAAGCTGATAGACTATGGCAAGGTAACCAACCGCCTTGCTCGGCGCGGCTTTGACACGGGCCTGGTGGAGCTTTTGATTGAAAACGATGTGGACAACAGAGAGGCCGTTCAAGACAAGAATGGCATGGGAGATTTGGCACAGGTTTTGGAGTCCCGCGGGTATCAGGTTGAAGGACTGCTGAAAGACGAGGAGCATAACACTTACGAATTGACGATTAGCGTGATTGAAAACGGAGCGAAGCGCGTGAAGGTTGGTTGGGAGCTCGTTTCATCTGCGGACTTTCAGAAAGCCATTGTGTTGTGGAAAGACATTTGTTCGTTGGACAGACCGCCCTTTAGAATTTATGACGATGACAAGGAACGCGTTTCTATAGATGACAAAGACAAACTCCTTTCGCACCTCCTAGAGGATGCAAAGAAGGGGCTTTCAATCCAGCGTTATAAAGGGTTGGGAGAGATGAACCCGATTCAGTTGTGGGAAACCACCATGGATCCCCAAAAAAGAACGCTGCTGAAGGTCAAAATAGAAGACATGTTTGAAGCGCATGACATTTTTACGGTGTTAATGGGTGGCGAGGTGGATCTCAGGCGCCAGTTTATAGAAAAGAATGCCCTGGAGGTCAGAAGCCTGGACGTATAGTTAATAGGTATCGGGGTTGATTGACTTGGACGAACCAGTTGGTGGCGGGCACTGGACGGGGCGAGGTCCCCTGGTGCACCGCCTTGGTGTTTTGGATGAGGACGTGTCATGAATTTGGCTTCTATAGAGGCGAGGGACCTGCCGGATGCCTGGTTTCAGTGCGTCTATGAAATCATAGACAACGGTCATGAATATGTGATCGATTACGGCAGTTATGCTGGACAGAAACGCCTTGAGTTTGACTATGTGACCGTTCATATTCGATATCCGGGTGTGCGCCCCTTGATCCCGGACATTCCGGCGTCCTTGGGTATCCCGAATCCGGTCGCCGACGGATATGTTGAAGAGTACCTGCCGTACTTGATGACGCCGACAAAGCAGCCCAATGAAGACTATACTTACGGAGAGCGCTTGGCTGGCTGGTCATACGTTGCCTCCGCTGGCGGGATGGCCCCAGAAGGCGAACGCCCGAGGCTAAGCGTTGGCACACACGTGGTTAATCAAATCGAAGAGGTCATCCACCTGTACAAGACAAAGGGGTACGGCACAAATCAAGCCGCCATGAGCGTCTCCACGCCATCGGATGTACTCCTTGGGGACCCACCTTGCCTGCGCCACATTGATACGCGTATCCGCTACGGCAAGCTGCACTTTATGGTATATTTCAGGTCGTGGGATTTGTGGAATGGATTTCCGGCCAACCTCGGCGGTATTCAGCTTCTTAAGGAGTACATGGCGGCAGAAATAGGGGTGGAAGACGGCGAAATCATTGCGGCTAGCAAAGGGCTTCACCTGTATGACTATGTTTGGGAACTAGCGCAGCTACGGACCATGCGCGCCTAAAGCGCCGGTGATTGTATGATTGAGAGGAGCCGGGGGAACGATATCAAATGATCAGGCGCATCTGTTCGCCCCCCCGCACGACCTTGGTTCCCACGGAGGTCGCACAAAAGGCGCACAGATACTCGTACTTGTCTCCCTCGGGAAGCACCAAAAGTAGGCGCTTGCGGACCGGGACTGCCTGGCCGCATTTGGGGCAGTATAGTTCCGTGGCGTCAAATTCTCTGAACATTTCGGTCGAGGGAGGCTGCCGTTGGTTCAGAAAAAACGGATGTTGCATGGCAAGGGACTCCTGGGATTGGTTGGATATGGCAGAATATAGTTGTTCGACCAGATGTTGTCAAGGCACTGGAGGCTATGTGGGGTTTACTTGGTCTGGGTGGATGATACTGACAGTATTCTTGGGCGGGCGGGGCTCGGAGGCGTTTGATGGCGCCACGTAAGATTGATCACATCGGTGTAGCAGTGAGCGACCTGGAGTCTGCGAAGCGTTTTTACGAAGAGTCGCTGGGCCTGAAGGTAGCGCGTGAGGAGACTCTGGGAGAAATGAAAATTGCCTTTGTTCCAGTGGGCGAGGTGAATCTCGAACTCATCCAATCTACTACGGAAAACGGCGTGATAGCGAGATTCATAGCCAAGAGAGGAGAGGGTGTACACCATATTGCGTATGAGGTTGGGGATGTGTCCTCGGCGCTTGAGAAACTGAAAGCGCAAGGGGTTAGGTTGGTGGACGAGGCGCCAAGACCAGGTGCCGGCGGCACGGAGGTCGCCTTTGTGCATCCGAAAGGCGCCCACGGGGTGTTGACAGAACTTGTGGGGCCGAAAAGGAACGGGTAGAGCCCTTGACATGATTCATTTAGTGTGGTCTAAATTAAAAGTTTAGGTACTCTAAATAGCCACACGCACCAGAAAGGAAGGAGAAGAAGCCATTTGTCCTGGCGGAAGGTAACGGGCCATGAAACGAACCTATCAACCGAGCAGAATTAAACGCCGCAGAGACCACGGATTCCTGTCGAGGATGTCCACAAAACAGGGAAGAAAGATCATAAGCCGCCGTCGAGCAAAAGGGAGAAGACGACTGGCCGTGTAAAGAGCCAGCAGGACCGTGAAAGCCTTTTGCTTTAAAAAGGGAGAACGCCTTGTAAGACGTTCTGACTTTGAAAGGCTGTCTAAGGACGGGCACAGGATTGACAGCGACTACTTTGTGATACTTTACAGGCGAAACGGTCTTAGGAGGATGCGCTTAGGGGTTACGGTGAGCAAGAGGGTCGGGGGCGCCGTGATCCGTAATCGTCTAAAGCGGTTGGTGCGAGAGCATTATCGTCAGCATAAGGGTTTGTTTAGTGACAGCTATGATGTGAACGTCATAGCAAAAAGAGGCAGCTCTGATTTGCCACCTAGGCGGATTAGGGAGGCACTCGATGCTATCGTTGGAGATATATTAAGGGATTGCAAGCATGAGGCCGTTCTTGCTGGCACTCATTAAGGCCTATCAATACTTCCTTTCACCAATCTTCACACCGGCTTGTCGCTTTTGCCCAACCTGCTCTGAGTATGCATTTGATGCCGTGAAGCGTTACGGTGCGGCGAGGGGGTCGTGGATGGCCCTTCGCAGGCTCGCAAGGTGTCACCCCTTTCACCCCGGCGGATTTGACCCTGTCCCCTAAAGGCACAGGGTTCGGCCTCGCCGCCCCGGCTCGGCTCTTTTTGAGACAATGTTTGGTTTGAGGAGAAGCTATTAATGTCAATGGAACTGAGGATGCTCTTGGCAATTGTCTTATCGTTTCTGATATTCTTCCTGTACCAGGTGGTCTTTGTAAAAGAGCCCCCGGCCCCCGCGGACAAGAAAGACTTAGCCCAGAAAGTGCAAGACGCGGAAAAAGAGACCCCTGTGATGGATGAACGTGTTAAGGTTGTGGATCACAAGCCATCAGAGGAAGAGGTGGCGGCAGCCATCGCACCGATTCGGCCGGCAAGGACAATTACCGTGTCGACACCTCTCTATGTGGCGGAGTTTACGGAAAACGGTGGGACACTTCGGACTTTCAGGCTAAAGGAGTTCCAGGAATCTTTGGCGGCTGACGCGCCCATGAAAGAAATCATCCAATTGCCACCAGGGCAACCAGGGACCCTGGAGGTCTCGTTCATGGGGGAACGTGCAAAGGGATTGAAAGGGGCTGTCTTTGAGGCAGCCACAGAGACTGAATTCATTGATATTGCTCAGGGACCGCAAGAACTGAGCTTTGCGTGGACAACCGCGGATGGCATTACGATCATTAAGACCTACAACTTTTCGCACGATTCGTATGAAATAGGGCTGGAAATTAGGGTGAGGAATCTTTCATCTGAGGCAATAAATGGCAACCTGTCCATCTCCTTAAGAAGCGGCTTTGATGAGGCTGGGAAGT
Organism: Desulfobacteria bacterium; assembly: GCA_041547605.1. GTDB lineage: Bacteria > Desulfobacterota > Desulfobacteria > Desulfobacterales. Next base: position 8,744 of record JBFEUB010000049.1, read on the forward strand.
CGAGATACGTGTTTTCGGGTCCCGCTGCCTTGATCGATGGGGAACTTAAGGAGATCAAAACCAAAGACATCGCCAGTCAGGACAAATATACAGGCCGGATAGGTTGGGTGGCACACGAGGACCAGTATTTTGTATCGGCGATCATACCTAAAGAGGCCGGGGGGGCGGCCATAAGGCTTGCTACACCCGAAAAGGCCCTCGAAACAACATATATAGACCCGGCAGGGGCCGTGAACCCGGGAACGGAACGGAGCTACGGGTATAGGGTCTATTTTGGGCCGAAGAGCCTTGAGGCCCTTGGTTCCGTGGGAGCCGACGTTGCAAAGATCGTGGATTTTGGGTTTTTTGACATCATTGCGAAGCCGCTGCTGCACGCCATGAACTTCATGCACAGGTTCGTTCCCAACTATGGGATTGTTATCATCGTCATCACGATCATCGTCAAAATACTCTTTTGGCCATTGAGCAACAAGAGCTATCAGTCCATGAGCCAGATGAAGAAGCTGCAGCCGAAAATGGCCGAGATCCGGGCCAAGTATAAGCACGATAAAAAGACAATGAACCAGGAGCTTATGAACCTTTACAAGCTGTACAAGATAAACCCATTGGGGGGCTGCCTCCCGATGATTTTGCAAATCCCTGTATTTTTTGCATTTTACAAAATGCTATACCAGGCCATTGAACTAAGACATGCGCCATTTTTCTTGTGGATCAACGATCTGTCTGCACCGGATCGGCTGTTTCACTTCAACTTCAAGGTCCCATTGATGGCACCGCCTTACGGAATCCCCGTGTTAACCATTATTATGGGCGCATCGATGTTTTTGCAGCAGAAGATGTCTCCGCCACCCGGGGATCCCACGCAAGCCAAAATGATGATGTTGATGCCAATCTTTTTTACATTCATATTTATAAACTTTCCGTCAGGGCTTGTCTTGTACTGGCTTGTAAACAACATTCTTTCGATGGTTCAGCAGAGGTACGTAACCAAGAAAACAGGTTAATGACGGAGGTGTTAATCCGATGTTGGCCAGCTATGAATTTGAGGGAAAAACAAAAGAAGAGGCTATAAGAAGCGCCTGTGACAAGCTAGGCGTTTCCGAGGAGGAACTCGATATTGAAGTCCTTTCTTATGGCTCCACCGGAATATTTGGACTTGTGGGTGCTAAGAAAGCCCAGATAAGAGTCACCTTGCGGGACGGGGAAATCCTTGAAGGAAAGATCAGGGAAGAGGAACCCGACAAAAAGGAGGATATAGAAGCGATTGCCGAGATGGCTCAAACAGTATCGGAACATCTCCTTTCGTATATCGTGGATGAGGCGAAGGTGACCGTCGAGAAGTGTCCTGACAGGATAAAGATTAAAATAGGGACGAGCAATCCTGCAATCCTTATAGGGAAGCACGGAAGGACATTGGATGCCCTCCAATACGTTATTCGCAAAATCGTAAGGAAGAAGAAGAACACGAAGGTGCGCATTTCTTTTGATGTAGAGGGATATCGGGACAGGCGGAAGGCGTCACTGACGCAGATGGCCCTGCGTTTGGGAGAAAAGGTGAAACGTTCCGGCAAGCCGGCTACCATTAGCCCCATGAATGCCTACGATCGAAGAATCGTGCATATTGCGTTGAAGAATGACAGCTTGTTGAGAACGCAAAGCAAGGGCGGCGGATTGTTCAGAAAGCTGGTCATATTCCCGCAGAGGAAAGAGACACGATCTGTGTCCCGGAGCGAGGCGCCTACCAAACACTGAGTGTCTTTGAGCATCGGCGAGCGGGCCACCATAGACGAAGAAAAGGCACGGCTTGAGCAGGAAATGCGGGCCAGGGTTTGTCCGGCCCACGAGATCTTTGAACCTGGTTGGCTTTGCCTACAATCGGATTGATCGGGTAATGATTTGGGGGGCTCCCGAGAAGAAGAACCCATCTCAAAAACGTGGATCAGGGTTCAGGGCAAGGCGCGGGACGGAGAGAAAGTGGTATGTGAGCATTTTGAGAGCCGACCCGCAACGCCGCCATTGGGGGGACTTAGACCCATTTTTGAGATCGGTTCTATTGTTGTGTGCGGGTCTCGCGTGTTGTGCATGGTTCCAAGACGCATTTTTCGAAATGTAGCACCGGGAGCTTCAGTACCAAACCCTGCAGACAAAAACGTGTTACCATCAACAGGCTGGAGATTTGCCCAAACATTTAGGTTATGGATAGCGATACCATAGCTGCGGTTGCGACCCCTCCGGGACCTGGCGGTATCGGCGTTGTGAAGATTTCCGGCCCCCGGGCCATCCCCGTAGCGCTTCCCTTATTATATCCCCCGAGAGAGATGTCGCGCGTCACATCCCACCGCCTTTATTACGGGTCTATCATCGATCCAGAAACTGGAAGGGTGCTGGATGAAGTCCTCTTTGGAGTCATGAAGGCGCCCCATACTTACACCAGAGAAGATGTCATAGAGATTCAGGCTCACGGAAGCAGATGTGGCCTGGGCGCCATCTTGGAACTGGTACTAAAACGAGGGGCGCGCCTCGCGGAACCGGGAGAGTTTACTAAGCGCGCTTTCCTGAATGGCCGGATTGATCTGAGCCAGGCGGAAGCCGTCATTGAAGTCGTGAACGCTCAGACCAAGGAAGGTCTCGAACTTGCTGCAAGGCAGTTGGAGGGTCACCTTCTCGAAGTCATCCAGGCGATTCGGGGGCCAATCGAGAGGATACTCGTTGAGGTGGAGGCCGCCATCGATTTTCCAGAAGACGTTGAGGATATCATACGCCCGGAGGCGTTTGTCCGGAGCATGAAACAGGATGTCATCGCTCCGCTGGGGGCATTGCTGGATAACTACGATGAAGGACATGTCTACCGAGAAGGCGTGGCAGCTACGATCATCGGGCGACCCAACGTGGGAAAGTCCAGCCTGATGAACAGGCTGCTGGAAAAAGAGCGTGCCATCGTTACCGCTGTTCCCGGGACGACGCGGGATTTCATCGAGGAGACGGTCAATATTAAGGGGATTCCCCTACGGCTTATCGACACGGCAGGCTTTCATGATACAGATAATCCTTTGGAGGCCGAGGGCGTTAAATTCACAAGGCGGCGGCTAGACGATGCAGACCTGGTTCTTTTCATGGTCGATTGCAGTGTCCCCTTGAGCGACGAGGATATGAAGATTTATGATCTTGTGCGTAACAGAGAAACCATGCTGGTGATCAACAAAATAGATATCGGAGACGAGGACGCTCTCGGGAAGATTCGTGATCGCCTCGGTGGACTTTCATGGGTCAAGGTTTCAGCGCTGTATAATCAGGGGATTGAAAGGCTGAAAGCAGCGATGTTTGAACAAGTGACGCATCGAGGTGGAACGGCCGAGGTTCCTTCGATTGTGCCAAACTTGCGGCACAAGGTAGCGCTCGAAAGGGCGCTGGGGGCCTCAAAGGATATAGTGGAAGGGCTCCAGATACGAAGGCCGGCTGAGTTAGTTGCTGTCGATCTCAAGGAGGCCCTTGATGCTTTGGGCGAGATCATCGGAGTGATCACGACAGAGGAAATCCTTGATCAGATCTTCAGTCGCTTCTGCATTGGGAAATAGCCCAGAATTTGAACGGCAAGAGCGAGGAGGCTCCCTCCCTCGATTTGTCCCGATATGTCCGGATTTAGCCGGAGTGGGGGGAGCTTTCAATGTTTCACGTGAAACATAGGCTTGCAGAGCCTTTTATCGTCTCACTTGGTATGCGTATTCTATGGCTTCCCTCTTGAGGATTTCGTAGTAAGTCAGGATGTTTTTGACGTGGAATACGGGCTCTGTTCCGCGGCAATAGCCAAACTTGCTGTTCTTATAGTACTTACGTTGTCGCAGCAGCGGCAGGGTTCTTTCCAACGAGATCCACTTGTTTGGATCAAGATTCAGCTTTAAGGCCAGGTTCCGGGCATCAAGGACGTGGCCTTTCCCCACATTATAAGCTGCGAGGGCAATGAGGGTTCTATCCGGCTCATATGCCTTGTCGTAGAGGTCGTGGAGGTGTCTTAAGTATTGGACACCTCCCATGATACTTTCCCGCGGGTTCAGACGGTTTTCAATCCCCATATCAGCGGCAGTCGGCAACGTTAGTTGCATGAGTCCTCTCACCCCGGAGAAGCTTCTGGCCCAGGGGTTGAATTGAGACTCTTGGTATATGAGGGCTGCTATCAACCTCCAGTCAAATCGGTGCATCTCGGCGGCTTGCTTAATCGCTTTTTCATACCTGGGAAGGCGGGTTCCGATCCTTTGCTGAAATCTCTTGATATCGAGATGGTCGAAGCTTTCGACATAGGCGTAGTAGCGTTTGTATATTTCATTAAAGGTGCCATCCTCTTTAATTTTTTCAAAAAACTCATTGATCTTTGCTAGAAGGGCCGTTTCCCCTTTTTTCACGGCCCAAGCCAAAGACTCAGGTTTGCCGAGGGGAAAAGCTATGCGGATGTCCGGATAATAGCGACGATTCAAAAAGGCCACATTTGAGTCCGCTACGGTAACCTGGATGTCGCCCCTCTCCACTTCTTCAATGAGTTCCTCTGTTAGAATGTCCTCGTAGGCCTTGATCCTGATATCGAGACCACTTTGTTTCAGTGCTCTCAGCCTTTCTTCATAAGATGTTCCTTGGCGTATATGGATGCTTTTGTGCTCTAAGTCATCGATGCTTTTGATTTCTGAATTATTCTTATGGGTGATGATAAATTGCTGAACAGAGAGATATTCCCTTGAAAAGTCAACCAATTCCGACCTATAAGGCGTCTTGGTCATGCTTGCTGCCACAACCTCTCCGTTTCCTTTGTGAAGCAGGGGGAGCAGCTCGTCCCATGTTTCAGACACCTTCACCCTGAGTTCAACGCCCATAAAATCGGCAAAAGCCTTTGCCAGGTCATATTCAAAGCCCATTTCCTGGTCTCTGTATATGTAATAGCAATGGCCGTTATTGCGGGTTATTATGGTAATGGTTTTTGACTCCTCAGCTCTTTCCAGGGACTTGTTCTTGCCACAGGCCCCTTGGGACAATAATCCCACGAACAACAGGATCAACAATTTCTTGGGAAACCGGACCGGCATTCGGTCGATGTTTAACACACCCTGAAAGAGTCCACCTGACAACATTGTATGCTATGCCTCTGTCCTTGCCGTTACGTAGTACTGCTGGTTGCCTCGTTGTATAAGAAGTGCTGCAAACTCCCTTTGGCGATATTTGATAAGGGCTCTTTTGAAATCATTGAGCGTCTTCACTGGCACTTCGTTGATTCTGCGGATAACGTCGCCGGGACGAGCTCCAATGCGATCAAGATAAGCACCGGGCCGGATCTCGGTGACCATCACACCGTCCTTGGCTGCTATGCTGAACTTAAGACGGGCCGTGGCCGAGATGTCTGCCACGCGCACCCCTAGGAGCTTGTAGGCCAATTCCCCTGCCAATTTCTCTGGAAATGTCCGGGAGCGAACTTGGAAAGTAAGCGTTTTGTCATCCCTTAAGGCTGTCAGCGAGATGATGTCTGCGGCGCTAAAATCCCGGATGATGCTGTGGTAGGTCTCCTTGGACGTGACATCCCTTCCCCCTGCCGCAGTGATCACGTCGCCGGGCCGCAGGCCTGCCTTCTTGGACGGACTCTCATCCATCACATCGGATACCAGCACACCTTCAACCCGGGGAATCCCGAGATATTGGGCCAGCTTTGGGTCGATATCTTGGACACCCAGGCCGAGCCAGGGGATGTGTATTTCTCCGTATCTGATGAGATCATCCACGACCCGCTTGGCTTTGTTGATGGGTATGGCGAAGCCGATGCCTTGGGCCTTTGAATAGATGGCCGTGTTAATACCAATGAGCTCACCATTAATGTTCAAAAGGGGGCCCCCGCTATTTCCAGGGTTAATAGAGGCGTCGGTCTGGATGAAATCCCGATAAGTGCGGTTTTCGGCTTGGATAGAACGGTTCAGGGCGCTGATCACGCCGGTTGTAACCGTATTGGAGAAGCCAAAGGGGTTGCCAATCGCTATCACGGTTTCTCCGATCATAAGATCTTCAGAGTCTCCCATTTGAATCGCCGGTAATGGCTTGTCTGACTGTATTCGAAGAACGGCCAAATCAAAATCTGGTGCAGCCCCCACGAGCTCTGCCTCAATTTCCCGCTCATCCCTCAGCACAACCGTGATCTTGGCGCTTCTGGCGATGACATGTTCATTTGTCAAAATATAGCCACGAGTCCCATCGATGATAACCCCCGAACCGAGGCTGTTACGCTTGTAACGCCTCTTGTAGTTGGGTTCAAAAAAGTCCCTGAAGAACGAGTCAAAGAAGGGATCAAGCCCAAAGTCAAAGAAGGGGTTGGCGCGTTCCACCACTTCAAATTCGCTGCTAATATTAACCACAGCAGGACTAACGGCATTGACGGCCTTGACTACGGCGTTTTCTCGGGGAAAGACCCCAAAGCATGTATTAACGGGGAGGAAGGTAGTAAAGAAGAGTGCGACAAATACCATGCAAGCAAATTTATGATGAAGATGCTTTCCGTGAATCATGTTTTATTTCCTCTTTCTACTGCAAAAGCACCGCATCTACGGGCGCTGATTGATCCCGATTTATCCCGATCTATCGGGAGTTATCGGGATCGGGCCTTCAATATGACCTTGTTTTTTGCCATAGATGCGTTACAGTTACAGCGCTGATCCTGTAATGTTAAGCCGTTCCGCAGCTGATCTTGCCACCGCACGCGGTATAGCGTGCCGAACCAGTAAGAGGCATAATTCATAACAAGGAAGCCATGTTCCGTCAATTCTTGCAAGAAATATACCCGCTGGTTAGACACCCAAGCCACTATCTGGGGAACGAGGTTAATGTAATTCGAAAGGCGCCTGAAGCTGTCCGACTCCGTTTTGCATTGGCCTTTCCAGACCTCTATGAGGTGGGGATGAGCCACGTGGGTATCCAGATCCTTTATCACATTTTAAATGCCCGTGAAGAGGTTGCTGCAGAAAGGGTATTTGCCCCGCGCGTGGACCTTGAGGCCAGGTTACGTAAAGATAGAATTCCGCTTTGTTCGCTTGAAAGCGGCACGCCCCTGTCGGATTTTGGAATCCTCGGCTTCAGCTTGTTGTATGAGCTCAATTTTACTAATATATTGTCTATGTTAGGGCTGTCCGGAATACCGTTTTATGCGAAGGATCGGAATCGCTCCCATCCCTTTGTGATTGCGGGAGGCCCATGCGTGTTCAATCCGGAGCCTTTGGCAGATTTTTTCGACGCCATGGTCATAGGCGACGGCGAGGAGGTAGTTCTTGAGCTGGCAGATACGTGGCTGGAATGGAAAGATGCGGGAGGTGACCGCCAAGCGCTCCTCAAGAGGTGGTCCGGGATACATGGGGTTTACGTGCCGTCTTTCTTTGGCCTGGATTTCGACGTACGAGGGTTTCAGGTCCTGAAGCCTCGCTTTTCCGAATATAGGACCGTGCCAAAGGCGCTTGTATCCGACCTTAATCGCGTACCTTATCCGGATCGTCCGGTGGTTCCTTTCGGCAACCCTATCCACGACCGCCTGAATCTTGAGATTTGCCGCGGTTGTACAAGAGGGTGCCGGTTCTGCCAGGCTGGGGTCATCTATCGTCCTGTCCGGGAAAGAACACCACATGCAGTCCTTTCCTTGGCAGAACGGGGCCTGGCGCGGACTGGCTACGAAGAAGTGTCGCTGCTTTCTCTGAGTGCGGGTGATTACAGTGCCATACAGGTGCTCATTGAGAGCCTGATGAACCGATGCGAGCCGGAAAAGATTGCCGTTTCCCTTCCCTCCCTCAGGGTCGGAAGCCTTACCGAATCACTCATGGCGCAGATCAAGCGGGTTAGGAAGACAGGTTTTACCATAGCCCCGGAGGCGGGGAGCCAGAGGCTCCGGGAGGTGATCAACAAGAATATCGCTGAACAAGACTTGGAGGAGACCGTCCGAAACGCCTTTGGGCTCGGGTGGCAGCTCATGAAGTTCTACTTTATGATCGGTCTTCCAACGGAAACAGAAGCCGACATAGAGGCCATTGTTGCACTCGTGAGGCGGATCCAGAAAGCCTGTCCTCGGAGCAGACGCGGTGGCAATATGACGGTGAGTGTCTCCACCTTTATTCCAAAGGCCCACACACCCTTCCAGTGGTGTACCCAGGTGTCGCTCGATGAGAGTCGGAGCAAGATTCGTCTGCTTCGGAGCAAGATAAGGGGGCGCGGTCTTCGATTTAAGTGGCAAAACCCCGAGATGAGCATCCTTGAGGGGCTCTGGGCGAGAGGTGACAGACGGTTGAGCCGCCTGCTGGTGAAGGCCTATGAGCTGGGGTGCCGTTTTGATGGGTGGAGCGAACACTTTCAGTTCAAGCGATGGGAAGAGGCCATGGAGGCGTCGGGGGTGGATATTGGCTTTTACACATCGCGGGCCCGTGACCTTTCCGAGCCACTACCCTGGGATCATATTCAGACCGGGGTATCCAAGGAGTTCCTGCGGCTGGAGTGGGAAAAGGCGCTTGGGCGGGCCGAGACGCCAGATTGCCGAGATGGGGAGTGTCACCTGTGCGGCGTGTGCGACTTTGAGACCATAAAACCTGTGACATTTGAAGCAGACACAGCTGTCCAAGGTGCCGGAGGGACACCCACAAGGAAGGAAGAGGGGCCATTCAAGAAGCTTCGGGTCTCTTACGAAAAGCGGGGCCCGGCCCGGTACTTTGGACACCTGGAACTGGTGAGGATATTTATGCGGGCCTTCAAGCGTGCCCGGGTACCCTTGCGGTTTTCAAAGGGGTTTCACCCGTCTCCGAAGATGTCCTTTGAATCTGCCCTTCCTGTGGGAACTGAGAGCCTGGCAGAGCACTGCACTATCGAGGTACCACGGAACGTTTCACGTGAAACATTCGTGGAGCGCGTCAACCAGGAACTTCCAGAGGGCCTTACTATCACTGGTTGCAACCCGGTCGAGCAGCGCGCGTCAGAATTTGCACAGAAACCCGTTCCGTATACGGTAACCTTAAAAGAGGGTCGCTTCTCAGAGGCGAAGCTCAAGGTCTTTTTGGGCAAAGAGGCATGGCCATTTCTTAAGACGAATCGAAAAGGACGAGCCAAGACGATTGATTTAAAGTTGCTTGTAAGAGAACTGACCCTCCTATCGCCCCGAACAGCAAGACTGGTACTGGATGAGAGGCCGGGGAGCAGTGTGCGCCCCGCTGATATACTCTGCTCTGTCTTTGACCTGCCCCAAGAGACCCTAAAACTGGCCAAGATCATCAAGAACCCCGCTTCCATAAGTGACTCATACGGCACGTCGTCACCCACGTCTTGATTCATTTATAGACTGATTGTCAAAAATATGTTCCGTTTGCTCGCAAGTCGTTGATGATTGAAAATATTATTTGGCGAACGACATTGTGCAATTTTGGAGAAGATTTTTGAATGTGACTGGCGTTTAAAATTGCAAGCTGTCTGAG
>JBFEUB010000050.1:0-18155 GCA_041547605.1 Desulfobacteria bacterium
AGCTTAAGGGAAAGAACATCGCGCAACTTTATGAGGATCTCAAATCCAAGGGTGTAGCGATTCTCTCTTCAATGATCATAGGCTTTCCGTATCAGAACCCTGTGATAGTCCGAGAAGAGGTTCGGCGGTTTCAGGGGCTTGAGCCGGCACTTTGGCAGATCCTCATCTACTTCGCCTTTCCCGGCACTCCGCTTCATAATCAAGCAGTAACAGAGGAGCGTTTTCTTCCTGCCTACAAGGACAATCCGGATTATCGAACCTTCGACGGTTTTACCATGCATTTTATGCATCCTCATTTCACACCGGATGAAATCGAAGCCCTGCAGAAGAACATCTACCGCGACAATTTTGAAAAATTGGGTCCCTCGCTTGTAAGGGTGATAAAGGTATGGTTTGATGGATACCGAAATTTAAAAAACTCTAATAACCCGCTTCTCAAGGGCAGGGCCGAGCGGATGCGTGCGTATGTTCGAAAGGCAATTCCTGGCATTTGGCCAGCTATTGTTCTTGGACCCAACCGACGCATTCGTGCTGAGGCAAGATCTTTTTTAAGGGATATTGAATCAGAGATAGGCCCTATTTCGATCGCGGAACGTATCTCTTCCTGGCTCACACTGCCGCTTTGCTTATGGACCTGGCTTGGCACGCGTCTAAGAATTGGCCAGCAACCGAAATTGTTACGCATTGAACATCGACTGTAAGCCCGCAACAGATAATCGCCTACGATCCTTGGAAAGGACGACAGGGAGTGAAGATATCTCCTGACGGCACATGTCGACTCATTTGAATATCCTTCTCATTGTTCTGGTCTATATGACCGGTTGGTTTTTTCTGGCCCTCTGGAGACGCCGAAACGATCTGGCGGACTTTGCCTGGGGCATCGGATTTGTTGTGGCCGCTTCCGCTGCCTTGCTGATGAAAGGGACCGGAACGCCCAGAGCTTGGATGGTCTTTACACTGGTGATGGTTTGGGGGGTTCGGTTGGCCGTGCACATCGGGGTTCGCCTCAGGAAACATGGCGAGGATAAACGCTACCGAAATTGGCGTGAAGCATGGGGCGCCCATTGGCGAATTCGTTCGTTTGTGCAGATCTTCATGCTTCAGGGAGTCCTTCTCTACCTGATTTCCCTCCCTGTCATTTGCATAATACTGTCGGACCAGAGCGCCTGGACCTGGCTTGACAGCCTCGGGGGCATCCTCTGGGTTGTCGGGTTTTTGTTTGAAGTGGTCGGCGACTTTCAACTGAAAACTTTTCTGAAAAACAAGGCCAACCGGGGCAAGATCATGCAGCAAGGCCTGTGGAAGTATACGAGGCATCCCAACTACTTCGGTGAGGTCGCTTTGTGGTGGGGAATGTATCTTATCGCCCTTTCAACGCCAGGGGGCTGGATGACAATCATCGGGCCGGTTACCATCAGCTTTCTGATACTCAAGGTTTCGGGCATTCCCCTGCTTGAGGAGGAATATATCAACAACCCAGAATTTCAGGAATACGCCCGGCGGACCAGTGCCTTCTTTCCCTTGCCGCCAAGAAAGGATCAGTAATACCCATGTTGCATACCTTAAAAGTCTATCTGCTTCTTCTGCCGTTGTTTTTTGTGATCGACTACATATGGTTAGGGAAAATAATGGTCGTCTTTTACAAGCAGGAACTGGGTCCCCTCGCCCGCAAGGTGGGGGAGGATTTTAACCCTTTAATCTGGGCCGCCTTTTTGGTCTATCTCATCATTCCTCTCGGAATTGTCCTTTTTGCCCTACCCCGTGTCTCCCAGGAAAACCTGCTTTGGTCATCCATCGGTTGGGGTTTTGCCTATGGAGTCATCACGTACGCAATCTATGACATGACCAACCTGTCTACGCTGGCCGGGTGGTCTCTGAAGCTCTCCTTGTGTGATATCTTGTGGGGAGGTGTGTTGTGTGCCATATCCACCAGCTTTGCGGCCTATTTGGACAGGTGGCTCTCGTGAAGCCAAACAAATTCTTCTTTCATACCACGTCAATGTTGGATAAGGCCTCGGCTACAGGATCATCGGTGCAGCGGTGAAAATCGCCATTATCGGAACCGGCATTTCGGGCCTGACGGCCGCCTACCTACTCCATAAGGACTTTGACCTCACCCTGTATGAGGCCAACGCATACGTGGGTGGACACACAAACACCATTGAAATCGACCTTCCGGAGGGCCGCTATGCAGTGGACACCGGCTTCATTGTTTTCAACGAAGTCACGTATCCGAATTTCTGCCGGATACTCGAGCGACTGGGAGTGGACTCCCAGCCGACCCAGATGACCTTCAGCGTCAAATGCGAAAAAACCGGCCTGGAATACAGCCCCCACAACCTCAACACATTCTTTGCCCAGCGCCGCAATCTGCTATCTCCGAGCTTCTGGCGCGTCATAATGGAGATATTCCGGCTTCGGAGCCGTTTTGACCGCATTCTAAACCAAGAGAAATCTTGGACTCCCCTCGTCCCTTACCTGCGTAAACAGGGATTCTCCTCCCGTTTTATTGAAATATTTATCGTGCCCCTCGGCGCCTCCCTGTGGTCGACCGATCCGGAGCGCTTTGAGGCGTTCCCGCTGGAAACGTTTGTCCGATTCTTCAAAAACCATGGCTTTCTCCAAATTCGCAATTCTTTTCAATGGAGGGTCATCCGAGGAGGATCCAAAAAATATGTGGAAAAGTTGATCCACGGGTTTGCCAACCGTATTCGAACCGATACACCGGTAACCGATATCCAGCGCTTTGCCGACCGCGTGGAAGTGACTGACCGAAGCGGGGCGAAGGCCACCTTCGATCACGTCATCCTGGCGGTACACTCCGACCAGGCCCTCGCCATACTGCGAGACGCTACCTCTGCTGAAAGAGAAATATTGGGAGCAATCCCTTACCGGGAAAACGACACGGTCCTCCACATCGACTCCCGCATACTCCCCAAACGCCGTTGGATCTGGTCCAGCTGGAACTACCTCATTACCCGGGAAAAACAGAACAGGGCCTCGATGACCTATGACATGAATATCCTGCAGAGCCTGAAGGCCTCACAGGAATTCTGCGTAACCCTTAACCGCACCCAGGCTATCGATCCGAAATTGATCAAGGGTCGCTTCACCTACCACCACCCGCAATTTACCCCTCGGGCACCCGAAGTCCAGCTGCGCCACAGTGAAATCAGCGGATTGAACCGAACCCACTACTGCGGTGCCTACTGGGGTTATGGCTTTCATGAAGACGGAGTCAAAAGCGCCCTGCCGGTCGCCCGCTGGTTTGGAAAGGGACTCTGATCGTGGAGAGTTGCATTTATGCCGGGCACCTGCGACACCGTCGGTTTCTGCCGGTGAGAAACAGCTTTCGCTACAGGCTTTTTATGGTCTATGCCGACTTGGCTGAAATGCAGTCAGCCTTCAGTGCGAGCCCCTTCTGGTCTTTGGACCGCTTTAATCTAGCCTGTTTCATGAGAAAAGACCATTTTGGAGACCCCAAGATGCCACTCGACGCATCGGTCCGATCCCTGGTGCGGTCAAGAACAGGGAAAAGCCTTTCCGGTCCGATAAGACTCCTTTGTCACTTCCGATACCTTGGCCATTGCTTCAATCCGGCATCCTTTTATTACTGCTATGACCGGGACGGAAGCCGCCTGGAAACCATCGTTGTCGAAATCCACAATACTCCCTGGGGGGAAGCACACTGCTACGTTTTGGATGAATCTCAAAACCGGGCCAACCCGCCCTTTCGTCGTTACGAACTGGACAAAGAATTCCACGTCTCTCCGTTCATGGATATGGATATGCATTACGACTGGCGCTTCCGGGAGCCAGGTGAAACGCTCACAGCCCATATGCAGAGTTTTCGGGAGGATCGGAAATTCTTCGACGCCACCCTGATCCTCCGTCGCCAGGAAATGAACAGGGCCCTCCTTGACCGGGTGCTCGTAACATACCCGGCCATGACCCTTAAAGTAATCACGATGATTCATTGGCAAGCCGTGCGCCTTTGGCTCAAGAGGGCGCCTTTTTATATCCATCCCAGAAAACGGCGGCAAAGCGGGTTCAGACGATGAGACATTCCATAGCAGCACAAGAGCTCCCGTCGATCTGCTCTATGAAAGGAGAGTTGGCTGACCGTTTGGCCCGCTGGCTGCTACTGAAACGCCTGGCATATTTGGAAACCGGGTATTTCACCCTGTTGGAAGGGGAGAAGCGGTTCACATTTGGTGACCCTGCTGGACCGAAGGACCTCTGCGCAACGATCAAGGTATTCCACCAACGGTTTTACCGAAGTATTGTTTTCGGGGGAAGTGTCGGGGCCGCAGAAGCCTACATGGCCGGTTACTGGGATTGCGACGATTTGACAGTTCTTACACGGATCGCCGTGCTGAATGAACGTTTGCTCCAGGAAATCGAAGGAGGACTGGCGCTGCTGACGGCTCCGCTGCGGCGACTGTATCACTGCAGAAACAAGAACACGAGAAAGGGCAGCCGGGGCAATATCGAGGCGCATTACGATTTAGGAAATGACTTTTATGCCTTGTTTCTGGATGAAACCATGACATACTCCTGCGCTCTTTTCGAGCGACCGGAGACCACCCTGGCTGAGGCTTCGAACGCTAAATATGGCCGCATCTGCCGGAAGTTGAATCTAAGCGAGACGGATCATCTGCTGGAAGTAGGCACAGGATGGGGCGGGTTTGCCATCCATGCGGCTTCCAAATATGGTTGCCGGGTGACTACCACCACCATCTCCCGGGCTCAGTACGATTGGGCTAAAGAGCGCATTCGGCAACGGGGTCTGGAGAGCCGCATCTGCTTGCTCCTGAAAGATTACCGTGATCTATCAGGCACCTTTGACAAGCTCGTGTCCATCGAGATGATCGAGGCGGTGGGCCACCACTACCTGGATGCCTTTTTCAGGCAGTGCAACAGCCTCCTGAAGCCGGACGGGATGATGGCTCTCCAGGCCATTACCATCACGGATCAGAAATACGAGGCTCACAAACGGGAAGTCGACTTTATTAAACGTTATATATTTCCGGGAAGCACGCTGACCTCGGTGACCGCCCTTTGCCTCTCGGCCACACGGGCAACGGATCTGAAGCTTTTCCACCTCGAGGACATCACGCCCCATTATGCACGGACGCTCCGGGAATGGCGGGAACGATTTCTCAAGAATAGTGACAAGGTCCGCGCCCTCGGTTATTCGGAACGTTTCATCCGCATGTGGGAATATTACTTGTGTTATTGCGAGGGAGCTTTCACCGAACGCTACATCGGAGATGTGCAGGCCTTGTTCGTGAAACCGGGCTGCCGACCGAGCCCTATTTTGCCGCCATTGCCCTAAAGGATTCAGCCAGGGGATCAATGAACAAAGTCTTTAACATGGTCGGGTTTCAAGTCGCCTGGTTTGCGGCGGTCTTTGGGGCGGCCGAGGGGATTTTTTGGATTGGACCCATCGCCGTGCTCGTATGGCTTGCCATTCATATTCGTTTATCCGACCGCCCAAGACTGGAAATCCAAATCGCCGCTGCTACCTTTTACCTGGGGTTATTGCTTGATTCAACCTTGATCGCACTTGAAGTGTATACCCCCCGAGGACTCATTAAGGGCTGGCCCGTGACTCCGACATGGATGCTGGCTCTGTGGGTAAACTTCGGGACTCTGTTAAACGTCAGCTTGGCCTGGCTCAAAAGGCGATATCTGCTTGGGGCATTTTTGGGTTCTTGCGGGGGACCGGCTGCCTACTATTCAGGCCATCGCCTGGGCGCATTAAGCTTTCACACGCCGTTAATAAAGAATATGGTTTTTTTGGGAGTGTCCTGGGCCCTCGCCGTGCCCTTCCTCTTTTATCTGATTGAAACCGTAGAACCAAATGGTGGAACCAGATTTCGTGTGAAGTAGAGAACTTTGTTGGCGGAGTTGACTTCTCCTACAGCGGCAGATTGCGCAGACGATGCACGTCCATGAATATATAAGTAACTCCGAACCCCGGAACCTCATTAATCAAGTTGACTCCTGCCAAGCAGGACGGGCAAAATCAATGATCCGGTATCCACAGAGGCTATTTAAAAAGGGCAGTCTGAAATGGATATCGAAACTTGTTGACGTGAAGCAAACTTTTTTTAGGGCGTTTTGGCCGCCCCGAGAATGTTATGATTTGGTTTTGATATCTTCAGTTCCTGCAAACTAAAAATAATGGGAGAGACTGTCGAAAAAGTCAAAATAGAGCATTTTAGCTGTCCTCGCCTATACCTATAGCAAGATCAGCCACTTACTAACTGCGAGAAGCCTCAGAATCATGGCTTTGAGGGTTTTTCGACAGTCTCGGAAGTAACCGTTACTCGCGGTATAAGGGCAAACTCAAACTACCATCACCGAAAGCCCAAATTAGATGGATCTGATACATTCTGATCATAGGTTTAATTGCATCTTTTCTTATCAGAACGATAGGAAGTCTGTTTCCATATATTTTTCAAAACGCATATATAGTGAAGGTTGGGATAATAACCCATGCGCTATTTGTGGTTCTTAATTTTCTTTTCTTTCTATCTTTCTCAAGAAACTATGCCTTAGTAAGGGAGCAGATTATCAGGGTAGGCGCCATCTTAGCAGCTATCGGTTCATTTTTTGTGGGTTTCATCTATATAAAGAACTTGTTCTTTGTATTTGAATTAGACATCCTTCCCCTATTCCTCGTGAATCGGCATTTTGATGCATTCATCCCGCCGGTAAGCTCACTATTTCATCTATTTTTTTCAGCGTTTTCAAGAAAGTGCAGTCACAAGAGGAATACAAGATCCTAGACCGCCCAATACTGTCTGCAATCATAGGAAGTATGGTATTTATGCTCCTTCATTTGATAGACTTGATAAATTTCCTTCAATCTCAGAGATTCAATTGGCTGGAGCATATGCCTCGTAAAATTGCTCTTGGTACATCACCGTTCGTAGCACTTGCCGCCATTCTGATTCTCCATTTCTATATAAGGTTCTATCAGTTTCTTCTTTCACAGAAAACGTGAATGCGAACCCACACGTTGATTTCACTTGGCAGCAAGCGGTTCTGTCACCATACTGCCATATCATGGAGCATTGAGACTTCCTCTGATATGCACTGACTTTGCTATCATATCTTCAATTTCCCAGATTGTTTGAGATCAAGAATGCCAGATTCACGGTTCAAGAAAGTATGGGAACTCCTTAGGACCGCCAATCTGTTAAGATTATCGCTTACCCCGACTTCACCTCCCCCCCAGATTCCACTTATGGACGATTTTGCCGACACATCTTCAAGTCATCCTGAAACCTCAAGACCACCTACTACAGTTGGCCCTCATCCCCTCTAACGCTGTTGAATCCCGAGAGAGTCTCCTAACGACAGTTCGCCTCAAAAGGAATCCGCTCCGCAAGGTTTGGAAAAGGAGATAGAGCTTGACACAGTGCGGCTAAGCACCTATAATCGTAAATCGACGATATTCGATTAAATATGGAGGAAACATGAAATCGGAAGATGACGAAATTAGACACATGGTCAAACAACGTTATGCGGAGATTGCCGAATCCACTAATTCCTGCTGTTCGCCGGCGTGCTGTGGTGGCCAATCAAACCCTCTTCAGATTATGGATATGGGACAAAAGGTCGGCTACACGAAGGATCAACTGGCCATTGGATTAGGAGAGGCCAACCTCGGCCTTGGATGCGGAAACCCTCTTGGTATTGCTGACTTAAACCCAGGAGAACGGGTTTTGGACTTAGGAAGTGGCGCTGGATTCGATGCGTTTCTTGCGGCAAAAAGCGTGGGTCCAGAGGGAAACGTTGTCGGCGTTGACATGACGCCGGAGATGACCAGCAAAGCTAAGAAGAATGCCGAGAAACTAAATCTTACTAATGTAGAATTTAGGTTGGGAGAGATAGAGAAGTTACCCGTTCCGAGTTCTTCGGTGGATGTGGTGCTATCAAACTGTGTTATTAACCTCTCTCCCAGCAAGAGGACCGTTTATGGAGAAATTTTCAGGGTTTTGAAGCCTGGTGGCCGAATCAGTATCTCGGATGTCTTGCGTTCGAGAGAACTTCCGAAGGAAATTATAGACAACCCTTCTGCCTATACTGGCTGAATTGCTGGCGCCATCTCGCCTGATGAAGTGAGACAAATTTTGGATGAATTAGGCTTTGAAGCCATATCCGTGAAAAAGAAAGAGAACAGCGAGGAAATCATCAAGAGTTGGAATCTGGGAACAGGAACCGAGCGTTTGGTTTTTTCTGCATGCATAACAGCTAGGAAGCCCGCTGACGAATGAAGCGTCCAGGACTGCAGAGATGACATCGAAGCATAAGACTACGGACATCAAGATGATTGCTAAAATGTCTGTTAAGGAGTGCAAAAAGAAATTAGCGGAAATGTCAAAGGGCATTGCGCATCCCGCACGGGTTAAGGTTGTTAGTATGCTTGCAAAAAGGCCTCCAGATGCAAAATGTGTTGTTGGCGACATTGTAGGTGCACTTCCTCTTGCACAGTCTACCGTGTCCCAACACCTAAAAATTCTCAAAGAAGCAGGTTGGATACAGGGTGAAATCCATCGGCCCCGTGTGTGCTACTGCTTAATAGATGGCATTATTGAGTATTATATCGCCCTGCTAGAACGATGCCTTGAGAAACCGTGAGATATGAAGAAATAGATCTGAAGGAGAACACGATGTTTGAAGTCACAAAAGAGGCAAGCCAAAAGGTTAAAGAGTTTTTCCAAGGTAGAAAAGAGCTGTCCCCTATCAGGATAGTGGCTGGCAGTGGGTGCTGCGGACCTTCTTTGGGGATGGCTTTAGACGAAGCGAAAGAAGACGACGAAGTTTTTGAGGTGAACGGTATCACCTATGTCATAGACAGGCAATTGTTGGAGTTGGCTAAACCGATTTGTGTGGATTTTGCCCAGACAGACACCGGAACTGGCTTTTCCATCACGTCCAGCTTGACTGCGGACATCTCATGCGAAAGCCCCTGTTGTTAAAGGGCAACATAATTTCAGTCGTGGAAAACGCAGAGCCCTTCTGGCTAGGTTTTTTGTGTGTAGAGTCTATAATGGGCGCGGTGGCATATAAGCTCCGTTTCCTATCCCCGCTCATCAAACCGGACGTGCGGAGTTACCGCATCTGGCTTTCCGACTGGCGTCACCTCATGGCCCACGGCGGGCGGTTGTTTTCATCGGCCTTGGCAAGAGTACACACAGTTCACCGAATACTCTTTCCGATGAAAACCGACGGATGCCCTGTGACCGCATCTTGTGCCGCTTCGGCCTTCGCCTTGAGATAAAGCTTTCTCTGGAAAGTCCAAATCTCATTTGGTGTTGTCAGGCCCATGGCCAATCACCTCATCTCGTAACCTTCGAAAGCGTGCCAGAAGCAAGGGGCCTTCCCTCCATCGGAATTACCCGACCTCCATGGTACTATGCCCCTCTCCGACTCCCGCCCGGACCAGAAACTTTTGTCTCTGTTGTGGGCCACGAACCCGCACCCGGGAAGGGTCTCCCACGTTGCCCAAGTTACCTTCCTGACATACTGTTCCAATACCCCGGCAGATTAGAACAGGCGCTTGTGACGGTTGCTTGCCCGTTCTTCGGCGGCCTTCCTCGAATATAGGGCGGGTCGGCATCTACAACTTTCCTTTGGGGGCCTGCTCAAGGTTCACTCGCATTACGGCCTGCCAGATTGCTGCAGCCCTGAAGGCTTACGTCCTTCCCCGGGGCTTCAGCAAGAAGGTCTCCCGATCTTACTGCCTGGGTAGCTACCGGGATGAAACGACAATCTCCCGGGCGGAACTTGCATCCGCTGGCAACTTGCACTCTCGTGGCGCACCCATATATTGTGGTTTCTTCATTCCCCCCGAAAGTAGAAGGTTTGCCATAGTATGTCTGAAAATTAGAGTCCGAAAAACTTACAGTATCCCACTCATATCTTTAAAGACGGCTTCACAATCATTGGACCACCGACATCACGGTTAGCCGCTCCAGCCAAGATTTTCAGCCAAACAGCCCTTGTGTCCCAGAGTCTCCCCCACAGTTTGATTTGTGGACTCCATTGCTTATAAATAAAATTTGCTCCTTACAACATTGCGCTTTTTCCTACCGCAAAATGGGGGCTCCCCCCATTGACCTTCGTCAAGGTAAGGGGATAGGTTTGATAAAAAGCTCTGATTGTTATCCATTGTTCTTCATCCCGACCGCATAAGAGGAATAAGAGACGATAATGGAAGTGCAAGTCCTTAACACGCCTGGTCTGAAGTGCCCTCAGCCTGTTCTTAGGATCGCGATGCAAGCCCCTATGATTAGACCAGGCAACATCTTGGAAGTGCTGGCAGATTGTCCCACATTCGAGCGTGATGTCCGTGCCTTGTGTGAGCCAATTGGGAAAACATTACTCTCAGTGCAGGAAGCCGGGGGATACCAGAAGACAATCCGAATACGGCTCTTGTAGGCCTAACTTAATTGCTAAATAGCGGGGGACGGGCTGATAATGGCTCTACCCTTAGCTGTGGGGCCCCGATCCAAGCCCCTGCAAATCCATAGCCCTTATAGCTATTTTCCTGCGTTTGGGTTCACTTGGTCCCGGGGCCTTCTAACCCCCAGTGGTTTTCACCTCGTCCGCGGGGGGCTTTTTTTGTCTCAGCGCCCATATATGGTAGTATGTGTACGGCTTCCCAAAGTCACGATTCTGCCATATAAGGTCTCAAAACTAGAGGCCGAAAAACTTACAGTATCCAACTAATATCTCTAGACACAGCATCAAAATGAGTCACCCACTGAGGGTGCGGCTTCCGAAAGGATAATTCACCGCGGCCACGGTCAATGGTTACAGGCTGAGTTTTTGGTACTTTTCCCTGATGAGGTTCCTTGTGCCGGAAAATCTCTGCATTTGTCATTATGAAACCTCCCCTGTCGCCCGCAGCATGACTGGATTAACAGGTCATCCAACAAGAAGTAGGAATCTCCCACCGCCAAATGGGGGGTGTCCTCCATTTACATGCCGAAGGTAGGAAGGCAGAAGTCTCCAATAAGAAAGAAGGGAGTTTTGCCCCGAAGCTTTGAGACGTTTGTATTGCGCGCCATGAGAGGGAGGTGGTGTCATGGCCAACAAGAAAGACCCTGTTGAGCGTAGGAAACATGCCCGGTTTCGCGTCCCCAAAGATGCATGCGTGGCAATCAGATCTGATTGCCTCAGATTTGCTCAGATTGAACGCGTAAGTATGAAGGGCCTTGAGTTTTGTTATGTTGCCGACAATGGGCCGGTGAGTGAACCTTTTGAACTGGACATATTTTTGGCGGGAAGTGCTTTTTACTTGTACAAAGTCCCCTTTAAAACAATTTCGGATTACGAAACGAGTAATGACACGCCGTTTCCTTGGTTGCCAATGAGACGATGTGGCGTGCAATTTGGGGAACTAACGCCCAACCAGAAGAATATGCTCGAATATTTCATTCACAACTATACCATACGCGAAGCATATCAAGAGCCTCATTCCCACTGAATTTTCGAGAGAAGACCACGTACTATTGACCCTGCCGTTGGCCCAGAAGGCTGACGATTCCAGCCCGAATCTTCGGCTAAGCAGCCTTCGTTTCCCAGAATCACCCCCACCCCCACAGTTTGACGAAGCTTATCATATGAGTTAGAAATCTTTAATAGAACCGCCCGATCCGTAGGTATCAATAATGGGAAGATTTGTTGAAAAAATCAGAACCGCAGACGTGTAATACTTTGGCAAAGAACCTTGAAAGTGGGTTAATTTCAACGTATTGGCAAGTGATCCCCCAAAATCTTCAACCTCAGATAGCCAGGATGTTTGGCAGTAGATATTCAATTTTAGAATAAGGTAATTGACCACTATACGTTGAATTGGGCTTTATCAACCAAATGGTGGGCCTTCCGTAGTTCTGCCCCTCATGCCAACCAGATTTCCACCCTCTACGTTAGAAGTGATTTCAAAACCTCTTTTCTCGCCGGTTTGGCCATTTTGACAAGTTCTAAGCTCACTCCACTAAAATTGGGCACGAAGTGAAGTTGTGCGCTAAACTCGGGCTACCGCCCTCAAACAGTTACGATTTTTACGCTTCGTTTGGCAAAGAACTTGTTAGCAAAATGGCCAACAATGGGCTCGCGATGAGGTTTTGAAATGGCTTCTAAGCACGTTTTGGGATTAGAGTATCTTGACGGCATTAAGCAGACAAATGCTACCCCTCTGGACGCGAACCCTCTTTAGTGCAGTTGCTGAGAGTCAATCTGTTGACGCCACTGCTGAAGAGCTAAATAATCCCTGATCGCTTCATACTTGCAGCATGTAATGGAACCCTCTAAGTTCCTGATATCTTTAGAGCCTTTGTGCTGCCGCTTAGACGGCACAATTTTTGCTTAAGCTCAAGAGGGGTTACGCAGCAACATATGTTGATAATATATAACAATAAGGCCACAAGTTCTTGAAATTGTCGTAAACGTGATGACGGATCATGTGACGCTGGCTCAAGCGGAAAGGAGTCATCATGTCACTTCAGAGCACAGTTAATACTTGGTTGAAACCTCGTAGCAACAATTCAAGCGATGCTGATGTAACAATGTATCAGGATTTCAGAATAAGTAAGGAACTTATCCATAAGCTTTCCATCGCTATTGCTAGTGGTTTAATTGGCTTCTGTCTTAACTTACATCCATTTGTCTTTTTGCTTCCTGAACACCAATTTATCTTCATGCCAGGGTTAGTTTTTCCAATGATGGTATCTCTTAATTTGGGATGGAGATATGGATTACTTTCCGCCACATTTGGTGTGGGCTGTCAGACACTGTGGGCTAAAGGTGGTTGGGAATCTATCGTTACACTTGTCATGTTAGTATTGTGGATTGCATGGCATGGATGGTGTGCAGGGAGATTAAGAAGCACCGGAGAAACAAAATGGAATCGTTATGTAGCAGAGATTCCATTTCGTATATTTAATATTATAATATTATATACAATATTTACATGGACATTTCAATTTAATCCGCCATCCTGGGCACCCGCCATCACAAAAGAACCGGATGCTATTTCACATTTAAATATTACCGCTTTAGAGGGGACAGTTAATGGCTATCTTATTTTACTTCTCTCTAACGTGCTGATCATTTTCGGACCTTTCAGAAAGCTATTTAGGCTAAAAGAAATTAAAGAACAAAAGCGAGCAAATTATCTTCTGGGTACTTGCTTCTTAATCGCTTGTGCCTTTTGGGTAATTGACGGTATTTATTGTTCCTACCTGTTGGGGGATTCTTATAATTCACTGGTTCCCCGGAGTCATGAACGCCTTATTGATAAAATAGTGTTTGAGGTCCCATCACATGCCCTCCTCGAACGCATCTCTTTTTTTGCTGCTCTATTGATAGGTGCAACATTATCGGCAGGATATATGAACAAACATTTGCAAACCGACAAAATGCTAAGGAAATTAGTAGAATTGTCACCTTACCCAATTACCACGGTGGATTGTCATGATCGCATTGAGAATATAAATCCCGAATTTGTCGAAAGTTTCGGTTACACACTTGCCGATATACCTACCGTCACAGAGTGGTATAGAAAGATTTTCCCCAATATCTTTGATCGCCGAGAATTTGCAAATAGTTGGAAGGAGGACATAGAAAACGCAAAAAAAACCAAAACGGAGCAGCGTATGTACAAGGTGTTAAGCAAAGACGGAAATATGTTAAACATCATATTTAGACAGGTAGTCTTTAACGAAGAGAGGAAATACATTATTTGTGAAAATGTCAGTGAGCGTGTGCGTGCCGAGCAAGAATTTCGTAAGCTCAATGAAGAGCTTGAGCAACGCGTTATGCAGCGGACTGCTCAACTTGAAGCGACTAACAAGGAACTCGAAGCGTTCTCTTATTCAGTCTCGCATGACCTTCGAGCACCCCTGCGTAGTATAGACGGGTTCAGTTTGGCCTTGATGGAAGAATATGAAGATAGACTGGATGCAGAGGGCAAGGATTATCTTGGGCGGGTGCGTTCAGCGAGCCAACGCATGGGGCAGATTATTGAAGACCTGCTTTCTCTTTCAAGGATATCACGTCGCGAATTGCGAAAGGAACAGGTAGATTTAAGCGCAATAGCAGAAAGAATAGTGGCCAAGCTTCGAGAAAGTGCACCTGATCGAAGTACAGATGTCGTTATTGCACCCCGGATAACCGGAAATTGCGATCCCAACTTGATTGAAGTTGTTTTGGAGAACCTGCTTAGTAATGCATGGAAGTTTACATCTAAGAAAGAAAGGCCGTGGATCATATTCGAAGCGATATCGCAAAACGGTGACAAAGTTTATCGCGTTCGGGACAATGGTGCAGGATTTGACATGGCTTATGCTGATAAACTGTTTGGTGCGTTTCAGCGCCTGCATAAGCATACTGATTTTGAAGGTTATGGTATTGGCCTTGCTACAGTGATGCGCATTATTAACCGTCACGGAGGCCGTATTTGGGCAGAAGGGTATGTAGACCAAGGTGCATCATTTTATTTCGTGCTTTAATATAAAGGAGAGGCATAATGCAAGAAAGAACTATCCTACTGGTTGAAGACAACCCCGATGACGAACTATTGGCGGTTCGAGCGCTCAGAAAAAATAAGATTATGAACAAGGTTGTGGTTAAAAGAGACGGGGCTGAAGCGCTTGAGTATCTGTTTGGCACCGGGCCCTATGAAGGTCGTGACATGACCGATGTGCCTCAGGTCGTCCTGTTGGATTTGAAGCTCCCTAAAGTTGATGGCTTGGAAGTGTTGAAGCGTTTGCGCAATGATGAGCGGACGAAACTGCTTCCCGTGGTTATTCTTACTTCTTCTAAAGAAGAGGGAGATTTAACTGCAAGCTACAGGTTGGGGGCTAACAGCTATATCCATAAACCAGTGGACTTTGCCCAGTTTACTGAAGCCGTGAGGCAACTGGGTGAGTACTGGCTAATTTTGAACGAATCCCCACCCAAATAAGGTGTGATTTATGGAACAAGCAATCCGTGTAATGGTCGTTGATGACTCAGATGACGATGGCCTGCTGATGATGCGCGAATTGAAGAATGGAGGCTTTAACCCGACTTTTGAGCGAGTCGACAGACCTGAGACCATGAGTAAAGCCCTGGATAATGGATCATGGGATGTCATTCTATGCGACTATTCTATGCCAAGTTTTAGCGCATCAGCCGCGTTGGATCTATACAAGAAAAAGGGCTTCGACGTACCATTCATAATTGTCTCCGGTGGTATCCCCGATGAGGCTGCAGTTGCAGCTATGAAGGCTGGTGCACATGATTACATCATGAAAAATAATCTAGCACGGCTCTGTCCTGCTGTTGCTCGAGAATTACGCGAAGCCAAAATTCGGAAAGAACGCAAGCTGGGTGTAAACAAATTAAGAAAGAGTGAGGAGAGATATCGGACCCTCTTTGAAGATTCTAGAGATGCGATCTATATTAGTAGCGAACAAGGTAATTTAATTGATTTTAATCAATCGACGATGGATCTCTTTGGCTATTCTAAAGAAGAATTGGTAGGAATGGATACAAAAGCTGTCTTTGTGAACACTGATGAATATAAAAGGATGCAGGAGGAGCTATCGCAAAAAGGGTCTGTTAGGGAGTTTGAGGCCAAGCTTCGCAAGAGGGATGGCACAGAAATGGATTGTCTGATCACCTCCACTGTCCGGCTGGCAATAGATAAAGGCATATTGGGATGCCAAGGCATCATTCGAGATATCAGTGAGATAGTCTCGGGCCGGAAGGAACTCGAGAAAACCATGGGGCAGTTGAGAAAAGCATTGAGGGGAACCATCCAAGCCATGGCACTCACAGTCGAGACGAGAGACCCTTATACCGCGGGTCACCAACAGCGCGTTGCCCAACTGGCTAGGGCTATAGCGACTGAGTTAGGAGTCGAAGAAGCTCGGATTCATGGAATCCGCTTGGCAGGAGTCATCCACGACATCGGCAAAATATCCGTGCCTGCCGAAATCCTCAGTAAACCGGGCAAAATAAGTGAGCATGAGCTAGGCATCATTAAAAATCACTGCCAGGTAGGCCACGACATATTGAAGCCCGTCGATTTTCCGTGGCCGATTGCTCAAATTATACAACAACATCATGAAAAGATGGATGGTTCTGGATATCCGGGCGGTGTGTCAGGAGAAAACGTCCTACTCGAAGCAAGAATACTAACCGTAGCTGATGTTGTTGAGGCCATGGCCTCTCACCGACCTTACCGCGCTGCTCTCGGAATCGCCGCGGCATTAAGTGAAATATCAAAAGGCCGGGGTACTTTGTATGATCCTAAAGTGGTTGATGCCTGCCTGAAACTGTTTAGAGAAAAGAGCTATGAGCTATAGTATCCACTATCCACTGATTCATTTCCTATTTTTTGTTCCCGATTACTTTTAACGGGGTTCGTGGGGGAATCTCCTCAAGGTCTTGTTGTGAAACACGGCGCGTAGCGGACCAGTAACAGAAACCACCTGCCTGGGCAGTCTTTTTGGCCAATATGTCCACATGTTTTATGTGGGAACATCAGACCAAAATGCAAGTTGCTGCTGAGCACACCTCAGATCAGGTTCAAGATAATGCCATACTATGTCTGAAAAATAGAGGCCGAAAAACTTACCATTTCTATGTATTATCTCTAAAAACGGCGATAGAATGATTCGCCCACCAAGGCTGCGGCTGTGGCTTCCAGCCTGAATTTTCGACCTAAAAGCCTTCCTTTGCCAGAATCGCCCCCCACTATTTGACGAAACTTATCATTTGAGTTAAAAATTTTTGATAGGCTTGCCGTGTATGCGGGCATCAATAATGGGAAGAACGTTATAGTCTTGACCTCTTCTAACTAAACACCACATCTTGTATCCAACTCCTGCCCTCATGTAGCTTTCACCCTTTAAGACAACACTACCGAGTCTTCTCCTGTATTTTTCCGTCTTTGCGCTGGGGATTTTCTGCAATGAAAATTGGTATTTAGCCCAATTGAATCTTTATTTTGACATGATATGGGTATAGTAAAGGAGGACTATAAACAATAGGGACCTTCTTTTCCCGTTTCAACTCCCAACCCTTTAACTGCTGATTTAGAGGATTCCCATGAACTTCAAACTGTCGATAAATAACTCCTGCCAGCGCATGCTGGCTTTTTTCGTCACCGCAACAGTCGCAGCCGTGTTTATGATGGTCTCTATGGTTCACGCTGCGACCTGGTGGGTGGATGGGGATGTGGCCACCTCTCAGGAGACGGGACAACCTTGGCCACTGCGTTTAAGACAATTAACGAGGGCATCTCTGCGGCCAGTGCGGGAGACGTGGTCAATGTGAGGGAGGGCACATACAATGAGCGGCTGGTCATAGACAAGCAGCTAAGGCTTGACGGGTACGGAGTTTTTACCAATGTGGTGCCTTTAGATGTTCCCACTGCAGATGTTTATGATGTGGAGGTCAATGCCAGCGGCACGCGCATTATTGGCTTCACCTTTTTCTTCAATGGCACGGACGGCACACGCTCAGGAAACGGAATTATTGTCGGCGACCTGAATGGACCTCCTGTCACCGACGTGTATATTGGAAGCAACACGATATATCCAGGTCATACCAACACCGGGATTCGGACGGGCAAATATGCGGATGTTAGTGGTCTGATCATTAACAGAAACACCATCCGGGGTGATCCAGGCAGCATGTGTGAAGGGATTTACATTCATCCATACACTGGCGTTGGCAATGTGACGATTCAGAACAATTACTTGGCTAACCTTTCATATGGTGGTCTAAGCATAGAGGCAAGTAATGTTCAGGTTTTGGACAACTTGATCTTTGGTGATGAGTTAAGCGCAGTTTATGGCATTAGGTTTGTCGATCTGACGGGTGGAGAGAATTTTAGCAATGTCATTATTTCAGATAATGGTGTCTGGGATTTCCAATATGGTATTAGCGTGGGCACCGATAGCGATGTGGGTTCGACTTTGACAGCAACAATTGACTTAAACAGAGTGAATGAAAACGATATTGGCTTGTTGACCAGACATGGTGCGAATCTGACCGTCACGAATAACCAAATTAGAAACAACACGCTGTACGGCATGTCAAATGAGACAGACACAGTCGTTATCGCAGAGAACAATTGG
>JBFEUB010000051.1:0-17875 GCA_041547605.1 Desulfobacteria bacterium
CTAGTGTCGTGTCCCAGGAATAAGTTCTATTACTGATACTGGAGCCGAAAGCCTTTTCCGAGCGACATTGAGCTTTTTCGGAGCCGGACTTCAGCTGAGTGGAGCGTTAAGAATCATAAACTGTTTGAGGGCCTTAGGCCCGAGTTTTAGGGCTCCGGTTGCGCCTGACGGCTTGAAAAGAGGCACTGCGTGCATGATTTAGCGGAGCGAAGTTGATGTCCCGAAAATGCTCACGGAGCAAGGAAAACGGCTTTTTGGCGATTCCATATTCTTGGAACAAACTCCTGGGACACAAAACTAGAAGCCATTTCAAAACCTCATTTTGCGGACTTTTGTCCAAAAGCGCTTAGTGAAGCGAAACGTAAAAATCTTGAACTGTTTGAGGGCTTGAGCCCGAGTTTTCAAGATTTAGTGAAGCGAGCTAAGCGCTTTACAAAAGCCGCAAACCAGAGATGAAGGGGGTTTTAAAATGGATTCTAGACCAAAAAGGAGGGTTGGACTATGGGGGAAACCATGTATTTCATGGTGAAAAAGACTGTATTTATCGGATTTGGAGGCACCGAAACTTGACATTCAAGGCGAATTTATGACTCACTGGGTTGAAGGCCGGATAAAGAATCCAGGTGAACAGGCGCGCGTTCCAGGCTGGACCTCAGGAGCGAGATTTCCGGCTTGACGTTGTGCGCATCCTTTTGCTAATTTGGCGCAACCTGACTGGAAAATAACCATTATTCCAAAAAGTTAGAAAAGCCATGCTGCTAGCCGTCTGTCGGCAAACATTAGGGCCAAACCCTCTTGTCTGGTCTTGGTTTAAATCACTTCTAGTCAAGCCTCGCGGTAGCGGATACCCCGCCGCCTTTTTGGCGACGGCGTGAAAGTATCAGAAAGCGTTCATCACGAACATACTTGTTCCGACAGGGAGTCCTCATTAAGGATGGACCGGCGAACCTTCCTCAAAATCGCTGGCATGGGCAGTATCTGTTTCGCAGCGGGCTGTACCTCAGAGCCGGAGAAAACCCTCTTTTCCATTGTTCAAGCCCCTGACGACATGGTGACCGGCAAAGCCACCTGGTACGCCTCTACCTGCCGAGAGTGCCCGGCTGGCTGCGGCATTCTGGCAAAAAACCGCGAGGGGAGGGTCATCAAGATAGAAGGAAACCCTGTACATCCTATCAACCGTGGAAAACTATGTATGCGGGGGCAGGCTGCACTGCAAGGTGTTTACAATCCGGACAGAATCCAGACTCCGTTGCTCAAGGATAGCAATCGATGGCGACCGCTCTCTTTTCCGCAAGCAGAGGTCCTCCTGAAGGAGAAGCTGGAGAAAGCAGCGAAAAGAGGGCCGGACCGGGTTCATGTCATGACCGAAGTAATCGGAGATGGTCTAATCGACCTGCTTTCAGAGTCGCTCAGGCGGTGGAATTCAGGACGTCTCATTGTCTTCGAACCCTATGCCTATGAGTCTCTCAAGACAGCCAATCAGGCCATTTTCGGGTGGGAAAGGCTGCCTTCATACAGCATGGGAGAAGCGGACTTCCTGCTTTCCTTTGGGGCCGATTTTCTGGAAACCTGGTTATCACCTGTTGCGTACGCCCGGAAATTTAAAGCCATGCATTCCTTTCGGGATGGAAAGAAAAACCTCTTCTTCCACGTCAGTCCCTATCAATCCCTGACCGGGGCCAATGCTGACCTTTGGATTTCCTGCCG
Organism: Desulfobacteria bacterium; assembly: GCA_041547605.1. GTDB lineage: Bacteria > Desulfobacterota > Desulfobacteria > Desulfobacterales. The sequence goes on from JBFEUB010000051.1 coordinate 1,708, forward strand.
GCCTGGCAGTGAAGCTGTGATTGCCTTGGGGCTGATAAGAGAAGCCATGCATGATGGCAAGAGCAGGGGGCTACCCGAAAATACTCAGGATGCGTTGAGGGAAATCACACATGGTTATGCAAGAGAAAGGGTCATGGAACTTTGTGGGTTGGCACCTGGCATGTATGACAAGCTGTTGCATCATCTCGCTCAATCCCGGCGACCCCTTGTGTTAGGACCAGGTTCAGGGGCGTCTGCCGCAAGCACGTTGCAGGCCCATATGGCGGTCAATCTCTTAAACGTCATCCTGGAGCCTCGGCTGACCCTTTTTGACTTCCAGTGCACGCATCGCGTGGAGATTGCCGCAAAGAGATCCGAAGTCCTGCGGTTCTTGAGAGATCTGGGGAACGATCCTGGAGGCGTCCTTCTTCTCAATAATGTGAATCCGGTCTTTACCCTTCCCCCTGCAAGCGGAGTCAAAGAGGCCATCAAAGACAATTCCCTCTTTGTGGTGAGTTTCAGCAACTTCATGGATGAAACCACACAGCTTGCAGACCTTGTGCTGCCGGTTCAACTTCCTTTGGAAACCTGGGATACCTTCGAGGGGATAAGAGGTATGGTCTCGACTATACAGCCGACCATGGCAAGCCTGACAGGAGCACCCGGTCTGGGCGATCTCTTTGTGCGTGCCGTGTTTGGTGACGAAAGATCAGCGACAGGCTTCAAGAGCTATCTCTATGCCCGCCTTATTTCGGACGGCAAGATTAAAGATGAAAGGGACTGGCTGAATGCCCTCAAGGCGGGCGGCGTCCTGAATCCCGTATCAAGGCCCTTAACTTCGGCCAAGAAACCGCCCAATGGATTCCAGAAGGCCTTTCAGGGCCTCTCAGAACCCTCAGGTTCGAGTCTTGTATTTATGGTTGTCCCTTCGATACGCTTCTTTGACGGCAGGGGCGCAAACCGACCCTGGCTGTGTGAATTGCCTGATCCCGTGACTAGAGTGGCGTGGCAGGCACCGGTTCTCACACACCCGGATACCCTTTCAGCCAAAGGGCTTAAACAGGGGGATGTCGTGCAGGTGAAGGCGAAATGGGGCACACTGGAGGCACCAGTGTATGAAACCACATGCGTCAGGCCAGGGGTTCTCGTGATAGCCATGGGGCAGGGGCATGAAGCCTATGGGCGCTATGCCCGGGACATGGGCAGTAACCCAGTCCATATTCTTTCTCCAGACCTTGAACCGGTTTCAGGAACGCCCCTCTTCTACACAGATCCGGTGACAATTACGAAAACGGGGAGGACTATGCGACTGGCCCATACCGATGGGAGTCGAATCCAACACGGCAGAAAGATCGCCCTTTCTGTTTCGTTGAAAGAACTTCGCAAAGGGGAGACTGCCAAGAAAGAGGGGCTCTCCATGTGCGACTTTCCGCTAACTCTGCCTCTTCCCGAAGGATACAGCCGGGATCGGGATGGTTACCCCGCCCACGAGCATCACCAGTACCGGTGGGCCATGGCGGTGGACCTGGATAAATGTATTGGTTGTGGTGCCTGCGCAGCCGCCTGCTATGCGGAAAACAACATCGGCGTAGTCGGTCTGGAGAGGATTGTTGAAGGGAGAGAAATGGCATGGCTGAGCATCGAGCGCTATCATGATCCCAAAAAGCCGGATAGCGTCATGTTTCTTCCTATATTATGCCAGCATTGCGACAACGCGCCCTGCGAATCTGTATGTCCTGTCTACGCTCCACACCATTCCAAAGAGGGCCTGAATAATCAGATTTATAACCGGTGTATCGGGACCCGTTTCTGCTCGCAGAATTGTCCTTATAAGGTTCGGCGTTTCAACTGGTTTGACTGGAAGCGGCCCGCGCCTTTCCATCTCCAGTTGAATCCGGATGTCACTGTACGGAGCAAAGGGGTTATGGAAAAGTGCTCTTTCTGCATCCAGAGAATCAAGGAGGCCCGCGGTGTCGCCAAGGACGAAGATAGGGTGATCCGTGACAGCGAGATCCAGCCGGCCTGCCTGCAGACCTGCCCTACAGGGGTGTTCATCTTTGGAAATCTTATGGACAGAAATAGCCGGGTGAGACAGATGGTTGGAGATAAGAGGGCGTACCAAATTATGGGATATTTGAACACAAAACCAGCTGTTATCTATTTGAAAAAAGTGCTCCAGGATATCTGAGAAAATGAGCCAATTCTCCTATGCCCAAATAGACAAAACTGTGCTGGACACCCTGCGTCCACCTTCCTTGGTCTATTGGCTGATCATCTTTCTGCTATCCTTGGGCGTCATGACAGGAGCGGCCTGCTGGGCTTATCAGACAGCTGTGGGAATCGGGGCCGGCGGGCAGAACATCCCGGTTGCGTGGGGAACGTATCTGATCAATTTCGTGTTCTGGGTTGGAATTGCCCACTCAGGCACCCTCATTTCCGCTATCCTCCACCTTTTCAGGGCTGGATGGCGCAATCCCATTGCACGGGCTGCCGAGACCATGACGGTTTTTGCAGTCTGTATTGCCGGCCTTTTTCCCTTCATCCACTTGGGCCGGGTGTGGATGGTTTACTACATGCTGCCGTATCCCAACCAGAGGCTTCTGTGGCCCAACTTCCAGTCGCCCCTGGTATTCGACGTCATAGCCATAAGCACCTACCTGATTGTAAGCATCCTCTTCTGGTACACGGGGTTGCTGCCCGATCTTGCTACTGTCCGCGATACGGCTGTGGGCTGGCGAAAAAGAATATTCACGATCTTGTCCATGGGCTGGACGGGTTCCCATGAGCAGTGGCGGCACTACACCCGAGGCTATCTGTTTTTTGCTGCCCTGGCGACGCCCCTCGTCATCTCGGTTCATAGCGTTGTGTCATGGGATTTTGCCCTTGGCATTGTCCCTGGCTGGCACAGCACCTTGTTCGCCCCGTATTTTGTGGCAGGCGCTATTCATTCCGGCCTGGCCATGGTTCTGACGCTGATGATCCCCATGCGAAAGATCTTCCGGTTTGAGGCGTTTATTAATCGGGATGTCCTGGAGAATATTGCGAAGACGATTGTCTTCACGGGGTTGATCGTAGGTTACGCCTATATGCTTGAATACTTTCTAGCCTGGTACAGCCACAACGTGGTGGAACAAGAGGCATTTCGCTGGCGCGCCGTGGGGGAATACCGGATGGAATTCTGGGTCATGGTTGTCTGCAACACTCTGATTCCGTTACTTTTCTTTGTCAAACGCATACGAAGAAGCGTGCCGTGGCTCTTCGGTATCTCTGTTCTCATTAATATTGGCATGTGGTACGAACGCTTTGTAATCATCATTGGCGGCGTGGCCCACGGCTTCATGCCCCACGCGTGGGGGCTTTATGCACCCACAGGGATCGAGCTGGGTATCTTGCTCGGGAGTTTTTGCCTCTTTTTTCTCCTCTTTTTGCTGTTTGCGAAACACCTTCCGTCCATGTCCATGACAGAGCTCAAGGAAACGCTTGGGAATGGAGGGGGGCATGGCCGATAGATCTTATGTGTTTGGGCTTTTCAGGGACGGGAATCAGGCAGCGGCGGCCATCAAGGCGCTGAGGGATGCACCCTGGAACATAGATAGGGTCCATAGCCCCTTTCCCCATCATGGGATTTTCGAAGCCTTGAGAGTGAAGAAAAGCCGGGTCGGCTATTTCACCCTCGCAGGTGGCGTCTTTGGTTTTTTCGCCGGACTCGCTCTTTCTATTTTTACGGCCGTCCAGTGGAACCTCATTGTAAGCGGAAAACCGATTGTTGCGCTGATACCGTTCTTTATTGTTGGGTTCGAGTGTACCATCCTCTTTTCTGTGCTTGGCAACATTGTGGGGTTTCTTACCCAAGCCCGCCTGCCTGATTTCAGGGGCCTCAAAGTCTATGATCCGAGATGTTCTGAAGACCGCTTTGGGGTTGTGGCAAGCTGTGCAAAAGGGGAACAGGAAGGACTGAAGGCCTTTTTTCGAGAACGGGGTGGAGAGGTCCTGCTGTTTGATAGCTCGCCGGTGACAGCTGACGACGGTAATGCGCCACACGTTTAATGGATGATCAGAAGTATGACTGGACCAGGAGCAACCCATCGTGCCAACGCTAAGCGCCGATCATTAATCATCGTCGCTTCAGTCTTGGTCATTGTCGGCCTTGTGAGCTTCCTGATTCAGCTTTCAGGCAGCCACCCCGAAAGGGCCTGGCAGGCCTATCTGATCAATTTTCTCCTTTGGTCAGCCATTGCTCAGGGCGGGCTGCTATTCTCCGCGGTCATGCACATCACGAAGGCCAGGTGGAGCCAGCCCCTTCAAGGCCTTTCAGAATCCTTTGCTGCGTTCTTTCCTATCTCTTTCGTTCTTTTTCTATTGCTCTTCTTGGGCAGCGATTACATCTTTCCATGGGTGGATCATGATCTCCACGGCAAGGAGACTTGGCTCAATCTTCCCTTTCTCTTTTCGAGAGATGTGACAGGCCTTTTGGTCCTCTATGGTCTGGGACTCGGTTACCTTTATTATGCCTTGCGGCTCAGGCGGGAACAGATTCAACCCAAGGGGAGGATTCGATCCTTGCTTCTGGAGCAGTGGTCCAAAGACCAGAAGGATGCCGCGTGGTGCCGCTCCAGGATGAGCCTTTTTAGCGTGCTCTATATTGCGGCTTATGCGCTTGTGCTTACCCTCATCGCCTTCGACCTAGTCATGAGTATGGAGCCTCACTGGTTCTCAACACTCTTTGGTCCGTATCATTTTGTGAAAGCTTTCTATGTCGGGCTTGGCGCTCTCATTATTCTCGCATCCTTTTTCCGCCTTAGCCAGGGCGAGAAGTCTGGTCTTTCAGTGTCTCATTTTCATGACCTGGGCAAGCTCTTCTTTGCGTTCTGCCTACTTTGGGCTGATTTCTTTTATTGCCAGCTACTTGTCATGTGGTACGGAAACATCTCTGAGGAAATGCGTTATGTCATTCAAAGGACCATGATCCAGCCCTGGAACACGTTGGCCTGGACCGTTTTTGTGCTCTGTTTCATCATTCCCTTTGTGATTCTGCTCGGCCAAAAGGTCAAGACAAAACCGATCGTCATGGCGGTTCTTTGCTCTGCTGTACTCGTGGGGATTTGGCTGGAACACCTCCTTCTGCTGGGTCCCGCCTTGAATCACGATGTCACATCGGTTCCTCTGGGCTTTGGTGACGGGTTGATCTCTTTGGGTTTCCTGGGGCTCATGACCATTGCGGTAGCAGGGTTTCTAAACCTCTTTCCTCAGGCAGCGTTGGTAGAAGCGAAGGGGGTGAATGGATGACAACCCCCTTCAACCCAATCGCGTATGCACGGGATATCTGGGCCAATAACAAGGTGATCATCTTGTCCTGTGGGGCCAGCTGCCTGTTCGTGGTCCTCTTTGTTTATTACTTTTATGCGGGGCCGGCTATGGACATCGGGCCCGAGCAACCCATACCCTTCAGTCACCGCATCCACTCTGGGGTGAAGCAAATCGATTGTGAATTCTGTCATCCTTACGTTAGAAGGTCCAAGTTTCCCGGAATACCGCCTGTGGAGAAGTGCCTTTATTGCCACACATATATCATCGCCAATCATCCGGAGATCAGAAAGGAGCACGAGTATTTTGATACACGAACACCGACGCCTTGGCGAAAGGCCAATTACTTGCCAGAGCACGTGCTTTTCAATCATGAGCGACATATTAAGAAGGACGTGGTATGCAAGGCCTGCCACGGGCTCGTGGAGAGCATGGACAGAATCAAAGGTGTGAGCTTCAAGATGGGATTTTGCATTACATGTCATCAAGAGAAAAAGGCGAATTTGGATTGTTGGCTTGCCTGTCACAATTGAGGGTCTCAGATAACGAAGGGTGTTCTTCTGTGTAAGGACCAGGAATGTCTATGCGGTTTTTCTCAGAGGCTTTGCCAGAAACGGACCGAACAGCGAGGGGCTTTTGCTTGACTTCCGGTTTCTGGATGATGATCGCTACATTCATGGGGCTTGTTGGGGCCATAGAGCTTATTTCTCCTGATGTGTGGATCAATCGCAGCTGGTTTGTTTTTGGTCGGGTGCGTCCGATCCATGTGAATCTCGTTCTGTTCGGTTTTGTGACTCCGGGCTTGCTTGGCGCCGCGTTCTACTTCATACCAAGGTTGCTCCGGACACAGCTTTACAGCGAAACTTTGGGGATGAGCACGGTCTGGTTGTGGAATGTTGCTCTCGTCGCTGCGGTCCTGAGTCTGGCTGCTGGATACACGCAGGGCAGAGAATATGCTGAACTTGTCTGGCCCATAGACTTCATGGTTGTCTTCGCATTCGGCCTTCTCTTTTTCAACCTCGCGATGACTGTGGCCAGGCGCCAGGAGCCCCTTCTTTACGTCTCTGTTTGGTATGTTTTCGCGGCGGTTGTATTGACGTCTGCCACGTACTGTTTGGGAAATGTGATATGGAGGCCCCAAAGCGGTGCCTTGGCAGGCCTCCCTGATGCGATCATCCTGTGGTTTTATGGACACAATATCCTGGGTCTTCTTCTCACCCCGCTCGCCATCGCCGTGGCCTATTACGTGATCCCAAGGGCATGTCGATCACCTCTGTACAGCCACACACTCTCCCTCTTAGGATTCTGGTCATTAATCGTGGTTTATACGCATATTGGGACGCACCACCTTCTTCAGGTCCCTGTACCGACTTGGCTCAAGGTTGTTGCTATTGTGGACAGCGTAGGCATGGTTATCCCGGTCATGGTTTTCTTGATCAACATTTGGTACACGGCCAAGGGAAAGCTGGGGGAAATCCATGCAGATATAGGAGCCAAGTTTATATTCACCGGAACCATCATGTATTTCTTTGTCAGTATTCAGGGATCTGTGATGTCTCTTCCGCAGGTGCAAAAGGTGACCCATTTCAACAACTGGGTGGTGGGGCACGCCCATGTGGGGGTTCTGGGGTTTTCAGGAATGATCGCTCTGGGAGGGCTTTACTACATCCTGCCGAAGATTGCGGGCAGACCACTTCACAGTCGGTTCCTGGCAGATCTGCAGTATTGGCTTGTCCTTATCGGTGTCATTGGGTTTACGGTTGTCCTCACGACCGTGGGCCTGATTCAGGGAAGCGGCTGGTTACATGGAAGGACGGTTTACCAGATACTCCCTGAAATCCATCTTTACTATGTGCTTAGGGTTTCCCTGGGTTTAATTGTTTTTCTTGGCTCAGTTCTAGGATTTTACAACATTGTCAGGACCGTGTTTGTTCGTGCAGGAGACAGGCCATGAGGATGACGCCGAGAATTATTGTTTTAGGCAGCCTGTTGATCCTTGCGGCTATTGTTTTTGTCGTCGTTTACATGCCGTATGTTCAGAGAGAACAGGACCCTTCGGAGTTGTATCGATCGCGCTCCGCCGAGGAGGCAATGGGCAGAGGGATCTATCTCGGCAACGGTTGCGTGTACTGCCACAGCCAATCCATCCGAAGCATTGACTGGGGCTTGGGGGCTGAGCGGATTGCCCAGGCAGGAGACTATGTCGGGGACAGACCGATTCTTTTGGGGTCTCAGCGGACCGGGCCAGATCTCTCACAGGAAGGGGGAGAGCATCCCAATGACTGGCAGATTGCCCATTTCATCAATCCCCGCTACACGCGACCCAATTCCATTATGCCGTCGTTTGCATTCCTGGGCTTGACGCGGCTCAATACGTTGACTCAGTATGTTCAAAGCCTCGGGCTTAGGCATGCTGACCGCCGTATGAAGCGGCAGGCCTTCTGGAAGCAAGCGGTTGTTCAAGCCTATGAAGCCGGACCAGAAGTCAATGTGAAATGGCTTCATTACAAGGTTCCGGAGGGATGGCGGAACGTCCCCAACCCATACCCGACCACAGAGGCAGGTCTTGCCAGGGGACACAAGATCTACCAAGGATTTTGCATCGGTTGCCACGGGCCCGTGGGAGATGGCATGGGCCCGGCACAACCCTATTTGTATCCGCCACCCTTGAATTTCACTATCCTGAAAGGGCGGGGCGTTTCTGGGGGCATCCTTTATTATCAGATCATGAACGGCATCACCGGGTCTGCCATGCCGTATTTCAAACGGGAACTTGAGTCGGAAAAGATCTGGGATGTAGGGAACTATGTGGCCGTCTACTTCATCGACCAGACCGATGCCAACACAGAACCGCGGGGGATAGATGCGCCGTATGAACCCTGATAGAGTGCTATTATGACCAAAAAAGGAATTGTTGAAGTCAGTCAAACTATATCTTCTTTTTTAAGTTGTTAACATGTTTAATGTGATTTTAAATTTTGGTTATCTGGATTTTGGTTTTGATTCGAATTTCGATATTCGAGTTTCGGATTTCAGAAATAATCTTTCGAGACATGCAGTGATTAGGAACGATGTGTACGTTATCTCTCGGTCATGGCACAGGATGCTGCACCCCAAGGGAAAGGGTTCACTTTTGGTTGCCCATTTTAGCAGGGACCTTCATGAAGCTTGGAGTTGAGTGACGTGTATTATCCTTATTTCATCACCTACATGCTTTTGGGTCTTGCTATCAGTCTGGTAGTCTTCTTCTGGGCGCTAAAGAACGGCCAGTTCAGGGATCAGGCAAGGGCCCGATTTCTGCCGCTTCAACATGAGCCATGGCAGAGCGCCACACAGGCCTCAAAACTGAACCGTTATGAGGCCTGCGCGCTTCTGTTCCTGGCGGTGGCAGGGCTTGTGGCCAGCATCGCAATACTGGCTTTTGCCCTCCTATCCGTGGAATAGTGCCTGTTAAGGCACGTAAAGAGGAATAGGTATGCGACTTTATGCCGTGCTGAATTTCCAAGATATTGTTCTTTCCCTGTTTCCAACTTTCATCTTTGTCCTTTTGTTTGGTTTGGCTCTGTCTTACGCCTATTTCCGGCTAAAGGGTTCGGAGGAAAAAGCAAAGCGACTACGCACATTTCCCGAAGACATTGAAGAAGGGCAGGGACCTTTTCCGATCGTCCTCGTCCTCACAATCGCTGGCACGATCATCTGGGTCTTCTTGTATATATTAGTGATAGGGCTGTTGGGGGTAAAGATCTGACCATGGAAAAGAGACATCGCAAAGAGGCTTCAGTTGCCCTCTGGCTTGTCATTTGGCTCCTCATGCTGGGAATCCTTCTTCAAGGGCATTTTGCTTTCAAAGTGGTTGGGGATGTGGGGTCTCCCACCTGGGATTACGGCATCGTCCAGGATGTGCCTGGGCAGTCGCCATACGCCATGTATCCATTACTTCCCGACCCCCAGCATATTAAAGGGAAAAAAGGGGAGTAGCGGATTATCGGACACCTCTTGTGCCACAGCCCTCCCAAACGAAATGAGCCTTTTCCAAAGAACCTGCGATCTATGCGGACTTCGCCTCCGTCACGGCGTCTTTTCTTCGGTTTTGGCAGGAAAAACGCACTGGTTCTGCTGCATGGGATGCAAGCAGGTATTCCATATACTGATGGAGGCCTCTGACAGCCCAGATCCTTCGTCCTTCCGCGAAAGCGATCTCTTCCAGAAATGCCAAGAAATCGGAATCATTCCTGCATCTGAGGCTGACCTGGCGCAAATGGCTGCGGCTGATTCTTCTCCTCAGCGGGGCACCCATATGAACAGGTTTCCGAGCGGAGCTGGCAATCCAGGTGCAATATACCAAGCCAGGACACTCCACCTCAACCTCTTGGTATCTGACATGTGGTGCCCAGCATGCAGCTGGGTGATCGAGGAGACCCTGAAAAGGATTAAAGGTTTGGTTCACGCGACCTGTAATTTTTTTACGGACATGATCCGATGTGAATATGATCCGTCCTTGACATCGCCTTCCCAGATTATCGGTGCTGTTGAAGCCCTCGGATACCACACAAGCGTTCCTGGGGAGGAGAGAGAATCTGCCGAGAAGCGCAAAGAGTTCGTGCGATTTGCTATTTCTGCATTTCTCACCATAAATGTCATGATGCTCTCTTTTGCACTCTACTCGGGTTTTTTTACGGAACTTCTCCCGGACGCCATCCGCAAGATTTCGTGGCCCATTTTTTTTATGGCAACGGTTGTCCTTTTTTATGGCGGAAAGAAAGTCTTTCAGAGAGCGCGGACTGGGATGACGTCTCCTGGTTCCGGGATGGAAACCCTCATCGCAGCTGGGGCTCTTAGCGCCTATGCTTACAGTTCCTACAACCTGCTCTCCGGGAACATCCATCTCTATTTTGACACTGCTTCTCTGCTTATCACCCTTTTCCTTTTAGGCAAAAGCCTGGAAAGGCGGGCAAAGGACAGGATGCAGGGGGATCTTGGTGATTTCTTTTTGCTTCAGCCAGCAAAGGCCAGAATCTGCTCCGATCTTTATCCAGAAGGTCGATACTCTTCTACCAAGCAGCTTACACAAGGGGACATCTTCCGTGTGGATGAAAATGAAGTCGTTCCCGCCGATGGCGTGATTATTAGAGGTGAAGGCTTTGTAGATGAATCCTCACTCACTGGTGAAGTCGTGCCGGTTTCCAAGAAACCAGGACAACGCTTGCGGGCCGGTGTCCAGATCAAACAGGGAACCTTGAAAGTCAGGGCTGAGGCGATTGGAGAGGCGTCCACACTGGGCCAGGTGATCACAATCATGGAGAAGGCCCTGGGAACAAGGACATACCTTGAAGGAAAGACCGACCGGCTACTGCGTTATTTTGTCCCCGGGGTGCTTATTTTGGCGATGGGGACTGGCATTGCCTGTCTTCTGCAAGGTATTCCAGCGAACAAAGCCATGCTGCGTGCCGTCACCGTCATGGTCATTTCTTGCCCGTGTGCTCTGGGTTTGGCCATACCTTTGGCCCGGGTAGCGGGTATATCTCTGTCGGGAAAGCAGGGTATCCTGATTCGCGATTTTTCAGCATTCGAAGGGGCTCGACGGGTGGATTCCTTTGTTTTTGACAAAACTGGAACTGTTACCACAGGAGCATGGACTCTCGTCGAGGTCGTCCCATGTGAACCTTTTTCGGCTTCGGAGGCTCTGGCTCTGGCAGCTTCTCTGGAAAGAATGTCTGAGCACTACATCGCCGTTGAAATCAAAAAGGAAGCAGATAAGCAGGGCCTAACACTGGTAGATGTAAAGCATATCAGAGCCTTTGAAAACGGCGTTTCAGGGCAATTCAGACAGGTTGACGTTAAGATAGGATCCCGTGTTTTTCTTTCCACAGAAGTGAAACAATATGGCCCCCCATTCTCAGACAAATTGCCCGCAGATGATGCATTATACTCAACCGTCTTTATGGCTTATGATGGCAGGCTATGTGCTGCTTTTGTATTTGGAGATATGGTGAAGAAGAGCGGATTTGATACGGTGCGAGAACTCCTGGATAGGGGCTACCACGTCTCGTTGGTTTCTGGAGATGGGCAGCGTACCACTGAGGCCATCGGTCAGAGGATCGGGATCAGGTCGTGCTATGGGGGAAAACTGCCGCAGGATAAGGTTGCTTTCGTCGAGAGGCTGCAAGAAGAAGGACGGACCGTAGCCATGGTTGGAGACGGCATTAATGACGCGCCGGCATTGGCTCAGGCTGACATAGCCATCGCTGTTCATTCCGGGAGCCATTTGGGGGAGGTGGCTGCAGATACTATTCTGATGCGAAGCGACCCGGGACAGGTCTTGAACTTCTTGGATTTGGCGCAGAAGGTAAACAGAAAGATCCAACAGAATCTGGTGTATGCCTCATGCTACAATGTCGTCGCCATTCCCGTAGCAATGAGTGGGCTGCTGAATCCGTTGATTGCCGTCAGTGCGATGCTGATGAGCAGCCTGAGCGTCTTGGGTAATACGCTGTTGCTGCTCAAAGGACGACCAGACGGTGCAATAGATTATGAAAAAGCTCCGGGCAGCCGTCATGCAGGTGGGAGTGGAGATAGGAAAAGGATATAATTCAATTCAATATCTCTAAAGAGGGCCTCACAATGAGTGCCTTAAAGGTCACGGCTATTGTTTCCAATCTGAATTTTCGGCCAAACAGCCTTCCTTTCTCAGAATCTCCCTCGACCGTTTGACGAAACTTATGATATGAGTTAAAAATCTTTGATAGATCCGCCCCGTATGTCGGCATAAATAATGGGAAGAAACCTGGCATAATTCTCGGCTTCAAACATCATAGATAATGTAAAGCTATCAGAAGGCGGTCTATTCAAGAAGGAACGTGTGCAGGCCTGCATCCGTATTATGTCGATGTTGTCAGTTGCCTGTTCTTTTTGAGATCGCCAATCGATAACACCGCAAAAAACCAAAGCCTAACCCCCTTCATTTCTAATCAATATCTTTTTGCAGTTTTTCCAAAAAAATCGTCTTGACACGGTTAAGCTTGGGCTATATATTAAACATGTTTACAAAATAAACATGTTCAGGACGGATTGTCATGACTAGAAGAGACGATTCAAAGGCAGAGACCAGGGCGCTGGTATTAAATGCAGCGCACAGTTTGTTCTGGAATAAGGGCGTTGATAAATGCACGATGCGCGAAATAGCAAAAGAAGCCGGTGTTTCTCCTGCTTCCATAATTGTTCATTTTAAAAACAAAAAAGCACTGCTTCAAGTGGCCGTTTACGAGGAGATTGCAAAAACAGTTGCCAAAGCTCTGGCAAACTTACCTTCCGAGAAGGGGCTTCATGCGGTGCTTATGCACATCGCGTCAGTTATGCTGTCGTTCTACGACAAGAATCGCGAACTCTATCGAATTTTGGTTCGTGATACACTTTTCGAACCAGATCAAGAAAGTCTCTCCATCGCCCGGCTAGATGAAGAATATTTGGAGTTCATAGCCGCATTGATTGACGGGGAGAAGGACATCGGTACTGTTCGAACGGGAATCGATTCTTACCTGGCTGCATCTTCTATTTTTTACCTTTATACCGGTGTGCTACGTGATTTTCTGAGAAACCCGGAGTTAAGTGTACCCAAGGCAGTGGAAAGACTTTCAGCAACTCTTCAACAGCATCTCGCTGGTATTCTTGTACCAGGAGGGGACCGCTGAAAACAAATATATGAGGCATGGATATTTATAGAAAATAACCCCAAACTTAGTGTGAGGTTTTATTAGTGTGCAAATCAATGAATCAACCAAAACTGTTTCAGAAGAGGCTGTTGCTGGTGCGGCTGTATATTCTAACTTCTTATTATCTATCTATGATGTAGAAGTATTGATGTTTGAATTACAGTACATCTTCAAATGTCCGCTGCATAAAGTAATGGGTTTTTTCAATGAAAATGTTTCCGGCATACATCTTGATGTTGGAGTCGGCACCGGATACTTCCTTGATAAATGCAATTTTCCAATCGAGAATCCAACTATTCATCTCATGGATCTGAACCTTAATACATTGCGAAAAACTTCAAGAAGAATCAAGAGATACGAACCAGCATCTCATCAGGGCAATGTACTGGAACCGATTCACACGGATTTGCCGCTGTTTGATTCAATAAGTGCTATGAACTTTTTGCATTGTCTACCGGGGACCATGTTAAACAAAGAAGTGGCTATCAGAAACCTCAAGCCCTTTCTTCGGAAAGGTGGTGTGTTTTTTGGGGTAACCGTATTAGGCCAGGGCGTTGATGTCGGCATACTATATAGAATTGCAAATTCGATCTACAATAGAAAATCTATATTCAGCAACTTGAATGACAACATTTCAGACCTTGAAGTCATACTAAAGAATAATTTCAAGGAATATTCTGTACAGACTGTTGGAAGCGTAGCTTTCTTTTCCGGCCATAATTAAGAAACAAGATTGCATAAATAATTATCAATGCCATGCACACGGACAGGGCTTCGGCTGTCTCCATTCCAGCCGGTGATGGTCACGTTATGAAAAAGGAAATATCAATTTTTGATGAATTAGAAGAAATTAACTCTCGCCCTTCACCTTTTCAGTACTATACAGCAGATGAATTATGGACTGATGAGCATACCTCAATGAAGATGCTTGAATATCACTTGAACGGGTCTGTTGATCTTTCATCCCGAAACAGAGATTTCATTGATCGTTCTGTAAAATGGATAGTGTCTCATTTTGGAATAGACTTAAATACAAGTATTGCTGATTTTGGGTGTGGACCAGGTCTGTATAAAACTCAGTTTGCAGAAAATAACGCCTCTGTTACCGGGATTGATTTTTCTGAAAGGTCTATTCGATATGCAAGAGAGGTTGCTGATCAAAAAGGGCTAGATATTAACTATTTTCAGCAAAACTATCTGGAGTTTGAGACTGAGGAAAAATTTGATCTCATTACAATGATTTTTTGCGATTTTTGCGCACTAAGCCCTTCGCAAAGAAAAACACTGCTTGCCAAGTTTCACAAATTCTTGAAGCCCGACGGATCAGTTCTGTTGGATGTTCATTCGTTGAATACTTTCAATAACAGAGACGAGGTCGCATCATATGAACGCAATCAGCTAGACAACTTTTGGTCTTCTGATAATTATTATGGTTTCCTGAACACATTCAAGTATGACAAAGAAAAAATAACTCTCGATAAATACACGATAATTGAAGAGGCAAGGACCCGTGTTGTATATAACTGGCTACAATATTTCAGCCAGGACTCACTTAGGGAGGAATTTGAAGAGAACGGATTTGAGGCTGAAGAGTTCTACTCTGATGTCGCAGGCTCCACTTTGTTACCAGAGTCTCCAGACATAGCAATTGTTGCTAAGAAACTTGAATAACCATTAGGAAAATAGAAAGGCGGCTCAATCATGGATTACTTTCAAATGACGGCCCCCTGTGGACTTGATTGCTTTAATTGCACCTTCTTCTTGGCTCATGAGGATTCGGGGGCAATGAGCCAGGTTGAACATTGGTCTAAGGAACTTAACATTCCAATAGAAACTATGTTTTGTCGTGGGTGTCGCAACCACAATGGGCAGATACCGCTTCAAAAGCAAATTTTCGGCGAAGCGCATCGCTGTGCTGCCTATGAATGTTCCAAGAGCAAAGGGTTGGACTTCTGCGGGGATTGTGAGGAGTTTCCCTGCGATAATCTCCATCCGTATGCTGACAAAGCCGGCACCATACCTCATAATGTCAAGGTCTTTAATTTGTGCTTAATAAACAAAATGGGCCTGGAGAAATGGGCCGAGTCCAAGGCGTCAGAAGTTCGCAAGGTCTACTTTACGAAACCGTGGTCTCTGGATAGTCAACTTGCTGGCAGATAAGGAGCCAGACGGATTGATCCGTTTGGGCAGTCTGGTATCTCATGTACGGGCATTGGAGGGGCGATGGATCTCATCGTAACGGGAGTGGTAGCCGGGGTGTTGGGGACGTTGGTGATGGATTCTTTGAACCATCTCTTCTCCCGAACTGGGATGATCTTGAAAATCGACGTGGGGATGATTGGGAGAATGTCCGCGGGGTGGGCACGTGGGCGCTTCCGGTATCGCCATCCAGGCGAAATGGAACCGGTCGCAAATGAGTTGCTCTATGGCCATATCACGCATTACGCCATTGGTGTGGGCTTCGCGGTCATCTACATGCTCGGCTGGGATCTCTTGGTTGGAGGGCCCGCATCACCGGTATGGGCCCTTGTATATGGCTTCGCAACGACGGTAGCCTCCCTTTTCTTCGTTTACCCTTCCATGGGGCTGGGTGTGTTTGGCTGGCGGTCTCCCGAAGGTATCAGGGCCCCTCTTTCCCCTGTGGCAAACCACCTGTTCTTCGGAGTGGGTATGGCGATCGCGATCGCACTTGCATGAGTACGGAAGAACCCGCCCCAAGATTTGTGATTACAAGCAACTCTAAAATAGGCAGATTCGAGATAATGCCATATAAGATCGGAAAAATAGACGCCAAAAAAATTATCATATGAGTTAGAAACCTTTGATAGAAGGGCCCCGTATGTGGGTATCAATAATGGGAAGAACCTTATAGTTTTGGACTTTGGGAACGACACCAAAGATCTTGTGTCCAGTGACTGTCTTAAGACTTGCCCCTTGAACCAACACCAATTCCCCCTCCCAAACCACCTCCTGTATAGCGGTTGTCAGAATAAGGTTCCGATAAGAATAGATGACAATTGAAAATACTATTTGGTTCACTTGTGGGTGTGCAATTTTAGGATGTTTGAATTCTCCTGGCTAAATCGCGCACGCAGTGGTTCTGTTCAAGCCGTCAGGCGCAACCGGAGCGCAACAACTCGGGCGGAGCCCTCAGACAGCTTGCAATTTTAAACGCC
>JBFEUB010000052.1:0-17781 GCA_041547605.1 Desulfobacteria bacterium
AAGTGAGACGTCCCCGCCTGAAGTGCCTTTCTATCCTGCATCATGGCTTCAAGCGTGAAGGTATTGACCGCACCGGGAAATCGCTCAGAGGCCGTCTTTTCCCCTTTCAGGACAGGGATTGCAAGACACTGCTCTGACAACCTCTCATAAATATTGAGCATCTGAAGCGTTCTCTCCATGGCCTCTTCCTTCGTGGCGTGGGCAGTGTGGCCCTCTTGCCAGAGGAACTCACTGGTTCTCAAAAAGATGCGCGTCCTCATTTCCCACCTGACCACGTTTGCCCATTGATTGATAAGCAGGGGCAGGTCCCGGTAGCTACTGACCCACCTTGAAAAAGATTCCCCTATGATCGTCTCAGAGGTCGGCCTAACTACCAGGGGTTCCTCTAACGGACCAGCAGGCGCAAGTCCTCCATCTTCTCCTTCTTCCAGGCGGTGATGCGTCACCACCGCACATTCTTTGGCAAATCCCTCAACGTGTTCTGCCTCTTTTTCAAGGAATCGTTTTGGTATGAATAGGGGAAAATACGCATTCTTCACGCCGGTCTCTTTGAACATGTTGTCCAGTATGGTCCTGATATTTTCCCACAGGGCATACCCCCACGGCTTGATCACCATGCATCCCCGCACGGGTGAGCTTTCGGCCAAGTCCGATGCCTTCACTACTTGCTGATACCACTCCGGGTAATCCTGGTTTCGGGTCGGTGTGATTGCTGTTTCCGCACTATCCTCTTTTCCCATGCCGCTTCCTCGATTCATATGCTTCGACTTCTTTGAGCAGGGTTTCAGCCAACCGGTGCTCTTTGACCTTTCGTATTACCTTCCCTTTTTTGAAAAGGACCCCATGGCCTCGACCACCGGCGATCCCGATGTCTGCCTCCCGCGCTTCCCCTGGTCCGTTCACCACACATCCCATAATGGCCAGTTGCACCGGCGTGGTCCTGGTAAGGAGTGTCGACTCCACGAACTCAACGAGCCTAACCAGGTCAATCTCACACCGGCCGCACGTAGGGCATGAAACGATTTCAGGGCCTCTTTGCCGGATCTTCAAGGCCTTTAGTATCTCGTAACCGACGCGAACCTCATCTATGGGGTCCCGTGTAAGTGAGACCCGAAGGGTATCACCAATGCCTTCGACAAGGAGGATACCAATGCCCAGAGCAGATTTGACCGTGCCCGAAACGAGGCTGCCCGCTTCAGTCACACCGACGTGAAGCGGGAGATCGGTCCGAGAAGAAAGCAACCGATACGCTTCCACGGTTCTCAGCACGTCCGACGCCTTGATGGAAACTTTGATGTCATGGAAATCGAACGATCTGAGCAACTCTACATGCCGCAAGGCACTCTCCACCATGGCCTGAGGCGTCACCCCACCGTGTTTCTTGAGAAGGTCCTTTTCAAGTGAACCCGCGTTAACCCCTACGCGTATAGGAATACCTCGCTCCTTGGCCTGTTTGGATATAGACTTCACCTTGTTGGCTGTTCCGATATTACCTGGATTGATGCGTAGGCCGTCTGCCCCGGCCTCCATCGCCCTCAGTGCCAATCGATAGTCAAAATGAATATCGGCAATCAAAGGGATAGCGGTCTTTTTCTTAATAGATGCAATGGCTTCTGCGGCGGCCTGGTCTGGCACTGCCACCCGAATAAGCTCGCAGCCCACGCCCTCTAAACGCTGAATCTGGGCCACGGTGGCGGCAACGTCGTGGGTGAAGGTATTTGTCATAGACTGGACAGCGATCGGGGCGCCACCACCGATTTTGACGCCGCCAATGGATATCTGTCTGGTCTCTTTCCGTGTTGCAACAACAGCCATGATATTATATCTTTTTGTGTGGAGAAAACTTCCTGGCTCCGAAGGTAAGAGATAAAATAATGCTTTAAACTTTAAAATTTAACAAACTATTGCTCTTTCCTCAAGAAAAATAAGTTCTTCCGATGCGATATGAAGGCCCTATATATCGCCCGCCCAGCGAGGCTGACTCTATCCTGATTCAAGCCACCATCGGGTGCCCTCACAACCGATGTACCTTTTGCATGGTGTACAAGAACGGCCCCAGATACGGGGTCCGGCCGGTGAGTGACGTTAAAGAAGACATATTCGAAGCCAGTAGGGTCTATGGCCCGCACGTCCGGACCCTTTTTCTTCCGGCCGGAAATACCATCGCTATGAAGACAGAGGATCTAAGTGAAATCTGCCGTTTTGCCAGGGCTACTTTTCCAGGGCTTGAACGGATTACGGTTTACGGGTCCTCACAGTTTATTCACAAGAAGGGTCCAAGAAGGCTTACACAACTGGCCCGGGCCGGACTCGGGCGGATTCATGTGGGGCTCGAATCGGGCGATGACATCACACTGAAAAAGATTCGCAAGGGAACCCACGCTCGGCAGCAGATAGAGGCTGGCGGGTGGGCGATGGCCGCCGGCATACAGCTGAGCCTTTATGTCATCTTGGGAATCGGAGGTGAGGAAAGGACTCAGGAGCATGCGCTGGAAACTGCCCGCGTTATCAATCAGATTGCACCAGACTTTGTGCGGCTTCGCACCTTCGTACCAAAAATCAATACCCCTCTCTTGGAGGAGGTCATGGAGAGACGCTTCAGGATGCTCACACCTCACGCGGTTTTAAAGGAAACAGCATCCCTCCTTGAAAATCTTACCATCGCCACCGCGCTGACCAGCGATCACTATACAAACTACGTTAACCTCTGCGGTCACCTTCCAGACGACAAACCCAGGCTCCTGAGCGAAATAAGCCACGCCCTCAAACGGGACGAATCTGACTTTCGGCCGTTCTTCGTAGGTACCCAATAGAGACCTTTGCAAAGCGCCCCTTTTTGTCCGATAGGGCTGAAAGGGCAATTTCCCATGAGATTCGTCTGACGCCTTTGCGCTTTCGACTTTCAGGTTCAACCTTGGCCTGACGTCCGGTCTGGCCATGACATCCAAGCCATTCAGGGCTGTATCATACGGATCGTTAACGGGCGGTTGGCGGTAAAGATATGAAAATCTTGTCGAAGAATTTCGGGGATGGTCGAAGCTAGCGATACTTAGTAGTCATGTATTTTTGCGGAAATTAGACACACAATATACGGGATGTGTGTCTAACAGGAGAGTGTTCAGGATACAGATTCATCGTCTATTTCTTATCCAGAAAGCTCGGCCACAAACCTGCAGGTAGGATGTCCCATTGAACGGCACATTACCTCTGTTGATATAAAGGTCCCCATGCCGTGCGGGTACTGATCAGCGTAGACAAGGGCCATATAGGAAGCGGCACAGGCATTGAACATATAACATCGTTCTTGAAGTTGAGGACCGTATTCTTCCAAATAACGCCCCAGGTCATAAGCGTTTTTTACCGTGGTGACCAGTCTTTCTCCCGGGATTAATTCTTCTACTTTGCAGTAACCAATACCAAATAGATTCGTAAAAGCCACCAAGGCATGGATCTCATCTTCCGGTGTTTTGATCATGGGGAGGATCAAGTCTCGGCAGTCCATTGAAGGCCTGGCTCCGTGGAACGTGCGATAGGCGCACTCCAAGACTGCATCGTTGAGCATTTGCTCAATTACCTGGGCTGCCGCATTATCCACCATATTGATGATTCTTGAGACCAGCCTAAAAAACAATTCATTGTAATTCATGGCCATATATACGCCAAATGCAGCTATAATCCCCTTTTCATTACTTGCCATCGGAAGGCCGGAGGGCAGCTCGATTATTTTCTTACTAGACTGATTGTCAAAAATATGTTCCGTTTGCTCGCAAGTCGTTGATGATTGAAAATATTATTTGGCGAACGACATTGTGCAATTTTGGAGAAGATTTTTGAATGTGACTGGCGTTTAAAATTGCAAGGTGTCTGAGGGCTCCGTCCGAGTTGTTGCGCTTCGGTTGCGCCTGACGGCTTGAAAAGAACCACTGCGTGCGCGATTTAGCCAGGAGAATTCAAAAATCCTAAAATTGCACACCCACAAGTGAGCCAAATAGTATTTTCAATTGTCATCTATTCTTATCGGAACGTTATTCTGACAACCGCTATATCAATCGCCATTTCGCTTCTTCCATAAAACAAATTTACAGCGTTCATGACGTTCTATGATGCACTGCGTTTCCGTCACCTCATATGTATGTGGCGAAACGTCAAAAATCGCACCAAGTATTCCTGCGATAAATCCGCGCGCAAAGTAACAGACAGGAGTTTCCCTGCGACCATATTTTTCAAGTCATGCGGTCACATAATAAGACGAGTCTGCATAAGCAATACCGCCGCGTGCGGTCAGCCTGCTAAAATTCACCCTGCCGAATCCCATGAACCGATACAACTCAGTCGCTTCCTGGAAAGCTTTGTCAGTCGATACACCCTTTAACTCTTTAGAGAGAAAGCGTCTAAAATTCACAAAAAAACTCTTCAGCAGAGGTTTACATAGTTACGGCGTGTCCATCAGAGAGAGGGATTTCCTCGATCGTCTTTATCAGGCCACAGTTGTCAAGGTGACAGTGGAGTGAAATCAGAGACCCGTTAAATTCAACGATGTTATTATCAGAATCGAATTTCAGTGAAGGGACAATATGCAGCAGACCGTATTCTCACCTTTCGCAAGCATATGCAATATAAGAAATGTCTATCTCAATCGGGACTTTGAAGCCGGGATGGCCCCTCAGGATATGGTTTCCAGTCTTGTTAAAAGAAAAGGCGGGCGATAAGAGCATTGTTTGTAGATTTTTGATTGAACTGCAACAGCGAGCACATTTCCCGTAGCTTGCAACAAGGTTAGCAAGCGAATCTAAAAAGGGTACCCTTCCTTACAGTTGGTGCGAAGCACTGCCGCTAGGCAGAAAATTCCCTGCAGGTTGCTGCAGGGCGCTTCAACTCTCTGTATCCAAAATTTTCATGTCAAAAACTTCTTCTCCTTCATCTTCAGTTCCCCAAAGCTCATCAAACGTCTTCTCCAACTCTTGCACTGTTAGAGGCCCGTTTTCATGCGGTGGTTCCACAATATCATATTCTATGGTATTCAATGCATGACACATTAGGCACATCGAAACTCGGATGGAATAGTCTTTGGTGTCGTGCGGATAACCATACTCACCGAGCAGACAAGTTCCGCAGCAACTGCAAAACTCTTGCAGACTATGCTCCTTCTGACACTCATTACACCACATTGTTTGCCTCCTATGGCTTCGTAACGTGGTCTGCCGGTGCATGGTTTATGACTCCGAACAGGCTATCTGCAAATGAGAGAGAGCCTATCCTCACTTTCGCCTGCACAGTCATTGCGAAAATAGATGAAGAAATTACGATTGATCATTGAACTGCAACAGCGAGCGAGGCTAAAAATGTTACCCTTCCTTACAGTCCCGATATATCGGGATTTATCGGGACTGCAGGGAGCTTCGATATCAAGATATCTGTATTCTTGATTGCCTCTATTGTCTCCGTATACTGTATCTGCTCTTTCGGCTCCATCAATGGCTTGTGCTTCTTGAGCCATTCTTGATCTATCTTGGTATGTCTTGTGTTCGGTAAGTGTTCTTCGATAGGTAAAGCCGATCCTCTTTAAAGCTCTCCGGCCGCCTGGAAAGAATCTCGATTTCGCGTTCGGGAAACAACATGCTCCGACGTGGAATGAACCAGTCATGTGCTGTAGAACCACCGGTCAAGCTGATTATTTTTTTCCACGTCGAGTCTACTTGCCGGCACAGGTGCAGCTGCTTTCCAAACGGCACGGAGAGCCTAATCAGCTTATTCAGAATAACCCTGCAACCTTCACAGCTGCCATTAACTTTAGCGCTCAGTCTTTGTACCCAGGGCAGCCATGTTCTGGAAACGCACTTTCACACTGCGTTCCATAGGGCCTTTGTAGTGCATACAAAGAGGAAAAGAAGCTTAGGGGAATTGCATGGCTCCGACACTCCGATTGGGGTGGAACCCTAATTTTATTTTAAAGTGCAATATTTCTTTATATTGAATAAGGCGAGAAAGTAAATCAGAAGAACCCTATTTTTTTTATAGGACGTTTGGCCATTGCAGGGTCAGTATTTGTCCTATAGGGGGGCGGCGGTTGGAGGCTGATAGGGGGCTTCATTGAGTGGGTTAGCCAAGGCTTGGGTGGTGGAAAGATGTAGGGAGGGGTCTCAGTCCACCAAGGCATGCTTTATGGCATAATAGGTAATTTCAGCATTGTTCCTCATTCCCAACTTTTGAAGAGCGTGTGCCCGATGCGTGCTAATAGTTTTAACGCTCAGTGACAGTTCATCTGCAATCTGTTTTACGGTTTTCCCGGAGGCAATCATAACCATCACTTGGTATTCACGATCAGTCAGCAATTCATGAACCGCCCTTTCGGTATCCTTGTGCAAATAGGCAGCCAATTTTTCAGCAAGGGAAGAGCTGACATACCTCCTCCCCTGCGACACTTTTCGTATTGCAGATATCAACTCCTCCGGTGCGCTTTGTTTTGTCAAATAACCGGATGCACCCGCCTTTAAAGCTCGCAGCGCATATTGCTCTTCAGGATACATACTTAATATCAGAATGGGAAGTTTAGGCCTCTCGCGCCTCAGCTGCTTCAGGATATCTATCCCACCTCTACCAGGCATGGCAATGTCTAATAAGACCAAATCCCAATCATCTTTCGAGGCTTGCTCTAAGACTTCTTGGCCATTAGCCGCTTCACCAGCCACCACCATGTCGGAGGTCTCCGCTAGAATCTGCTTAAGCCCTTTACGAACAATTGCGTGATCATCTGCTATAATTATCCGTATCATCGTCGTTCACCTTCCTATGGTGCGGAACGCTCACACTCACAGTGGTGCCTTTATTTGGTGTGCCGGAGATTGTCAGGTCACCTCCGAAATAGTGAACACGCTCGCGCATTCCGATCAACCCAAATGATCTTGCATCCGAAACCTGTTTGTCTGTGATCCCCTTGCCATTATCACGAACCGTTAACTCCACCTTACCGATTTTCTCCTTTAAGATTACTTTGACTCCGGTTGCATTTGCATGTCGAGCAATATTGGTCAGCGCCTCCTGAAAGATGCGGAAAACTGCTGTAGAAAGAGCTGGATTCAAGGTAATATCCTCAGGATCTGATGCAACTTCACACTGAATGTTTGTCCGATCTTGAAATTCGTCTGCCTGCCATTCAACCGCTGCCGAAAGACCGAGGTCATCCAGCAAGCCCGGTCTCAGTTCTGAAGAAATCCTTTGAACAGATTGAGCAGTCATATCAATCAGCCTTGATATTGACTGTATCTTACCGAGCAGCAATTCTTGATCATTGGACAGTCTTTGACCTACCCAGTGTATGTCCATTTTCAAAGCTGTCAATGCCTGTCCCAACTCGTCGTGAATCTCCCGCGCAATTCGGCCTCTCTCTTCCTCCCTTACGGACTGCAAATGCGAAGCGAGCTCACGCAACTGTTCACGTGATCGCTTCAATTCATCCTCCGACCTCTTTCGCTCCGTAATTTCCTGTTGGAGTTGTTCGTTTGCAGTCTCCAATTCGGCTGTACGCCCGTCCACCAATGCCTCAAGACGCTTGCGGTGTCTTCCTAGATCTTGGGCCATTCTGTTGAAAGAATCGGCTAAAGTACCTATTTCATCATGTCTATTAATCGAAACGGGAGTATTTAGGTCGCCGTTGGCAACCGTCTGTATTGCATCGGTTATTCGAATAATTGGTGAGGAGATAAACGTAGCCAAAAGGTAGGCAACAATGCCGCCTATTAATACGGTCCCTATGCCTATAAGAAAGATGTGTTGCTCAGCCTCGGCCATTTCTTTTTCAACGGCTGAACAGGAATATCCTAACCGAAGCGTTCCGAGCCTGACGTCTGAGACTTCTATGGGTACAAATATATCAGCAATTGGTTCCTCTCCTTCTCGGAGGTGCGCGTCGATATGGCCAGGTTCCTTGGAATTGACGGCAAGAATACTCAAACTATCCCTATAAGTCTTGCCGACCTCTGCCAGGTCGCTGTGCATAATCACCTTGCCGAGAGGATCTAATACAATGGCATGACGCACGTAATCTTGCTCCATGGAGTGGTTGACAAATCGGCGCAGAGCCGACAAGTCTTGATTTAATAAGGGTCTCTCCATGAACTTGGCTAAGTCTGAACCTAAAGCAAGCCCTCTTTTGTGCAACTCGCCTAGCAAAGTTTCTTTTGCCTGCATCGTTGCAATGATTCCCGTGCCCAGTACGACAATGACCACTATTATCTCGATCAAGAAAGTCAGCTTGATCCTCAAGCTCCATTCTATGTGTCGCGAAAAAACTTTCATGCAAAAGATCTTTCTCTTGGAACTTCTTCCCCAGGTCTTTTCAGTGACCTATCTTAATATCCAGTCGCATCCTTAATTGGTCATAATCTTCGTCATTTGCCTTCTGAAATCCGCCCAGTTCAGCATGGTACAATATCTTTTCATGCTCAGGCACCTGCTTGTCGAGTCTGAGTAATGCCTGGCTGACCTTGTTTACAATATCGCTACTTACATCTCGACGAGGACAAAACACCCTCGTCGGGACTAATGCGGTCCTTCCAATGACAACAAGCTGTTTAGAATCTACACCCAGTTCATGCTGCCTCCCAAAATGTTCCTTTAGAAAATGGTCACATATCACCCCTCCATCAACGCTAGCAAGCTGTACACTAAAGGATACGTCTTCGCAACACCCTCCATGTGAATAGGTCTTCAAATCTTGATCTATGTCTAAGCCGCTTTCTTCAAAAAGCAATTTTGCAAACACCCATCTGGCAGCAGAAAACTTGGGTCCGAATTTGACAGACTTACCTCTTAAATCTGCGATACTCTCTATGCCGCTGTCTTTTTTGACGATGACTACACCAGACTTGGTCCTATGACCTTCTCGGGTCAGAGTTCTGAGGAGGGTTCCTTTTTCATATGAATCAGCGAACCGCACGTACATTTGGGCGCTTTGGAGAGCGAAGTCGATATCCCCGTTCTTCATAGCCCTTCCAAATTCTGCGGTATCCATTAAGACCACTAGTCTTATGTCAAGTCCTGTCTCTTGTTTCAGATATGTGACCAAAGGGTGGAACTTTTCAAAGGCCATTACCACGTCGGCACACGGGAAAATGGCCATGGTAATACTTTTTTTTGCAGTATCAGCATAGGCTGCAACAACAAACCAGTACACAAGAAATGCACTTATTACAAAGACCTTACTCAATCTTTTGATCATCATATACAGCCCCTTTCCTTTCGACTGACGAGCTTTGGATGTTGTCATAAACTGCAACAGCGAGCGCATTCCCTGTCCCCACTTGTCGGGACTGCAGGGAAATTCACTCTTTCACGGTAATCTGGAAAACCGCGTTCTTTATACAGGGTCAGAGAAACTTGCTTCTGCCGTCACGTGGCTGGATTCCGTTTGGCATTTCAAATCTCAAAATCCAAACGGGAGACCACATTCCGATGCTGCAATGACCGAACATGCCCAGATGGAAAACGTTTCCGTCGGCCGAACCAATTTTTGCACTTTGGGCTTTGGGAATCAATAGGAATTTGGGTCTTGGCATCTGGAACTGAATGTCGCGAACCTTTTAGTTTAAACTCCATTTGACGCCGATTGCCCCTTTGACACGTTTTAAGAAACTTCATTGTGTTTCCGTATGATTAGCCAAAGCAGCGCTGCGGCACGAGTTACAGTGGCGTGATGAAGGAGGGCACTCAGACTATTTGCAGCGGCACGGAACCTAAGACTTCCTGCAGTTTATCTGTGCAATAGCAGTTACCGCGCTTAAGCCCGTCTGGTGGATGGCCGTCCTTTTGCTGATCGAGACCTGTTTGTTTCTTGTCAGCATTTGGGCTGAAGCTCATCTTAAAATACGGTATCACTTGGCATCCACTATGCTCACTGGCTGGAACAACAAAGTGCACTGTGGCAGATACTTTGATCGAAGATTTCAATGAAAGTCGCAAACGGACATAGATATTAGCTATTTGATTTATAGGGAACAAGCTGGCTTAAGTCAACTGGTGAAGTATCGTGTCCATGCTTTCCGTCTCCTTTAGCCCCCGGGGCGATCCAGGATCTCGGGGGCTTTTTTTCCTTCATCGGACAGCACACATAAAATTTGTCATACCGTTGCGCCAAATCTTGGCGCACCAATGCGCTGGAAAACTGCTGTATGGGGGAGAGACCGAAAACCCAGGCCGCAAAAATCGGCTGTGGCCTGGGATGGGCCACCCGTTTTGAAGCCGCATTTCAACATATTGAAAAAATATAGAATCTGGATTGGCAACGAAAAACGGGCGCAGGTTAAGGCGCTAGGCTTGATTGTTTTACATGTGTTTCTAATAGTTCAAGGCGCAATATTTGCAAACGTGCTTCCCATTATCTGTAATATCCGCGCCATCAAGATCACGGATTCATATCATAAGATTTTCGGGCTGACCAGGATTGGACATTATTTATGGCAGTCTCTCGGGCTTGGCTATTTTAGAGCTGCTTGTTATCATGAAACGAAGGTCGTTGGTCCTAAATACCCCCCGAGGTTCAAAATGTGAAACCGCTATCGGAAGAAGCTCAGCCATCAAGGCGAGGCAAGATACAGGACGCGTAAGTCTTAGGCCGAATGGTTGAACCACAACAGGTAGTATCCCTGCTCAGTCCTCGAGCTTCTCTCCGCAACTCATACAAAAATTGGCAGTGATGGGGTTTTTTGTGTCACAATGGCCGCATGTAATGCGCCTTTTTGGTTTTTTCTTTTTCTTCTTCTTGGTTGTAGGTTTTTGCTTTCCGTATTTCTTCCCCTCATAATCCTCAATGGCTTCAGCAAGCGCCTTGGCACCAAGGTTAGAACAATGCATCTTTTCTTTGGGTAGTCCATCAAGGGCCTCTGCAGCCGTCTTTTTTGTGATGGCTTTGGCATCCTTCAAGGTTTTGCCCTTGGCGATTTCACTAACAATGCTGGACACTGCAATGGCCGCAACGCATCCAAATGTCTTAAATTTTACATCTGTCAGCTTATTGTCGTCCACCTTAATGTAGAAAGTCATCATATCTCCACAGACTGGATTGCCAACCTCACCGATTCCGTCCGCATCTTCTATGGTACCGGCATTTCTCGGGTTTGAGAAATGCTCCATGACCTTTTCTGAGTACATTTCTTATCTCCTTGTACGTGTGTAAACTTATCTAAGCCTTTTGTAATCCCGTCAGACAGAGTAATAGAAGTTTTATAGAGCTATACATCGCCCTCATCGCCATTTCTAATAAGAGCTTCTGCTTCACCTTGTTAATGCAAGAGCCCTTGCATCATGCAGCGCTCTTTTTCCTCCAAATAGGTGAAAGCGAACGCAGCTTCTCAACCGCCAAAGGAAGCTTGTCCAATACATATTCAATCTCTTCAACCGTGTTGGTGATATTTAGAGTAAACACTACGGACCCCTGGGCCAGATCAGGCGGTATTCCAATTGCTACAAGAACGGGAGAAGTCTTAAGGGCTTTTGAGGCACAAGCAGAGCCCGTATTGGCGTAAATACCTTGTTGGTTGAGCATGAAAAGCAATGCTTCCCCTTCAATGGCTTCAATGCAAAAGCTCGCATGGCCGGGAAGCCGCCTTTCCGGATGGCCTGTATATTTTACCTGCTCAATCCGTTCATGGATACCCTGCACAAGGAGGTCCCTTAGTTCTCGCACTTGCTTAGACCTGTCGAGCAGTTCTTTTTCGACAAGCTCTGCGGCCCTGCCAAGTCCAACAATGGCCGGGACATTTTCCGTTCCAGCCCTTCTGCCACTTTCCTGGATCCCTCCGTGTATTAATGGCATAAGTCTGATGTTGTTTCTGAAATAAAGTGCTCCAACCCCTTTGGGCGCGCCAAGCGAAACTCCCGAAAGGCTTAACAAATCGACATTTAGTTCATTGACATCGACTGGGATGTTGCCCACGGTTGCAACAGCATCAGTATGGAAGATGACGTTTCTTTCCTGACAAATGGCAGCAAGCTCCGATATGGGTTCAATCGTTCCGATCTCATTGTTTGCATGCATAATGGATACAAGAATGGTCTCCGGCCTAATGGCCTTAGCCAAGCGTTCGGGATCGACCAATCCATGTTCGTCAACCTGCAGGAAGGTCACCTCAAAATCCAGACGCTCTAAGAATCTGGCCGAGTTGAGAACAGAATGATGTTCAATAGCGGAGATAATGATATGGTTCCCTTTTTTTTGCCTCGGAAGAGCCGCACCTTTGATGGCCAGATTATTCGCCTCAGCACCTGAAGAAGTAAAAATAACCTCTTTAGCTTTGGCACCAATCAATTTGGCTACCTTTGTCCTTTGTTCATCAATGACGTGCTTGACTCTTGAACCCATGTCATACACTGTTGATGGGTTCCCAAAATCCTCGCCGAAGTAAGGCAGCATAGCATCGAGTACCCGTTTTCTTACAGGTGTTGCGGCTGCATGATCCATATACACTCTTTTCATGCGTGCCTCTCTCATTTAACCTTTCGGATATATAGTTTGTAACAGTCATCATCTTCCTCTATGCCGATAAATTCTTGCCCACACTTCCGACACCAACTAGGAATATCCTCCAAGGCCCCATCGTAATCAGTCAATACTTCCAGAACCTGTCCTTTTTTCAGGCACTTGAGTCTGTCACCTGGCTCTAAAAGGTGCAGAGGGCACATACGACAAACGAGGTCTAAGGTGTCGTCTGACGTTTGGTTTTCAACAAACTTCATGATGGCCTCCTTTCACAAATCTTAGGCTGCCGGGTATTTAAAAATATATAGTCTATCATTTTTGTATAGAATAAGCACGTGTCCAATCTTGTCAAGGAATCTTGGGTGCTGTCATCTCATGCAATTCTAAGCGGAGTTGTAGGCGTCACTCACAAAAAAATCAGGGGTTTTGCCACTGGACATCCGGATCATTTAGGCAAAAGCATTCAGTGTGGAAAAGGCGCAACCTCATAATATTCCGACACACAATATTGCACAACTCATGTGGCACATTGAGAAAGGAAGTGGAAATTCTTGCGTGAACTGCAGCTGCGACAAAGGTGGGAAGGATTCCGCTTCGGCGAGATCGCTAATTAGGACAAATGCAACATATTGGAGTTGTCTTGTTGCACTCGATTTTATGGATATCTTACCGTAAGACAAATCCACCACAAGTTGGTTGTGTAAAACACTCATAACTCATATGATAAGTTTCGTCAAACGGCGGGGGAGATTCAGGGAAACTAGGTTGGTTGGGCGAAAATTCAGGCTGGAACCAGTGGACGCAACCCCTGGTAGGCGACTCATTGTTAGGTCAAATATAGAGATATGAGTTGGATACTGTAAGTTTTTTGGCCTCTAAGTTTCAAAGATAGTGTGGCATTATTATAAGCGTAGACACTCACAGGACAAGCAGAAGATGTAGACGTAGAAAAGGGCAGGGCTATGATGACCCTGCCTCAATATGCTTTTCTTCTAAACAGGGGCACAGTCGGGAATTGAAAAAATCCATTTTGGGTCGAGGTCATTCTCTATCTCGCCAACAAAAAGCTAAGGTAGCTTGCTAACTATCCCTGCAAATTCTTCCTTCGTGAACGCTTTGAGCGTTGTGGTTCTGACGTTCCCTTCTGAACCAAGCGCCATGGCGAAGGTCATAGCGTCTTCATCGCTGGGAAACTCACCGATAGTCACATAGTCATATTCGCCCATGACTGCATAGACGCCTATTACCTTGCCCCCCATCGCTTCCGCACCTTTCATACCTTCTTTTACACGAGCAGGTGCGTCCTTTATGTTTTTGATTCCCTGGTCCGTCAATTTATATAATCCAATATAAGTTGGCATAGAAATACCCTCCTTTCCGCTGCTATGACATGTGCTGCGAGAGGCACAAAAATTATACTTAAGGTCAAAGCCGCTATCCTCCCACCAGAACAATGTTCCAGTGAGAGCTGGGTCAGCCCATCTTCAGGTGTTTCTCCATGACAACTGTACCCCAATGAGACAAAGTTAATGTGCACTGACAGCATCAAGAGGAGGCTCAACGATAAGTAGATACAGGAAGAGCTTTAACTTGGAAGTGAACCCCTTACGGGATGACGCTTCACGCTGCTACCATGTCTTGAAGATTTTGTCAATGAATTAGGGTGAATATGGATTTCGTTGGCACCTGCCAACAGCTGGGCCAAGGAACGACATATTGGAATGAATCTTCACTCTCCGGAAATAGATATATCTTCCCATTATTGATACCCACATACCGGGCGGATCTATCAAAGGTTTCTAACTCATATGATAAGTTTCGTCAGAAAGTAAGGAGAAATTATGGCAAACGATTATGCTGGAAATCAATTGATCCGGAGCATCTCCCCCATCCTCGGCACCGAGACAGAATAACCTTCCTCTTTAAGATGTTGCGCAAGGGCCAGAGACTGATCCTCTTCACCGTGGACGACAGCAATCCTTTTGATGCTCAGATTCGATTCCTTTAGAAAGCGACGCATCTCGTCCTGATCCCCGTGGGCGCTGAAGCCCAGAAGGCTGACGACGCGGGCCTTCAGCGGATACTCCTTATTGAGGAATTTTAGCATCGGGGAGGGGCCAGTCCTGCCAGACTCTTCATACGCCATGCCGAGTTCAAGAATACGCCGACCGAGGGTATGCTGCGCCATATAGCCGACTATCAGAATCGTCGTTTTGGGATTGTGGCTCTTGAAACGAAGATGATGCAGAATCCGTCCGCCCTCACACATGCCCGACGCCGCAATGACGATATGCGGGGTATTGTCACGGTTGAGAGCCATGGATTCTTCAACAGATTCGACAAAATGAATCCCT
Organism: Desulfobacteria bacterium; assembly: GCA_041547605.1. Classification (GTDB taxonomy): domain Bacteria; phylum Desulfobacterota; class Desulfobacteria; order Desulfobacterales. Next base: position 14,827 of record JBFEUB010000052.1, read on the forward strand.
TTAAAGGAAAAGGGATTCTTACCTCGCTGAAGAAAATTTTCGTGGGCTTCTTTGTCATAAACCTCAGGGTGTTCTCCGAATATCCGGGTTATATTGATTGCCAGCGGACTGTCCACGTATACTGGAACCTCGGGAACCTGATTTTCATCACGAAGTTCATGTAACAAATATAACAGTTCCTGCGTGCGTCCGAACGCGAAGGCAGGGATTAAGACCGACCCGCCCCGGTTGTAAGTATCCACGAGCACCTGTTTAAGGTAAGGCTTCAGATCCTGCACTGGCTCATGACGGCGGTTGCCATAAGTGCTTTCCATGATCAGCAGGTCCAACTGCCGGTCTTCTTCTCCAAAGTCGAGCGTTGGATTCTTGATGATGGGCCTGTTGAACCGGCCGATGTCTCCGGTATAGCCGACAGTGAATGTTCGCCCGTTCTCCTTGGCCTTGATGATGGTGATGGCAGAGCCGAGAATGTGTCCCGCATCGTACAACGTGCAGGTCACACCCTGTCCTATGACAATCGGGTGGCGATAGGGGTAGCCGTCGAAATAGGTGAGAGCTTGGCGGGCGTCCTCAGAAGTGTATAGGGGTTGGACTCCTTCCAGATGGTGATAATCGATCAATTCGTTGATGGTCTCGGTCTTCAGTTCGTGGCGGCCTTTCTTTAAGAGCCTTTTTATATTCTCGAGTCCACGTTTGGAAATTTTTTTCGCCCGGCTTGATTTCCTTGTCTGGGCCAGCGCCGACCTCACGGTCTTATAATTAAGATAGGCGGCATCCGATGCCTGGATGTGAGCACTGTCCTCAAGGAGATATTCGCATGCGCCTGCAGTGGCGCGAGTGCACACAATACGCCCCGTGAAGTCATACTTGGTCAACAGCGGAATGCGTCCGGAGTGATCGATATGGGCGTGGGACAGCACTAAGTTGGTGATGATCCGCGGATCAAAGGGCAGGATCCTGTTTTTTTCCGCGCTTTCCTTGCGGCGGCCCTGGAACATTCCGCAGTCAAGCAGAATTCGGTCATCTTCGGTAGTTAATAGATGCATCGAACCGGTGACTTCCCGTACCGCCCCGTAAAACGTCACCTGCATACGAAGCCTCCTTATAAAATGCCTCGCGGAAAAAGACCTTTATCCATTACAGCCTTTGCAAAACATACTATTCACTACCTTGAATTGCAATAGCGAGCGTATTCCCTGCAGTCCCGATTTATCGGGACTGCAGGGAGCTTCAATCACAATATGTTGCGGTTATACTCCAGCAAAACACGTAGAATGTTCCTTCCCATTATTGATGCCCACACTCGGGGTGAATCTATCAAAGGTTTCTAAATCATATGATAAGTTTTTCGGCCTCTATTTTTAAGACCTTATATGGCAGTATCGATGGATTTGAGGCGAACAGGCCACACACAACATGTGGACCTGCTCATAAAAAAGGCACGGACGCTTACGACCATGCCTTTGATATTGGAAAACTAAATGGAAACTTGATTCTTCTACTTCTACTTTAACCCTTTACGTTGTAAAGTCTACTGATTGTTGTCCGGGTCCAGATAGTCCGGAATCCCGTCACCGTCGTCGTCCTCGTCAGAATCATCAGGGTTGCCATCCCCGTCCTGATCCTGTTCGTCTTGGTCGAGGATGCCGTCACCATCGTTGTCCTCGTCCTGGCTATCCTCTATGCCGTCGTTGTCGTCGTCTTCGTCGCAGTCATCAGGAATACCATCGCCGTCGGAATCCTGTTCGTTTTCATCCGGAATCCCGTCACCGTCCTCGTCCTCGTCCTGATTGTCCTCTATGCCGTCATTGTCGTCGTCAGGATCTTCAGCATCCTTTATGCTGTCATCATCTGAATCGGTGTCACCGTCCCAGTCCTCAATCCCATTATCATCATCATCGAGGTCCTGATTGTCGCCAATGCCATCGTCGTCATCGTCAGGATCAACTACATCGGGCATACCGTCATCGTCCTCATCCATATCCTCGTCCTGGTCGAGGTCGCCGTCACCGTCGTCGTCTTCGTCTTGATCATCGTCAACACCGTCATTGTCGTCGTCATTGTCGTCGAAGTCAGAGACCCCATCGCCGTCATTATCGACGTCGTCCAAAGGGTTCGATGTGGGAATTGCAAGCTTGCGCCTGACCGCAATCCTACCTAAGTCGATCGCCTCTGATCCGTCAGGAAGAGGTGGAGTCACATTCAGCTGCGTCGTCAGGTTCAGCCCAAAAGCGTCAGTCTCAAACTGCGCTGCCGTCTTTGGCTTCAGCCGACCATCCCTTCTCACTTTGCTGAAAACGACCATGACCTCCTGGCCCTCGGGCACCTGCAGGCTGTATGTGCCGATGCGTAGGACACCCCTTTGTGTGCGCTTTTTCCTGACCACAGTAACCGGAGCGGTGGTTGCAGAACCGTCAGTAGCAATGGCGCTTGCCACCAGGTTCCGGCAATAGGACCTGGTTTTGCCCTTTATTTCTCGGGCTTCTCCAACAGTGGTTATCAAGAAGACACATAGAAGGACAATTAAAGCGATCCCCCAAAAATGGTTTCTTCTCATTACCTCACCTCCGGGCGTGTAACTATATGACGAAATTCGTGCTTACTTATGCGTAGAATCAACTTTGTTGCCCACACTACTTCAGGCTGCATTTTTAGCGCATGATATACCACGGCACAATTGGGAGAATTGTGGTTTTATGGATGGGTATTCCCCTGATTTTTACGCAGAAAAATGATACTCTAATAAGGACTTTTCAGGGTGATGACGGCATGCAAAGAGGTAATTAGGAAAGACAGAGTCTTGTCAGCTGAGGTTGTTCCGAGGGATAGCACACAATATGCTGTGCAAAGGCTGAAATACCCAAAGTTGAATATTCCTTCCCATTATCTACCAAAAGAGAAAAAGCAAGATATCAAAATCATATCATAGAGAGTCCTCTATAAGAACCAGCTCAT
>JBFEUB010000053.1:0-17777 GCA_041547605.1 Desulfobacteria bacterium
CATCGGCTCTGCAGCCTTTTCAGCCAAATCAGCACGCCCGCCGAAGGCAGGTTTTCTTAGTACAGGTCTAGGGATGTCCACAATCCAACTCCGAAGCTCAGGAAGGCTTGCACCTTTGAGAGTGACCACGTTTGAAACAGCGAGGTCTATGTCCCGCCAATCTTCTCCGGTCTTTTGACGAATCTTTGAGAACATGGTCAAATTTACTGCATTCAGATCCAATGGCACAGCTACCTTGTATAACGGTTGCCAAAAGGCATTTTGCACAAGATAGCTGGTTTCAATTTTGATCTGCTGGTCTGTCTTGGCATTGAACAGAACCTCGATCCCCTTCCTTTTCTTCTGTCTGACTTTGGTTAAAGTTGCCAACTCCTTTTCCACAACTTGAATTTCTTTATCAATTGACTCGGTCTTTTCATCCAGAGCTTGTCTCTGTTGATGGATCTGTTCAAAATGACTCCCTAGAAAGGTCAGGGTCTTCTCTAGATCTTCAGTCTTTGGAAAGGAGGTTTTCATATCCAGGGGAAGCTGGGTTTTTGAAAAGTCAATAACTGCAAACAGAAACTTCTCCTTGCTCTTTAATACCGCCTTATTGTCCGCCAGCGTTTTTTGCGAGGCTTTCAGTTCCTGCAACTTTTTTTCCAAGATCCGGATATTTTCTTGCGGAGCTTCCTTCAAGTAAATCTCTTTGAGCTGCACGCTGTAAAGCTCCCCGTCTCCAAAGACTCTTGCGGAAACCGAATCAGAGTCCACGCCAAAGGCGTCCACGCCCAGCAATATTTCATTGACGCCCTTGTGGACATGAACGGTTGCCCGCCGTGTGACCATGGCCTGATTGGAAAACAGAGTCACCTCCTGGATTTGGGAGGGGACAAAGGCCTGGGCAGCAGACACAGACACCCATACCAGAAGGCCAAGCAGTACGAGCAGGAGTGTCTTTGCTGTTTTTTCCCCTGAAGACAATTGAATCAGCCGGGGCCCGGCTGCCTTTGATTGCCCGCATAAGCTCATCCGAAGACTATTTCTTGAAACAGGACGCTTCATTTTTTCTGAATCTCCCCCCTAATTCATCCTCACCGGGGCATGACCGACATAAGGTAACCTCAAGGCAAGAATCTCGGAACTGGCGCCTTCCATGGTACCATTGAACTGAAAAGGCTGCCCAAAGCTTGCTTGATGAACGGCCACAGCGAGCGCGCTCCCTGCCCCCACTGGTGGGAACCGCAGGGTTCGCGAGCAGATCGAAAAAGGGTATCTTGTCGCTCTTGCGGTACCCGATGGGACTCGCTTAAACTTGTCTTTTCAGAGTCAAAGAATCCAACCTAAGGCAAACAGAAGTCAGAGTGTGGTTGTTCATGCCGTGATAGCAAAGGGGTGGATCGGCCTGACTCCTTTCGCATCAAAACCTGCTGGGAAAAGCAACGAACAGACTCACAACACCGATGGGAAGCCCTTTATCTGCCGATACGTAAAAACTGGGCCATGCCTGCAGGTGTATTTACTTCCTATGCTGCAATGACCGCACTTGCCTACGCCACATTTCATATTTCTTTCAAGTGTGCTGATGATGTCGTCTTCACCAAACCCCATCTCCAGCAAATCAAAGAGTACATAGGATACAATTGCCGGGTGGCCACATATAATTGCCTTTGTATCGTAAGGAGAAATTTCAGCCTTTTCCCATAGGCTTGTCAACGGACCGATATTCCCCTTCCACGCTGGGCTGTCCCGGTATACAGTGGTTATCACATCAAAATCCTTTTCTGTTTCCCAGGCAGCTAGGTTGTCTTTGTAAACCATATCGTGGGGGGTCCTTGCACCGTAAAGAAGCGTGAGATGCCCAAATTCTGATCGGTTGAAAAGGGCATCCTGGATCAAAGAACGCAGTGGAGCCAAGCCGATTCCCCCGCCGACAAACAAGAGGTTGTGGCCAAAAAGCTGCTCTAAGGGAAAGCCATTTCCGTACGGCCCACGCAGACCAATCTCGTCTCCCTCGTTGCAGCCATGCATTGCTCCAGTCAAGAGCCCCACTTTCTTCACGCTTAACTGTATCTCCTCAGAGAACGCAGGAGAAGAACATATAGAGATAGGGGCTTCACCAGAATTAAGAACAGAGACCATAACAAATTGGCCTGGTCGAAACGTAAAAGGGTCCTTTTGTTCTATGTCTTTCAAGCTAAGGGTAAAGGTCTTGATATCCGGAGTTTCGTCCTTAATCCCTATGATAGAAACAGGATGGGGGCAATAAATATTAGCCACCATCCTCCGGACCAGTGCCTGAGCTCTATCTTCCAACAACGCCTCCTGTTCCTGCCATCTCGGGTAGCCCAAGTTGAATACTGAGGGCATGCGCGATTTCATCCCGCGTCACCAAGCCGTCATCTATAAGCTGCACTCCAAGAGCTTTTCCGCTAGTGAGCTGTCTCTCAAGGGCGGCCTCTAGCTCTTCCCTGCTTATGAGTCCGGCATTAAGAAGAATTTCGCCTAACGTCAAAGCCACCTTCTTCGATTTTTCGCCTCGTTCACAGACCACTTTGATAAAATGAAACATGTCAACACCGCCGCAACATATTTCCACACATCGACCACACCCTACGCAGCTAGGGCGATGGTATTTGTCCTTGGCGAAGGCCAGTTTATGATAAAAGCGCCGCCGGATCCGACGCCTTCTTTCGTGGCGAGGGTTGTGGCCGCCTGCAAGCCGGGTAAATCCGGCCAAGGTACATGCATCGGGCGTTCTGAGCCTTTCTCCCTTAGTTTCAGAAACAGCCCGGTCTACGATGTTGAAGCAATAGCAAGTAGGACAAACGTACGAACACCCTCCGCAACTCTGACAGCGATTACCAAGTTCTTCCCACAGTGCCTCCTCCACTTCATCATTCATGAGTCGGGAGGTTGCCGTATCAAAATCAACGATGTGGTCAAAGCTGCTTTCTGCTTCCAAGACGACTTCATATTGTTCGTCTCGATCTTGTTGTGTCGGGGGTCCAAAGAAATAATCCCATTTTTCCACTAACTCTCTGCCCTTGGGACGCCCGATTTCAACAAAAAACCGATTCCCCAGGTCTGTAAACTGCAAATCATACCCTTGAGCTAGAAACGGGCCGCTTGTCGCGCTTTTACAAAAGCAGCTAGGCATCGGTTCATGACAGCCGATATTGATCAGTACTGTATTACTTCTTCTGTTCAAATAATATCGGTCTTTGAAGTGTTCCTGGAAGACGACATCAAGGAAGAGGATACCCCACAAATCGCAGGAGCGCAGACCAAAGAACACCCTATGAACGTCAGGGAGGACTTCTTCGAACCGATATTTCTTCCCTTCGCGCTGGTAATTGAACAATACCTCGGTGCGAGGCAAGAAGAAATTTTTGGGAGACATCACAGGTTTCATATCCAGGTCAAGAGAGATATCATCCACAGAGGTGAGGACCTCAAAAACTGTATCACCATGAATATTCTTGACCGGAGCAATCAATTCACGTTCTTTTGCAATCTTGCGCAAGAAACCTGTCAGGTGTTCCTTGTTTAGAATGACTTCGTCTGGCATTATTACACGCGCTCCAATCTGACCGCACAAACCTTAAACTCCGGGATCTTGGCCTCTGGATCGCAGTGGCTATGCGTAAGGATGTTGGCTGGGGCTTCCTTGAAGTGAAAAGGAATATATACCATTTTTTCTGGGATATCGTCTGTAAAACGCGCATTCAGTGTAATGCTTCCGCGCCTTGAAACCACCCGAACCGATTTTCTGTTTGCCACTCCTAAACGCTTTGCATCATTTGGATTGATTTCAACAAATGCCTCCGGCCACTCCCTGGAAAGTGCTGAAATGCGCCTGCTCATACTCCCCGTATGCCAATGTTCAGCTATCCTTCCCGTGGTCAGATAGAACGGATACTCGTCATCGGGCATTTCTGCAGGGGCTTTATAAGGAATGTATTCAAAGCGTCCTTTTCCCCTGACAAAGGAACCCTTGTGGAGAAAGGGTGTGCCGGGGTGATTCCTGTTGAGGCATGGCCAGAACAACCCCCATCCGGTTTCAAGCCTGTCATAGTATACACCACCGTAAATGGGAGTTAACATAGCGATCTCTTCCATGATTTCAGCGGGAGACTCGTAGTCCATGAAGTAATTCATACAAGAGGAGAGATCGCATATGATTTGCCAGTCTGGTTTGCTTGCACCCAGGGGTGAGATTGCCTGCCGAACTCTTTGAATTCGACGCTCAGTGCTTGTGGTTGTACCGTCTTTCTCTGCAAACGAGGCAGCTGGCAGCACGACGTCGGCAAACTTCGCGGTCTCTGTCATGAAGATATCTGCTACCGCCAAGAATTCCAACTCCTGTAAGGCGGCTCGCATGACATTAAGATCAGGGTGACTAAGAGCCGGATTTTCTCCCATAATGAGCAGCCCCCGAATCTTTTTGTCACCGGTGCCGTGAAACATATCGATCGCGGTAAGGCCTGGAGCCCTCGGCAGATTTGTCTTCCATGCACGTTCAAATTTTTTCCTGACGTCCTCATCAGCGATGCTTTGGTACCCCGATAAGGTCCCAGGAAGTGCGCCCATATCGCAGGCACCCTGAACGTTGTTCTGGCCCCGCAGAGGCCCCACCCCGGTAAACTCTTGCTCCACATGGCCGGTCAGCATAGCCAAATTGGCTATAGATTGCACATTGTCCGTTCCAGAGATATGCTGGGTAATCCCCATGGAGTAGATGATCATGGCGCGCTTGACGCTGGCATATATCCGAGCTGCCCGCCTCAACTGTTCAATGGTGATGCCGCTGATGGCCTTCACTTGCTCCAAGTCAAACCTCCTCAGAGCCTCCCTGAAAGTCCTGAAGTTTTCAGTGCGCATCTTGATAAAGGTATCGTCAAGGAATCCCTCTTCCAGGATAATCTTCATCATTCCATTGAGCCATATGACGTCTGTCCCCAGACGAGGTTGCATATATACATCAGCGAACCTGCTCAAAGGGATGCGCCGCGGGTCAACAACAATCAGCTTGGCTCCTTTTGCCAAGGCGTCAAAGATAAACCGTGCGATTTGGGGATGCTGTTCGGTGGTGTTAGAACCAGTAGCCAAGATAACTTCTGCGCCAGCAAGCTCTGATATGGAGTTTGTCATTGCCCCCGAACCGAAAGCATTGCTCAACCCGATAACGCTTGGAGAATGACAAAGCCTGGCACAGTGATCCACATTGTTGGTCCTTAACACCGCTCGTGCGAACTTCATCAGTAGGTAGTTTTCCTCGTTGGTACACTTAGCAGAAGACAGCACTCCCAAGGCTTGGGCTCCGTAGTTCTTCTGGATATCTGAAAATTTCTTGGCAACTAGACCTAGTGCTTCTTCCCAACTTGTTTGAACAAGGTCTCCGTTTCTTCGGATCAATGGATATTGGAGGCGGTCCTTGTGATGGACAAACTCAAAGCTGCTCCATCCCTTAAGACACAGGTTTCCTCGGGCAATAGGGTGCTGTTTGCTCGGAGTAACCCCGATAATCTTTCCGTTTTCTACCTCAAGATACAGGTTGCACCCGCAGGCGCAAAAGCAACAGGTGGTTAAGACTCTATGCATGCTCTAATCTCTGGCAATTTTTTACGTTACCGGTTCGATATTCAGCTGAATTGGATATTGCGTAAGTTACTGCAATCTTTTTACCACAGATTGTGGGTTCCGGTACAGCTATCTTTCAAGAAATCGGTGCATTGCATTGGGGCTATCTAGGCAAGAGAGGTATTGAACCGGCTGTTGAAATGGGGTTCTGGCATTCGGGTCATGGCGTCCACGGCCATTGGCGTTCATAGATAACGGAACTAATTGCACAGCAAAATACCAGCGAACTGAAGTCTCGTCAAGGGTTAAGCCAGATCAAGCCTCGCCTGGAGCTGATATTGGCCGCTATTAATAGCTAACTGTAACGAAAGATAACGATTCTCGGAAGCTGCAGGAGGTGAAGACAAGGACAGAACCAAGCCGAAAGCGGCGCGATTTGGATTTGCTTATTACGCTATCCCTAAAGCCATCATAGAAGCCTTTGCCTTCAGGATACTTTCTTCGTATTCGAGTTCGGGGTCCGAGTCAGCCACGATGCCACCCCCAACCCCCAAGACACCGTGTCCATCCCACAATTCAAGGGTTCGAATGGCTACGTTGAGTACCATTTTATCCTGAAGGAAATAACCAATCGCCCCACAGTATACGCCTCGCTGGTGGGGCTCGAGTTGATAGATGATCTCCATGGCCTTTTTCTTGGGAGCGCCTGTGATCGAACCTGGCGGAAAGGTGGCGCGAATCATATCAGAAACCCGCGTGCCATTTCTGATCATCCCACTCACGTAAGAAACCATTTGATAAACCGTGTCATAGGCTTCAACGACATAGAGCCTGGGAACCTTTACCGAGCCATACTCACAAAAGCGCCCCAAGTCATTTCTCATAAGGTCCACAATCATCACGTTTTCTGCCCGGTCCTTTTCGTTCTGTTTGAGTTCTCGCCTTAACCTTCTGTCAAGCCCGGCCTGCGGAGATCTTTTTCTTGTGCCTTTCATGGGCTTGCTCAAGACCCTGTCTTGCTTGATACGCAAAAAGAGTTCTGGACTTCCGGAAATAACCGCGCCCTGTCCCAAGTTGATGAAAGCGGCATAGGAGACCGGCTGGATCTGCTTCAACCGCAAGTAAAGGTCAAAGAGGTCTTGCTGGCAGTTAAAATAGACCCTCTGGGTGTAGTTGATCTGATAAACATCTCCTGCCCTGATATGGTCGAGCACGCGCCCCACATTTTCAAGATACGTGGCCTTGCTCTGATTGAAGCCGAGCATTTTGCTGGTCCCGCTTTGCGTTCTTTTCCTGCGAGATCCGGGCAGGGTAGGGGGGGTGTCTTTGTGCCAGGAAGACCAGGTGTTTTGGATGTGATCAAAGACAAGAAATTGCGGATAGGCCGCAATATAGATATCGGGATTCGGTTTATCCTTAATGCCGGGTGACGGGAGGTCTTCTATCCACTGGCAGGCCTCGTATCCTACGTAGCCGGCTACAAAGTAGTCTTGGCTAAAGGAGGATATAAAGGCAAAGAAGTCGTCTTTATTAAGATGTGTGATATGTCCCTGAAAGATCTTTTCCGGCTTCCATGCGATGAAGGAATACCGCTCCATAAAGGAAGGCTTCTGGCTTTCCAAAAAAATAGCGCCCGGCTCATGATAGAGGGCGCTGAAAACCTCACACGGATCGGCTCCGATTTTCAAGCTCGATTTCTCCATGAGGAGATACCAGCTAACCTTACATAAGGACTATCGTGTCTTTCCCGTTCCCCATCCAAAGTACTCCGCACCGAAGTCGATTTCGCGTTCGATTTTGACCGCACAGACCTTCAGCTCTGGGATTTTGGCAATGGGGTCCAAAGCGCCATGCGTCAAGATATTGGTACGGGTTTCCGGATAGTGGAACGTCATCGAGACAACACCAGGCGGGGTCGTCCTTGAGATCTTTGCCTTGGCCCGGACCGTCCCGCGCCTGGACATCACTTTTACGGTTTCGCCCTCCTCGACCTCCAGGGATGCCGCGTCAACAGGATTTATTTCCAATAGTTCTTCGCCACGCAAGACATTCATTCCGTCTATCTTGCGAGACAGGGTGCCGTGATAATGAAAGATGCTCCGCCTGGTCGTCAAGATCAAAGGGTATTCTTGGCTGGTTATTTCTGCCGGGGGGGCATACGTCACAGGCGCAAATTGTCCAAGACCATTGGGTGTGGTGAATTTTTCTGCGTAAAGGTACGGCGTGCCGGGGTGTTCCACATCGGTACAGGGCCACTGGAGGCCAGTCTCCTCAATGCGTTCGTATGTAATACCCGCGTAGCTTGGCGTGACTGCGCGTATTTCTTCCATAATCTGTTCGGGGCTGTCAAAATCAAACCCCTTGGCCCCCATATTTTTTGCGACGTCGCGTATGATCATCCAATCAGGGTGGCTATCGCCCACAGGCTCTATAACTTTTCGCACCCGCTGTACCCGCCGCTCGGTGTTCGTGAAGGTCCCTTCTTTTTCAGCAAAACTGGCTGCAGGCAAAACCACATCGGCCAGCCGTGCAGTCTCTGTAAGGAAGAGGTCCTGCACGATGAGCAGTTCCAGTTTTGATATGGCTTTTTCGATGGAGTGCGTATCGGCTTCCGTGACCACGGGGTTCTCACCCATGATGTAGAGGGCATGAACCTTACCTGAATCGACGGCATCAAAGATTTCGGTCAGCGTGAGCCCTGGTGTGGGGTTTAACTTGCAGCCCCAGACCTTCTCAAACGTCTTCCGAACCTTTGGGTCATCTACCTTTTGGTAGCCGGGAAACACATTCGGCAGGGCTCCCATGTCGCAGGCCCCCTGAACATTGTTCTGGCCTCTCAAGGGGTTCACGCCTGTTGCAGGTTTGCCGATATTACCTGTGAGGAGTGCTAAGTTGGCCACGGATCTCACATTATTCGTGCCATGAGAGTGCTGGGTGATTCCCATAGCATAGAGGATGGTAGCCGGTGGCGTGGAGGCATACATTTTGGCGGCCGCAACAATCTGATTGGCAGAGACACCGGTGATCTGCTCGGCAGTCGTTAGATCCGTATCCATGACCGCCGCCTCAAAGGCTTCAAAACCCTCACAACGCTCTTTGATAAATGCAGTATCCAACAAATTCTTTTTGATAATGACCCTGGCGATAGCGTTCAGGAGGGCCACATCGGTCCCCGGTTGATGCCGGAGCCAGACATCAGCTATGCGGCAAAGCCCTGTTTCGCGGGGATCCGCTACAATGAGCTTGGCGCCGTTTCGCACTGCCCTGTTGATTTGTCTTCCTATGATCGGATGGGCGGCGGTCGTATTGCTTCCAATGACAAAAATGCAATTTGCTTTTCCGATTTCAGACGCGGTGTTTGTCATGGCGCCGCTACCGAGGCTGGCAGCCAGACCGGCTACCGTTGGCGAGTGTCAAAGCCGGGCACAATGGTCGACATTGTTGGTTCCCATGACAGCTCTGACAAATTTTTGAAACAGGTAGTTTTCTTCATTGGTGCACTTGGCAGAAGAGATGGCCGCAAACTGGTCTCCTTTGAAATGATCCAGGGTGCTCGCCACGTACTTGATGGCTTGATTCCACGTGACCTCAACAAACTCCCCTGCCCGCTTGACAAGGGGCGATGTCACGGGCTTGGCTTGTGCTCCGGCTTCATCTATGCCGTGTGCCTGGCGTTCAAGAGGGTCATATGCCCGGACAAGCGGCGAGGAGAGCCTCTCGGGGCTGTGAATGAATTTGTAACCAAAACGGCCGCGGACACAAAGTTCGCCCCGGTTTACAGGATTGTCGGGGTCCCCTCTGGCGCCAGTGATGACGTTGCCACGGACCCCCAGGTAGAGTCCGCAGCCCACCCCGCAATATGCGCAAGTGGTCCTCATTTCCCGGGTGGGATATTCGATTTTCTTAGGTACGAGGGCGGCAACCGGACAACGCTCAACACATTCCCCGCAAGAGACGCAGACGGACTCCTTGAATGGCTTGTCACCGAAGGTGCTGACCTTGAGTTCATAACCCCGAAATGCCATATCAATGGCATCAACCCCGACGATTTCCCGGCAGGTCCGAACACATATGCTGCAATGGACACACTTGTTGGGATTGAAATCAAAGAAGGGATTGCTAGTGTCCACAGGAAGGTCTTTGGCTACACGGTCCAGACGATTGAGCCGCAGCTCGTCATATCCGATGCGGTTGACCAATTCCTGGAGGCGGCACGAACCGCTCTTTACACACAGGAGACAATTGAAGTCATGGTCGCTTAAAAAGAGTTCAAGCGTTACACGACGAACCCTCTCAATTTCTTCATCATCTGTAATCACTACCATACCCGGCTCAACCGGTGTGCGACAGGCCGGATGAAGCTTTCTCTTTTTTTCAATCTTAACCAAGCATACGCGGCAGGCCCCCTCTGGGGTAAGCCCGGGACAATGGCACAGTGTAGGGATGTAGATTCCAGAACCTTGGGCTGCCTCCAGGATGGTCATGCCTTGCTGGGCCTGTACCTCTAAGCCGTTTATGGTTAAGGATATATCATTCATTGGTCAACACAACTGCATACTGAAGATTGGACGAATCAATCTTTAATCATAAATCATCAATCACCTATAGGTGCCCCCGCGCTAACCTTTCCAGAAAGGCATTCTACGGCATTGAATCTGGGGGGACATACCTCCGTACACCCGCCACACTTGATGCACTTTGTCTGATCGATCTCGTGGACCTGCCATTTGGCACCAATAATGGCACCAACCGGACAAGCTTTCAAACATAGCATACATGCCTTGCACCTATGTTCCTTGATACGGTAAGAAAGCAGAGAACGGCACACCAGCGCCCGGCAGCGCTTTTCGTGGATGTGTTCTTCATATTCTTCACGGAAATACCGAATTGTAGAGAGGACAGGGTTGGGAACGGTTTGTCCCAGGCCGCATATGGAGCCGGCTTTGACGGCTTCGGCCAGCTCCAGCAGGACCTCCACGTCATCGTGCCTGCCATCTCCTCTAGTAATATCTGAGAGTATGTGATACATCTGCCTGGTTCCCAACTTGCACAATGTGCACTGGCCACAAGACTCGTTTTGGGCAAAGTCGAGAAAGTAGCGGGCCATATTCACCATGCAGGTATTCGCATCCATCACCAGCATTCCCCCGGAGCCCATGATGGATCCCACACGGGCCAAGGACTCATAGTCCACAGGGAGATCCAGAAGATCCTCAGGGATACAACCACCAGAGGGCCCACCGGTTTGCACGGCCTTGAATTTCTTGTCTCCTCTGATCCCGCCGCCGATATCAAAGATGATCTCTCGAAGGGTCGTTCCCATGGGAACTTCCACAAGCCCGGTGTTTTTCACATTTCCGGTCAGGGCAAGGACCTTTGTTCCTTTGCTTTTCTCCGTGCCTATACTCGCGAACCACTCTTCACCATTTAAAATAATGGCCGGAACACAGGCAAAGGTTTCCACATTGTTCAGGACGGTCGGCATGTCCCAAAGTCCGACAATGCTGGTGTTGGGCCGTGGTAGCGGTTTTGGGAAACCACGTTTGCCTTCAATGGACAGGACCAGGGCCGTTGATTCCCCACAGACAAATGCTCCTGCACCTCTTGCAATCTCGATCTCGAAATCGAAGCCGCTTCCCATAATATTCTGGCCGAGTAGTCCCAAGTCACTGGCCTGTGCAATGGCGGTGTACAGGTGCCGGACGGCAAGCGGGTATTCTGCCCTGACGTAGATGAACCCCTTGCGTGCCCCCACCGCATAGCCTGCGATGATCATCCCCTCGAGTACACTGTGAGGATCGCCTTCCATGAGGCTACGGTCCATAAAGGCTCCGGGATCCCCTTCGTCGCCATTGCAAATAATGTACTTCTCTTCACCGGGGGCGTTGCGCGACGATTCCCATTTGCGCCCGGTGGGAAAACCTGCCCCGCCCCTGCCGCGAAGGCCTGACTCCTTCACGCAGGCAATCACGTCCTCGGGGCTCATTTTGGAAAGGGTTATAGCTAACGCCGTATAGCCGCCTACCCTAATGTAGTCTTCGATGCTAGTAGGATCTATGTGCCCGCAGTGCCTGAGTACTACCCTCTCCTGCTTCTTGTAGAAGGGGATGTCGGCTTCATGCGCGCACTTTTCGCCCGTGGTCTCGTCTTCGTATAGGAGCCTATCAACGATTTGACCCTGAACTAAGGTCTCTGAGACGATTTCCGGAATATCCTCCTTGGTTACGCCTTGATACATGATGTTTTCCGGGCCAACTACCACGATTGGCCCTCGCTCGCAAAAACCTCGACAGCCGGTCCTGCGCACGACGACGTCCTCCTCCGTGTCCTGCCCTCTGACCTCATCTTTAAAGGCTTCTCTGACATCGTCGCTTCGAGACGCCAGACATCCGGTCCCGCAGCAAACAACCACGGTCTTGCTGTCCGGCTTCGCTTGGGCAAGGATAGCCTCCTTGAGAAGCTCCAGATCTTGGGAGCTCCTTATTCGTCTAAAAGCACGTTCTTCCTCAGCAGCTGTCATCGTCTAATTTCTTTGGCTTGCAGTTTCAGCGTTCTTTATTTGCATTTCTTGTATTTCGTGAGCTTTTCTTGCTTTCGGTTACAAGCTTGTCCATCAACTTGAACTTCAGATCCAGAGGCGAAACTTTGGGATAGACATCACTGTCTATCATCACGACCGGTGCCATGGCACACGAGCCAACGCACGCAACCCGTTCAAGGCTGTATTTGTAATCTTCCGTTGTCTGGCCTGTCTTGATGCCGAGCAAATGTTGTGCCGTTTCCAGGATATCCCTGGCGCCGCGCACGTGGCAGGCGGTTCCCTGGCAAACCTTAACAAGGTGATCTCCCCGTCGTGTGAGATAAAAGTGGGCATAAAAAGTTGCTACACTGAACACCTGGCTCAGTGGGAGCTTCAAAGACTCGGCTATCCGGGATAGGGCCTCCTCCGGCAGATACCCGTATTCCTCCTGGACCCGCTGAAGCATAGGGATCAATGCCCCTTTTTTCCCCCCAAAAACAGAAAGGATCTTTTTTAACTTGTCTTCGGGCATGACAACCCCTTATCGTTTGCCTTGCGCAAATTCCTCAGCCATACGGACGTCGGCAGGGCTTCCAATGAAGACTGGCACCCTCTGGTGAAGGTGCTGGGGCTGAACGTCAAGGACCCTTTCAGAGCCCGTGCTGGCGGCTCCTCCGGCTTGTTCTACCACAAAGGCCAGCGGGCTGACCTCGCACATGAGCATCAGCTTGCCTTGCGGTTTCATAGGATCCTTGGAATCCGCAGGGTACATGTGAATGCCGCCCTTTAGCATGTTCCTGTGGAAATCTGCTACAAAAGAACCCGTGTATCGCAGCGTGTAAGGCCGGCCCGTCTTGATGTCCGGCGTCTTGAAGTATTCAACGACATTTTGGACTTTCTCGTCCCAGAAGTAGTAATTACCCTCGTTGATGCTGTAGGTTTTTCCTTTCTCCGGTATCCGGATGTTCTCATGGGAAAGAAGAAACTCGCCGATTCTTGGCTCCAGCGTAAAGCCGTGAACACCACTTCCGGTCGTGTAGACCATCATCGTGCTCGAACCATAGATGAAATACCCCGCTGCAACCTGCCTGTGGCCCGGCTGTAAGACGCTCGTCATAAGACTCATATCGCCTGTATCCACCTTCTTTAAAATCGAAAAAACCGTACCAACGGCAATGTGGACGTCAATATTGGTAATTCCGCCAAGGGGGTCAAATACTAAGATGTAGTCTCCTTTGGCGTATTTGGGTGGAATGGGAATCAGATCGGTTTTTTGCTTGGAAGCCATGCAACAGAGATGACCAATGTGACTGACACGATTAATAATTGTTGCATTGGCAAAGTCCGTCAGCTTCTGGAAATGTTCCTCATTAACGCTTTCACTCCCCACAAATCCCAAATCCTCAGTCAGGTTTGCCTTGTTTACTTTCTGGGCAATGATCTTTGCGGCCACCGTAAGTTCGGACAGCAGTGCTGTAAAGGCCCCGGTGGCCTCAGGCCGTGCTTTTTGCATAGTTAAGATGTGTTCAGTAACGGTTATTCCTTTGGCCATTTTCTACTCCTTTTTTGACAGATTATTGCAGGAGAACCAACCGAAACCATTAAAATAACGCGCACGCGGTAATGTGTCAAGCACATTTGCTAGTGACAGGACGCAATGTGTCCCTGACAAGCAGGATGAGATTTGACCTGTCTCAAAAACCCATCCTCCGGAACGGTTGGCAGCTGGCTGTGCCCTATTTGCTGCAGACCATGCGATGCTCCCAATATAGCGGTTGCCAGAATAACGTTCCGCTAAGAGGAGATGACAATTGAAAATACTATTTAGCTCACTTCTGGGTGTCCAATTTTGGGATTTTTGAATTCTCCTGGCTAAATCGCAAGAACTCGGGCGGAGCCCTCAGACAGCTTGCGATTTCCAACGCCGGTCACATTCAAAAATCTTCTCCAAAATTGCACAATGTCGTTCGCCAAACAATATTGTCAATCATCAACGACTTCGGAGCAAACGGAACATATTTTTGACAATCACCATAGTAGGGCCAGCGTTCTATGTTGCCAGAAAACTTTTTATCCCTGTAATATCTATCTGATTGCAGTCAAGCCCCAGGACGCCTTGGTTGATGTTCATAGAGAGCCCCAGGAGTTGGGGATACAAGATCGACGGGATGTGGGCGTTTGAGTTTGCGCCAGCCTCAATACGCTCCTGAACGGCGTCGAATTGGATTTGGCAAAATACACACCCCGTGGTCATGTAGTGGGCACCTGCCTTTTTTGCATCGGCCAACTTCTTTTTCGTAAAATCTAAGGAGAGTTCGTCATGGATTCCCGCCAACGGACCGCCACAACACTCCATCTTGGTAGACCAATCAACACTCTTTGCCCCAGTAACTTCCACAAGTTTATCAAATATGGTGGGGGCCACGGGGTCATCAAATTGGACGACACTGCTGGGACGCAAAGCATGGCATCCATAATGGGTCGCAATCTTGACATTCTCGTAGGGCCTGGTGACCTTCTTCTTGACTGCTTCAGTGCCCACATCACTGAAAAGGACCGTGAGAAGATGCTTGACCTGAACGTCTCCCTCATATTTGAGGCCCTCTTTGGCCAATTTTGCATTGACGTCTTCACGCAAAGAAGTATTCTCCTTCATGAGATGCTGTGCCATGCGCAGAGTGCCGTAGCCACATTTACATAATACGATCATATTCAAGTTTTGCCCTTCAGCCAGGGCAAGATTCCTGGCTGAAGAGAGCACAAACGCCTTCAAGTCTATGTTTCTCAATGGATACCCGCAACAATTGAACTCCGAGATATCCACCAGTGTCACGCCGAGCTGCTCTAGTACGGCCCTTGACGACATTTCATACTGCTTGAGCCGGATCGGGATATTACATCCGAGAAACAGCGCAAATTCCATAACCTGGTAGTCTCTCCTATGTTATTTATGCCCTAAGATGTCTTAGAGCCAAGTTCTTGAGTTCATAAAGCACATCGGTCACGCGAACCCCCTGGGGGCAATGTTCCTGACATATGTAACAGGTCACGCAGTCCCACAGCATCTTGGAGCCAAGCGCAAGCTCTTTCTGTTTCAAGGAAAGAGAATGCATGATCTCGTGAGGAAGCAGCCCAACGACTTTCTTCGGATTTTCGTAGTTCCCCACCACAGGACAAACGTTTGTACAATCCTGACAGCCAAAGCAAACCGCAAAGGTACTGGCCTGGGCTGAGGCGGTCAGCGCACTTGCGAACTCTTTATCAACTGTGGTCAGGGATAAAGTCCTATCCCTGAGTTTTGTTAGATCGAAATCAGCTTCAATCGCCTCTCTGGCCCAGCGTTCGGGCTTTGGGTACCCAAGTTCGTCCAGATACCTATTCAGGTTTAGCCACAAATATTCGAGGTTGATGCCGACCGGACAGACATCAGTGCAACGATGGCAATCGGTACAGATATGACTTCCCTCCTGAATGGTCATAAGTCTCTTTTCACTCAGGCCATTGCTAGAAAGAAGGGACCTGAAGGCGACCAGCTTTTCGGACGGCAGAATATTAGGATTGGGAATTTCCTTAAAGGCCACGGCCACAGAGCAGCGTGTGGTGCAGTCCCCACAGTGCGTGCAGGCGTCGAACTGCATGGCCTGCTTGGTAGCTAAGTTAGCAGGATCTGATTTCCCTTCCTCCATCACGGCATCGGACATAAGAAACGCCGGAGTGGCAAACATATGAAAGAATTTGCTGAATGGAAGATAGGCCAGGCCAAAAAAGCAAGCCAAGAAATGAAGATACCACAGCAAGGTATGAACGTTCGCCCGATCCAAAGGTGATGCAATCGGACTGATCGCTTTGGCGACGCCATAACCCATAAAGGCCCATTGGGGAGGGGAGTGGCAGTCCGCACAGCTCACCTCATGGAGTTGCTCGCCTTCTATTAGCATGTCTTTATCAAAGGGCTCTTTGACATCAGGAGACACCACTGCAAATCTATCTACCCAGAAGGCTTCAAGCGCATTTAACTCTTCAGGATCTTGTGGGCCAGCATACTCGTCTACCATGTCTTGATATATCTTATGAGATACGATCTTTGTGCCTTCCAAGAAGATACCAGAAATCATGATAAGAGATAGGATGATTAGGGCATAGTAATCGACAGCAGTCGTTTTAGGGCGGGGCATCCTTGAGAGGCGTCTTCGGTAGAACGCCATAGCTATTCCCATGATCACGACTAGAGCAAATAAGTCTCTCAAGAAGATAAAGGGATTACGTGTAGGGTAGTAGTCATCGAACAGTACCGATGTGATGAGTTTGTCTAACCCATGCATGAGAAGCAGGAGCAAGAAACCACCATAGATACACATGTGTGCCAGCCACCGGAGAACGTCCTTTCTCATCAACCATCGTTGAAAGAGTACGTCCAGCAGAAGAACTTTGAGGAGAATGCATACCTTGGCGCTGAGCAATGTTCGCGAGACACCCTTCATGCCTGCAGAAACACGCATGGCGAAGGAGGTAGCTGCTGAACCTGCACCAATTTGGTACCGGAACCAGTTTGCTGTGCGATAGAACAGACCGATCAGGAAGATAAAAAAAGAAATGTATAAGGTGACCGTGTAGAAGATAGGTTTGTTCCCTTCATGGGCTTGAAGTGTCAGATCCTTAACCTGAATGCACTCACAGTTCCAACCAGGAATCCGAGTACAGAGAATGCCCGAGTAAAACCTTTGCAGTCTTCACATAGTCCTGAGCTTCCTTATCAAGGCTGCCCAAGTCCGGTTCATTCCTGTCAATGACCTGATGAACGAGGGATTCAATGTCGGGCCGCTTGCCCCGTGCAATGTCTCGTAAATCTTGATCAAAGGCATCTACGATACAGGACTTCATCCCCAGCTTCTCGAGCATAATCATGTATGTCTGATTCAGGATAGGCCGGAGATGTTCCGGCGCTCCGTTAGAAACATTGGAGAGCCCACAGGTAGACCCGCACCCCGGGGCCAAGACCTCTGCAATCATTTCGAGCTCTGACATGAACTGGTTACATTCGAGCAACTGATTCTGCTGGACACTCAGGGGCGTGATGATCGGGTCGACCCAGATGTCTTCTCCCCCCACGCCAGCCTCTGCAGCCCTCTGGAGAATATCCGTTGCCAGGACGCCCCGTTCAGCGGCATCTCTAGGCATACCTTCAGGACCCCAAAGGAGCGCAACCATCCCTGCATCATATTTTGGAACGAGTGGGATTTGCACATTCATCCTTTCCGGACGGCACATGATGGAGTTGATCACCGCCTTGCCCTGTTTGTTCTGATACACCTTGAGGCCGGCCTCGATTGCCTGCACGTTGGTGGTATCGAGATAGAGGGGAAGGTCCACGACTTCCTGGACCGTTTTCACGACCCACGCCATCAATTCTTCCCCACCTTTTCTAGCAGGTCCCAGATTGACATCTATGTAATCGACCCCTGCTTCTGCCTCAGCCGCGGCAAGCTCTTGTATAGGCTTGGGGTCTTTGTCCTTCATGGCTTGTCCGATCCGCTTCACCATCACGTTCAGATTTTCCCCGATCAGAATCATGAAACCTCC
Organism: Desulfobacteria bacterium; assembly: GCA_041547605.1. Classification (GTDB taxonomy): domain Bacteria; phylum Desulfobacterota; class Desulfobacteria; order Desulfobacterales. The sequence goes on from JBFEUB010000053.1 coordinate 17,663, forward strand.
TATTAGACCAAGTGCATAGAGTGAACTAGTGTTGTGTCCCAGGAGTTTGTTCCAAGAATATGGAATCGCCAAAAAGCCATTTTCCTTGCTCCGTGAGCATTTTCGGGACATCAAC
>JBFEUB010000054.1:0-17747 GCA_041547605.1 Desulfobacteria bacterium
AGCGCAACAACTCGGGCGGAGCCCTCAGACAGCTTGCAATTTTAGACGCCAGTCACATTCAAAAATCTTCTCCAAAATTGCACAATGTCGTTCGCCAAATAATATTTTCAATCATCAACGACTTGCGAGCAAACGGAACATTTTTTTGACAATCAGTCTATACCGGATCCTTCTACTTTGCCATGATGACAACGATCCGGATAGGTTGTGATGAAGTTTAGGGGGGTCTATGAAACCCCGATCGACTTTCCCCAAGTGGAAATGTGGAATTTAGCCGATTCGCCTTCCCCCATGAAAGATATGCAGTTTGTTGGGGTCCACAGCGAGGCTTATGCGTTGTCCTGTGTCATACGAGACGTCTTTTGCAGCTCTAACCGTTACTGGGCTCTTGCCCAACCTTGCGTGGACGTATTTGTCAGCGCCGACGTTGCTCATCATTTCAACGGTTGCGTGAAGGAGAGTTTTCCCGCTTTCTTTGAATTCAATATCTTCAGGACGTATTCCGACTTCCACATCCCGTTTTTCCATATCCAGAGTTATGTGTCTCAGGTCGAACAAGAAATCCGGGCACCGGAACCTGAAAGCGTTTCCCTCCCGGACTATCCTCCCCTGAAAAAGATTCATCACGGGAGATCCAACGAAAGTGGCTACAAACGTGTCCGCGGGATGATTATAAATAGTGTCCGGCGTTCCAATTTGGTGGACGCGTCCGTCTCGCAGAACAACGACCTTGTCACCTAATGTCATCGCTTCGACCTGATCATGGGTGACGTATAGAATCGTCGTCTTGATTTGTCTGTGCAAACTCTTTAGTTCTAACCGTACATTGATGCGTAACTGCGCATCTAAATTGCTCAGGGGTTCGTCAAGAAGAAAGAGCCTGGGACGGCGGACAAGAGCTCGGCCCATGGCTACTCTCTGACGTTGGCCTCCCGAAAGCTGACGGGGTTTCCGATCAAGAAGGCGCTCAATGCCAAGAAGGCGCGCTGTTTCCAAGACCTTACCCTCTATCTCTGCCCTGGAAATCCCTCGCATGTGCAGCCCGAAACCTAAGTTCTGAGACACTGTCATATGAGGATAGAGAGCGTAACTTTGAAAGACCATGGCCACATCCCGTTCCCGAGGAGAAAGTTGATCAACAGCTTGGCCATCGAGCAGAATCGTGCCCCGGTCCTGGGGATTCAGCCCAGCCACAATATTGAGCAAGGTGCTCTTGCCGCAACCGGAGGGCCCAAGCAGCACGCAGAACTCACCATCTTGTACCTGCAGACTCACGTCTGATAAGGCGGCCACATCGCCAAATCGCTTACTAATGTTCTGCAAGGTTAAAGACGCCAAGTTCGCATCACCCCTTTATTGCGCCCGCGGAGAGTCCGGTCACAATACGCCGCTGAAAGAGCAGCACCATGACAACCAAAGGTGCCGTCGTAATGAACGAGGCTGCCGCGATTTCTCCCCAGGGAACAGTGTGTTCCCCCTGAAAAAGAGCAATTCCCACGGGCATCGTTTGTCTAACAGGATCTGTGACAATTAGAAGAGCGAGAAAAAACTCGTTCCAAGCATAGATGAATGTGAGAATCGCCGCTGTAAATAGACCCGGAGCAGATAGCGGCACGATTACTCTTACGAGCGCTCCAATTCTCGAACAGCCGTCAACCAATGCTGCAGCCTCAAGTTCTGCAGGCATCTCTCGGAAAAAAAGGGCCAGGATCCAGACGGCGAGGGGTAGGGTAAGAGCCACATAAGGCAGCACCAATCCTTGGTAGCTATTTAGCCATCCCATCAACCGAAGAAATCGCCAGACTGGCCCGACTATAGCAATCTGGGGAAACATTGCGCAAGCGAGGATGACTAAGAGACTGAAATACGCCCATGATCGAGGGAGCCTAGCTAAGGCATAACCGGCCAGCGTGGCCAGAAAAATCGTCGCAAGGGTTGTGGAGCCCGCCACAATGACTGAATTCAATAGATAACCGAGAATGCCGTACCGAACAACCGCCGAGCGAAAAAAGTCTATAGAAAAAGAAGGCCACAGCGTTGGGGGAATTGCAGTCACTTGGGTCTGCGTCTTGAACGCCGATGAAACGAAGAGTAAAAAAGGAACCAGGGAGAAAGCCACAGCTATCGTGACACCCAAAACCAGACCCGTCTTCTTCAACCAGCCCCTTGTCATAGACTTGCCTCCAGAAGATGCCGTCCGACCATGCGCACGTAGATGACGGCGAGAATCAAGACAATAACGAAGACACCTACGGATATAGCCGATCCGTATCCCATCCAGCCCTCAACAAACATTTTCTTATATCCATAAAGTTGAAGCACGTTTGTCGCGTCTGCAGGCCCGCCCTGCGTCATGACAAAGGCTAGATCAAAGACCCGAAAGGCATCAATGGTTCTGAATAGAAGGGCCACAAGCAAGGAAGGCCGAATAAGGGGCCAGGTTATGTGTCGGAATCGCCTCCAGACCCCTGCGCCATCTACTCTTGCCGCTTGATATAGTTCTTCAGGTATAATTTGAAGGCCCGCCAAAATCAGCAAGGCAGCAAAAGATGTGGTTTTCCACACATCTGCCAGAATAATGGCGAACAGAGCTGTCCCGGGTTTGGCCAGCCAGGCAACATACTGGCTGACCTCATTGCCGAAAAGCATATAGTTAATTAGACCATAAGAATCGTTAAATAAAAAGCGCCACATCTGAGCAGAAACTACTGTAGGGATTGCCCAGGGAACGAGAACGCATGCACGCAGGCTTCCGCGCCCAGGGAAACGATGGTTGATGAGCAAGGCGAGAAGTAAACCTGTAAAAAGCTCGGAAAAAGTGGTGATAGTAACAAACACAATGGTGACCCAAAATGAATGCCTTGCTACTGAATCGTGGAGGAGTTCCTGATAGTTCTCGATACCAATAAAGGGGTTTTGGAGTTGCGGAAGACCTACAATGATTCGATGAAAGCTCAGGAGGATCGACTGGGTGATGGGCGCAGCGATGAATACGAGGAGGACTAACACCGCCGGGGCTAAGAGGGCCAGGAGAAATTTGCGGTCTGCGCGAATCACTGCTGAATAGCAGCCTCCATTCGGAGAATTCTTTCAATTCTTGCCGATGTCGCTTTAGCCAGGTTTTGGATATCCGTTTGGCTTCCCGCAATCGCCTGGCTGAAAAAGCGCTGCAATTCAGAACTTATCATCGGGTACAAAGGAGACATTGGCCGAGGTCTTGCCCTCTTAAATGTAGGAAGAAAAGTCTTCAAATGAGGCATTTTTTCTCTAAGATGAGGGTCGTCGTAAACTCCAATCCGAGTGGGCGCCAGTCCTCCATCTAGTGCGAGGCGCCTCTGACTCTCGGGAGAAGACATAAACTTAACAAACTTCCAAGCCTCGTCCGGGTGTTGGGACCATCGGCTGACGCCAAACTGCCATCCTCCGAGGGTAGAAGCCGGGCTATGCCCCTTAAAGGCGGGCAGGGCGCTCACGCCAATTCTCGTCGCGACCTGAGATTTTTCAGGATCATTTGCCAGAGCCCAGGCATACGGCCAGTTCCTGTGGAATACTGCCCTGCCTTGGATGAACAACTCCAGCGATTCTGGTTCCTCGTAGTTGATCGCCCCTCTTGGTGTAGCCGTTCCGATGATCTGATCTCGTACAAAAGTGACTGCTTCAACAGACGCTGGCTTGTCCAAGAGAACCAAGTGACTTAGCGGATCCACCACCTCGCCTCCGCGGGACCAAATAAACTCCAGCATATTGCACACCAGTCCCTCGTACTGCTTGAACTGTGCTGAGTACATGTGAAGCGTGGGGTCGCGTTCGCCTTCGACTATGACCTGCCCCTGAGAAAGCATTTCGCTCCAAGATCGTGGAGGATCAAATTTATATTTATCCAGCAGGTCCTTCCGATAATATAAGAGCCCAGCTCCAAGAAAACAGGGGACGCCATATATATTCTCACGATAGGTGTTTGCGGTAATGGTGGGGGGAAGAAACGCTTTCTGTTCTTCTCTTGAGAATCTGGAAGTCACGTTTAAGGCCCAGCCAGCGCTTGCAAATTCAGGTGGCCATATGACATCCATGAAAAAAACATCGACAGATGCATCCTGGTTCTTCAGGCGCTGGGTAATGACTGCATGGTATTCCGTGGATGAGTGGGGCCCGATTTGCACTTTGACTCGAATTTGCGGATTCTCTCGGTGAAATTCTTGAATTAAGCCATCCCAGACTTCAGGTTGGTTTGGCCTCCACATGAGGAAGACGATTGTTTCTGGTTCTTTAGCCGTCAACTTCTGGGCACCCAGGAGCATGACAAGTGCAGTGATGAATAGACCAAGTTTTTTCTTCAGACTCGTCATTTTTATGCTACCTTTTGCTCACGCTTTTCTCCGGCCCTCATGGTATGGGCTTCTCGAATCTGGCTCTCCGTGACCACAGACTCTGCCCTGTGTCGGTTGAGGATCTCCCGTTAGGGAAGGGAGCGCCTGTAATGAAAGATCTTTTCTTCCGCTCGCCATCCGGCGACCTCTTCAAAATCAATTTCGGTGTCGATAATAGCCTCTCTTCGCCCGGTCTTCTCGATTGTCTCTCCTTGCGTGGAATGTGGTTTCTGGATATTAATGGGATCGAGAAGAAGTCTAAGATGTGGTCAGGAGCATATAATGATATAGAAGGATAGGTCTGCTATGTCAAGACAAGTTGAACTATCATGAGCGTTCAACTGAACCCGCCTGACCTGACACACAAAAGAGTTGGATTGTCATTAACAGGCCGCTTTGGATACCGGATCATTCATTCCACTCAGCAGAAGTCGACTTATTCGGAGACACCCCCAAAATTCAGTGCCTTAAAATGTCCTATGTCAAGGCCTGACCCCACTCCTTCACGTGGGTCGTTTGTCAAATGTGTAGGTTTGACATCTTATTTTTATCCCATAAGCGGGGAATCAATATGCAGCCTCCCTGTCTCGCTTTCCTCTTGGATCAGTTTCGACATGTCGTCACCATCTCCTCTATCCTGGGTATTTCTTTAAAGAAACAGGAACCTTAACGCGCCCAGCCAACTTCTATAGCCCCTCACCTTCCATGGACGAGCCACAGCCTTCACTCTACCCCAATGACCTTGCTCGAATCATATTGTTGATCAAACCGCCCAACCTGATTAGCCAAAAAATCCAGCCGGTACGTACCACCGTACGAAATGCTTGAGTGAAGCACCAGAGACCCCTTACGAATAAAGGGGAAGGAATTGCAGGCACCCAACTCGGCTTTCTACTTCCCAACCTGTAGTCGCCCAAGAGCGCGGGGCTTTAGCCAATTCATAGAAAGGTTTATTCAAAAGCGCATCGAAAGAAAAAAATTAAGTTATAATGAGTTATTTTTCGTTTGTTTGTTTGACATGAACATCCGCTTATGGTAATAAAGTCATACGTAAAAAAATGGTCATCCAATCCAATCTTTGGCTCTTTCAGTTTAGCTTAAGGATTAAGCAATGGCGTCTTTGATGAACACCAAGGAAACATCTCAATATATTGGAATAAATGAGAAAAAGATATACAGCTTGATTGCGGATAAGGGATTGCCTGCCACCAAGGTCACCGGCAAATGGCTTTTTCAACGCCACTTAGTGGACCGGTGGCTGGAGCACCATATGGAGAACTACCCGCCAGCCGAGAAGACTCCAGGTACTTACAAAGACTTACTTATAGTAACCGGAAGCAACGATTTATTGCTGGACCAGCTTCTGGAAGTATTTAATCGACGCCATCCCCTTCCCCTTATTTTGTTCAGTAACTTAGGGAGCATGGGAGGAATTCGGGCTCTCAAGGAGAACCTTTGTCACATCTGCTCTTGTCATCTGCTGGAGTCGGATGGAGACGAGTACAACTTCGCTTACGTAGAAGAGGAATTCGGTAATGAGGTGGTATTGGTTAACTTTTGCAGGAGATTGCAGGCCGTAGTGGTGCCTCGCGGTAACCCAAAAGGGATCAAGGAGCTAGCTGATCTCACCAGCGGGAGATTGCGGATCGCCAACCGCAAAAAAGGCACCGGAACCCGCCTGCTCTTAGACAAGGAGTTGGAGCGACGGGGTGTCAGCGGTGATCAGATTCCAGGATACGAGACAGATTTCGCCCGTCACCTGGATGTGGCCTTGGAGGTGTTAGCGGAAAGGGCCGATGCGGGCTTGGCAATAGCCGCTGTCGCAGCAATGCTGGGTTTGGATCAGGTGCCGGTACGATGGGAACGCTATGATTTCATCATGCGCAAAGATGTCTTCTTCAGCCGTGGCGTCCAGATGCTGCTGTCCTTGCTCCGAGATGAGGCGTTTCTCCGTTTGAGCGACAAGTTTCATGGATACGATCTGAGTTTGTCGGGACAGGTTGTTTTTCGGGGATAGCAAGGACAAGAAACGATGAAGAAAGGTTGGTTGTTGCTCGTTGTTGTGGTTGTTGTGATGCTTACTTTCAGTCAAATAGCCGACGCTGCGCAGATCATCAAGATGTCCACCACAACCAGCACAGAGAACTCTGGCCTTCTGGATGTTCTGCTGCCTGAGTTCGAAAAGGATACCGGTATCAAAGTCAAGGTCCTGGCCAAGGGAACGGGTGCTGCCATCCGCGACGGCATGGACGGAAACGTGGACGTCATCTTCGTGCACGCAAAGGAGAGGGAGGAGAAATTTGTAGCCGACGGCTATGGCGCCTATCGTCTAGCAGTCATGCACAACGACTTCATCATTTTGGGACCTGCTGGTGATCCCGCGGGTGTCAAAGGTATGAAGAATGCCTCCCAAGCCCTGAAGAAAATCGCTGAGGCCAAAGCCAGTTTCGTTTCACGCGGTGATGACAGCGGAACACACACCAAGGAGCAGGCTTTGTGGAAGAAAAGCGGGACTCCTTTGGAGACAATGACCACTGAGTTCATGAAAAAAGGCAAGAAACAACAGCTGTCGTTTGTGCACCCGGGTGGACTGGGTAAGTGGTACTTCTCTATTGGGCAGGGTATGGGGAAAACCCTAACCTATGCTGAGGAAAAGCAAGCATATGCCATTACTGATCGGGGCACCTACCTGAATTACAAATTCAGCAGGCGACAAGGTCTGGATCTGGACATCCTTTGTGAGGGAGATCCACTCCTTTTCAACCCTTACGGCATCATCCCAATAAACCCGAGGAAGTATCCACATGTCACGTTTGACTTGGCCGATCAGTTTGCCAAGTGGCTCGTATCACCCAAGGCACAAGCGATGATTGCCCGATACAAGATTCAGGGAAAGCAGGCTTTTTACCCGGACGCCGTTCCAGATGCAAAGTGACGCAGGAGGAGTGAACAGATGAAGGTAAGAGTTCTGGTTCCCATTGCTGGAGCTGCTGAAAATGCCGTAGCGAGCGCATTCCCCGTCCCGTTCCGTGAGCGGGACCGCAGGGAGTTTCAATATTGATAGCTATTAAGCTGGACGGGGGTTCCCTCCATCCAGATAATTTTTATAATAGCGCGTCATGTTCCTAGTAGAACGCGAACGGAGAGTATGGAATTTCTTCTTGATAGCACATTTTCCGCGCTGCTGCTTCTCTGGTCCCTTGACCCTGAATTGGTGGCAATCGTTTCTGTCTCGCTCAAGGTAAGTTTCACCTCAACGATCATTGCCAGCGTGGTGGGCGTTCCTGCAGGGTTTATCATTGCTTTTCGAGAATTCCCAGGAAAGCGGTTGATCATCACAGTTCTCAATACGCTGTTGGCTCTGCCGACAGTGGCGGTAGGGCTTTTTGTCTATGCTTTCATTTCACGGCGAGCAATTCTGGGGGTATTCGATTTGCTCTATACCCAGAAAGCCATGATTATCGGTCAAGTCATCCTCATCATCCCGATCGTTACCGTGTTCACCATCTCCGCCATCAGTAGGATCGATAAGCGCTACCGGAAAACAGCCATGACCTTAGGGGCGAACGCTCTTCAGACAGCCTGGATCATTATCAGGGAAGCGCGCTTCGGCATCGTGGCTGCAGTTATCGCGGCCTTTGGCAGGGTGATTGCTGAGGTTGGTATCAGTATGATGTTGGGCGGGAATGCTAAAGGCTTTACGCGAACTATGACCACAGCAATGGCTCTTGAGTATGACAAGGGCGAGTTTGTGCTGAGTGTAGCCCTGGGGATTGTCCTCCTCACAGTGAGTTTTGGGCTGAACATTTTTTTCAACTATATCCAGGGAAGGGCACGGGTATAATCATGGGCGTGTCATGTGGAACTTCTGGGGTTTGGGCATGAATTTATATGGAGTTCTTGTTTGGGTCACCCACCGCCAGACCGGAGACCTGGTAGCGAATATCTGAACGGCTGATTTTCAGGATCGTGATCGAATACCATGCTGTACGAGTTGAGGCAAGTAAAGAAGGTATACGGTAAACGGACAGTCCTTGACCTGCCCCATCTTTCGGTTGAAGAGGGTCGAATAGTTGGACTTTTGGGACCCAACGGTGCCGGAAAGACGACACTTCTCGAGATATTCTCCTTTCTATTGGGGCTTACCTCCGGCAAGATATGGTTTCAAGGTAATGAGGTTCATCTCGCGAACAATAGACTGCGGGATCTGCGACGCAGGGTTGTATTAGTTCAACAGCATCCCATCATGTTTACCGTCACGGTTGAGAAAAACCTGAAATTTCCCCTGAATGTCCGTAACGTCCCAAAGCAGAGACAAGGGGAAACGATTGACGCATTGCTGGATCTTGTCGGCATGCGAGACTTCAAGCACACTCGAGCTCACAACCTTTCGGGTGGAGAGACGCAGAGGATAGCAATTGCTAGAGCTCTCGCCTGCTCCCCAGAGGTAATCCTCTTTGACGAGCCGACTGCCAGTGTGGATGTGGAACACCAGATTGCAATAGAGAGGATTATTCGAGAGATTAACCAGGACAAAGGCATCTCAGTTATTTTCACCACCCATGACATGAACCAGGCAGCAAGGCTTGCGGATGACGTGATCTTTCTCTTCGAGGGCAGGTTGGCCCAATCCACCTATGAGAACATCTTCACTGGGCATATCGTGCCCGGCGCAAACGGGGATCCCTACTGCATAGTGCAGAACAAGCTGAAGCTGAGTATCACTAATGGAGAGACAGGACCGGTTCGCATAGCAATAGACCCGAGTGCCATACGGGTCAGTCAAGTCACAGATGACCCACCTCAGGCGAACTCCTTCAAAGGTCGTCTGGTGCAGTTGAGCGATGAGAAAAGCAAGGTGCGGGCTCTCGTTGATATAGGGCTGCCTCTCTGCGTTCTCATATCAAAGGAAGACTTTGCAGCCATGTCTTTAGGTATGGGCTCTACCGTCTGGCTTACTTGCCCACCCGAATCCATTGAAATCATTTAAGAGAGCTCGCGTCAGCGAAATAGCTCCACGAGATTCCTTGCGCATAAAATGCCAGGGTAGAAACTCCGGGATGTGGATTAAACATATCTTGCCACAATCTTCGAAATTTCAAACCGGGAGTATTTCAGGATTTTCCAATTATCTTGAACCAGCTGACATCTTGAACCAGCTGATGTAATCTTCACCATGGTCTTCATTCAGTGCTTAATGACCCGAGAAGCATGGCGCGGAAAATTCCTTCGGAAAGACTTCGGCGAGCTGCGGAGAATGCGCTCGCTTTTGCGGTTCAAGTTATAGACGTCCTTCCTCCTTCTGCACCCTTAAAGGGACATCTTACTCGTGTCTCAAGGCATCAATGGGATCGAGCCGTCCCGCCTGTCTCGCTGGGAGGTAGCCGAAGATCACGCCGACTGCAGCGGAAAATCCAAAGGCGATTACCATAATCCCCGGGTCCAAGACGAAGGGAACGGTCAGGGCGCGTGCGCCGAGGGCGGCCCCCATGACCCCAACGACGATGCCTATGAGCCCCCCGAAAGAAGACAGAACCACAGCTTCAACCAGAAACTGCATCAGCACATCTCTTTCCCGCGCGCCAATAGCAAGCCGGATGCCGATCTCCCGCGTTCTTTCCGTGACAGAAACCAGCATGATGTTCATGATACCGATCCCGCCGACGAGGAGGCTTACCGCTGCTACGGCCCCCAGTAGTCCAGTAAGCACCCGGGTCGTCCCTGTCATTGTGCTGACGAGTTCTTGCATGTCACGGACATGAAAGTCATCATCTTCACCCCACGAAACGTGGCGACGCTCGCGCATCAGCCGCTCGATGTCCTGCTGAACTTTCTTAGTCGATACTCCGTCTCTTGCAGAAACGTAAATTCTGCTTACGTCCGTATTGCCGGCAATACGACGTTGAAATGTTCTCAGAGGAACCAGCACGAAGTCATCCTGGTCCGTCCCAAAGCTGGACTCTCCTTTGGATTCGAGCACGCCAATCACTTCAAAGGAAAGCTTTCCTAAACGGATCATGGTAGCCAAGGGATTCTGGCCCCCGAAAAGCTCATTGCGCACAGTTGCACCGAGGATGCAAACGGCTCTGCCGCCCCGAAGTTCACCATCGGTGAATTGGCGTCCGCTTTCAAGCAGCCAGTCCCGGACCTCCAAATAGGCATTGGTGCTGCCGGCAACTGTGGTAGACCAGTTTTCATTTCCGTAAATTGCTTGTGTGCTTTGGGATGCGAGCGGCGCCACCGCCGCAAGTCCCGAGACCTGCTGGGCAATGGCCTTGGCATCGTCCACCTCGAACATGTCAGCGATTGCGTGAGTGCCACCAGGACCGTGGCGGTGTTGGCCGGCCCTCACCTGAAGCAGATTGGTGCCCAGTTTGGCGATATCGGATGTCACCTTCGCCGTGGCCCCGCCACCCAAAGTCACCATGGTGATGACTGCAGCAACTCCGATAACGATACCCAGAATGGTCAGAGATGAGCGCATGAGATTGCGGCGAATTTCGCGCAAGGCGACCAGAATCGTTTCCCGCAGCATTATGCAGTCCCCCCATCCTGCTCTTCGGAGTCGATGACGCCGTCGAGAAAGTGAATACAGCGCTGTGCGTAGGCCGCCATATCGGCATCATGGGTCACCATGGCGATGGTAATGCCGCGCTCACGGTTCAACCTGGTAAGCAACTCCATAATTTCACGGCTGCGGGTGGAATCCACGTTGCCTGTGGGTTCGTCGGCCAGGAGGACCCTTGGGTTCGCGACGATAGCGCGAGCAATGGCGACCCTCTGTTGCTGGCCACCGGAGAGTTCGCTCGGCGTGTGTGTCTCCCACCCTGTAAGGCCCACTGCCTCCAGAGCTTCAAGGGCCCGCGCCCGTCGTTCACCAGCCGGGGCACCTCGATAGATCAAGGGGAGTTCCGTGTTCTCCACAGCCGAGGTGCGGTCGAGGAGGTTGAAGCCCTGAAACACAAACCCCAGATAGTTGCGGCGCAAAAGCGCACGCTGGTCCCGGGATAGTTTTCCAACATCAATACCTTGGAAAAAATACGCTCCTGCAGTGGGCGCATCCAAACAGCCCAGGATATTCATGCACGTAGACTTGCCCGATCCGCTTGGCCCCATTACCGCCATGAACTCACCCTCATCCACGCGTAAGTCAATACCTCTCAGCGCATGCATGGCGGCGGGGCCCGTACCGTATGCCTTGGTCACACCCTGAAGCTCAATAAGCGGGGAGCGTACGATTTGCCTGGAGGCAGTTGTATTCATGGGCGCTCTCTCACCGCATCGACCACGAGCGCCACCCCGGGCTCAATTTGGCCCGTGGTAACCTCGGTCATCTTACCATCAGTGGCTCCTGTCGTGACAGCAATGGCGACAAGTTGCCCACCGCGTAACGTCCAGACGCGCTGCTGTTTGTTATCCGCGGTCGCATCTTTGCGCTCTTTGGACGGGTGTCTATGGCGGCGTGGGAGGAGTTTGCCGATCAAGTCGGTGTCGTCGGACGGCTCTTTCTTTTCTCCGATCGGAGGGGTAAAGCGCAGCGCTGCGTTTGGCACCAGGATGGCGTTTTCGATTTTCTTGACGGTGATCTCCGCCGTGGCAGTCATCCCTGGCCGCAGAGACACATCCGAGTTGTCCACGTTTAACACGGTTTCGTACGTGACGACGCCATCTACGGTCTTTGAGCCGAAACGGACCTGGGTAATCCGGGCCGGAAAATTCCGATCCGGGTAGGCGTCCACGGTGAAAGTGGCCTCCTGCCCATCTTTCACCTGACCCACATCGGCTTCATCCACATCCACGCGGAGCTCCATCTGGGTCAGGTCCTCGGCCAGCGTAAACAGCACCGGGGCCTGAAACGAGGCGGCCACGGTCTGGCCGGGTTCCACGCTGCGCGTGAGGACGACGCCGTTAACCGGTGAGCGGATGACCGCTTTGGATAGATCCGTTTCATTGAATTCCAAGGTGGCCTGGGCTTCGGAAACTTGCGCCATCGCAAGCGCCTCATCGGCCTGCGCCCTCTGTAGCGCCGCCTGCGCTGCGTCCAGGTCATGCTGGGACGGCACCTTGTTATCGCTCAATTCCCGGACCCGGTTCAAGCGGGATAGTTCATTGTGCATTTCATTGACGGTGGCCTGTGCCTCCAGAACCCTTGCCCGGGCCGATTTCAAGGCTGCTTTCGACTGCAGGACCTGAGCTTGGAACTTCGAGGGGTCCAGCCTCGCCAAGACCTGGCCGACCTTCACCTCATCATTGTAGTCCACTTCGACGGTCTCGACGGTCCCAGACACCTCCGTGCCCACGTCCACCTGGTTGGTCGGCTCCAGGTTGCCCGTAGCGGTGACAGTGACTGTGAGGTCTCCACGCTGAACTTCCCGGGTTTGGTACTTTATGGAATTGGCATTCTTCGTCTTCGTCCAGATGATGACTGGAACCGCGGCCAAAAGTGCAAGTGCACACACAAAGGCCCATCGCTTCACACGCCTTCTCTCACCTGAAAACCTATCAGTGCCCAGGATTTGGGTGATGTGGGATTCCGAACTTCTTTTCGATTTCATTTCCTCTGTCCATGTAAAAACCTATTTCTTTTTATCCGCCACGAGGCTTCTCCATCCGCCTCCTAGAGCCTTGTAAAGAGTTATCAGATTGGAGGTGACTTCTCCGTCGCTTATTGCCAATTGGTCTTGGAAGGACAACAGTGACCGCTGTGCGATCAGGACATTGTTAAAATCGATCAGTCCCGACGAATACTGGCTTTGGGCAAGATCAACGGCATTCTGGGCAGCCCTGGTCCCCTCCCTCAACGACGCCCTGCGATTTTGTTCTTTGGCATACGCCACGAGCGCGTTTTCGGTCTCCTCAAGTGCCGTGAGCACCGCGGCTTCATATTGCAACAGCGCTTGCTCCTGCAAGGCAGATTGCACTTCAATGTTGCTGCGGATGGCGCCGGCGTCAAAAACTGGCCACGAAAAAACAGCGCCGCCACTGTGGGTTCGACTGTCAGCTGAAAACAAATTGCTCAGTGAGAGGGCTTCAAGCCCAATGGACCCGAGGAGTGAAAACTTGGGATATAAATCTGCAGTGGCAACACCCACTTGTGCCGTCTGGGCGGCCAATTCGCGCTCCGCGCGTCGCACATCCGGGCGGCGTCGCAAGGCATCTGCAGGCACACCAACAGCGACTTCAAGGGCGGCAACCGGAACGGGTTTGTGTTCGGCCAAGGTATCGTCCAGGGAACCTGGAGGCTGGCCCAATAGGACGGACAGGCGGTTCTTGGCCTGCTCAAGTCCAGTCTGTAAGCTAGGTATGCCAGCTCGGGTTTGCTCCAGGCTGTACCTGGCCTGTTCAACGTCAAGCTGCGTTGCCAGGCCAGCCTGAAAACGCCATGTAGTGATGTTGTATGTTTCCGTTTGCGCGTCAAGATTGGCCTTTGAAACGGCTAGACGGGTCTGAAATGAACGTACCTCGACGTAGTTCAGGGCAACTTCCGCTGTCAGGCTGACAAGTACGTCCCGCAAATCCTCCTCACTCGCCTGTAACTCGGCCTCGGCCGCCTCGACCGCACGTCGTTTGCCACCAAATAAGTCTAGCTCCCAAGCAGCATCGAAGCCTGCGGCGTAGAGCTCTCTCTCCTCACCGCTGCCCGTTTCCTCGCTGCCACGGATCGACTTGGCTGAGCCACTGGTGTCGACGGTTGGAAAACGCGCGGCCCCGCTGATACTGCGGCGGGCACGCGCCTCCCGAACGCGAGCCCTTGCTTGGCCCAGATCCAGATTGCCCTCAATCGCGCGCTCAACTAAGTTCGGCAATATGGGATCATTTAGGGTGGCCCACCAACTGGCCAGTGCTTGCAAGTCTGTGTGCTCGGCCGTCAGACCGTCCCCCATCTCAGCGGCCCACTGGGGGGGGGCTGACATTTCAGGAACAACGTAATCCGGTCCGACCGTCGTACAGCCTGCAAGCAGCAACAATAGCATCGTGAGCCCTGAGGCCAGTGATGCGATGTTTCTCATCAGCAGCAGCAATAGCTCCATTTCCAACTATGCTTTGGGACGAGGTCTTTGCATTACTACTTTGGACAACAAATAAGGTCTTGCTTTCTTTGAATATACGCCATCAATACTAGTGCTGTGTCCCAGGAGTTTGTTCCAAGAATATGGAATCGCCAAAAAGCCATTTTCCTTGCTCCGTGAGCATTTTCGGGACATCAACTTCGCTCCGCTAAATCATGCACACAGTGGTTCCGTTCAAGCCGTCAGGCGCAACCGGAGCGCTAAAACTCGGGCCTAAGGCCCTCAACAGTTTGTGATTCTCGACGCGTCACTCAGCTGCCATCTCAAATTTCAGCGAAGCGGGCTTTTCCCGACGTTGTCGGGATCAGAATGGACAAACCAGCGAGAAGAGAGGTTTTGAATCCAGGTGTAGTAAAGATGTTATGGGTGTTCAGTTTTTGGGACGGTCTACGTTAGGAGTAAAGAAGTCATTCTAATGCAGCCAGAGTGGAATTGGATCAGTGTATCGCCACAGAGTGTTTGAAACATTCTTTGATATCGAGTACAGCCCTTATCCAGTTAGAACACGTTCTATTTGCCATTTTACCATGCACATAATGTTCTTCATAAATCTCATTCACTTGGTCGAAGCAGCATAAACAGAACCACTCTCCAGATGCAAAGTCCAGAAGAACAGCTCCTTTCTGTCCACATATGAAGCAACGTTGGTTCATAAGATGTTATTCCTCCATGTTCCCAGGCCCTTCCATGAAGCAAAACTGTCTCATAGCCGGAGGGCAAGAACCTAGAGCATTATTCGTGTTAAGGTCAATCCATGATCCGAGGCATTCTTTCTCATAAGCCCTTTTGTGGGCAGAGAGAAAATATAGAGATACAACCTTGCACAGGCAGTCCGTAGGTTATTCCAAATTACTTTTGTAATTCTTTAACCACATGGACACGAGCGGGACAGCTACAGTAATTCGAATAACCGTAAAATACCGAGAATGGGCACATGTACGAATGTATCTCGAGACAATTAACATATGATTCGAGTCCAATATCCCTTGCTTTACAGGTGAACCCGAATCCCGGCTTGTACCATTCAAAATCCTGGGGCAAATTTAGTCCATTTATGGTCTTTTCTACTTTTTGCACATACGCTGGTTCCATCCTGGACCCCCTTTGGCATTGTGTATGCGCACTAAGATTATTTATATCAGCTAACCTCAATTATTTTATCGGACATTTGGCGGCATGCTCTATACAGAAAAATACTAATTGATTCTGGGAGAAACACCGATTTCTTGCAGGTAAAGTCCCGGGGTAATGCAAACAGAAAGAGGGAGTCAATCTTGGGCAATGAGATGCACGAGGAGATAGGGTAAAACAAAAGGCCACATGGTTCTCTTTTTGGCTGTTCTTAAGAAGAGGGGGTATAGGGAGAACCTATGGCCTTTATGTGGGGAAATCTGAGGCCAGTTGGTTGTGTTAATATGTCCTGGGAGTTTTTTCGTCTTTGTCTTTGGTAAAAGACTTTTCGTTACTGACCTCAGACCTCTCTTTTGGTATATGACTTCAGATAGACAAATCCTTACGATCCTGTAACTTACCTCTTCAATTCCTTCGCGACATAGACACGCGCGGGAGATTTACAGAAATTGGAATGACCATAAGGCACCGAGAACGGGCACCAACGCGAACTTTTTTCCAAACACTGAACAAACGACTCAAGTCCAATATCCATTGCCTTACAGGTAAAACCGACTCCTGGCTTGTAGCGTTCACATTCTGTCAGGAGTTTAAGGCCGGGCATGGCTTCTACCGTCTGTTGCATAGGTGCTTTTCCCATGTATGACCCCCTTTGTGTACTGAGATCATTCGGAACTTACCAATGATTCTATCAGAAGTGTTAGCGAAGATTCCATAGGGGAGAACCCTGATTTCATGCGGGGGGAACACTAATTTTGTGTGGGGAAGATACCAACGCAAACCAAAACCGTATCGACTGACGAAATTTGGGCGGGCACCAGGTATATGAGAACCGCGGAGAAGCTATAACGCATGGCTGTGAGGATGCAGTTATCAAAAACAGAGCCGAGGAAGAAGCCCCTGCCCTTCCGAGGTACTGAAAATGCTGGACGCCATGAAACGCCTGCTTCAAACCGAGATCCTGGGCTCTTTGTTAGGCGCATTGTCGAAAGCTTACAAAATTCCTGGGGCATATTTTTGGGGGCAGCAATGGCTATATGACAAGCTGGAGGTGTTAAAATAGAAGTGATTTCAAAACTTCTTTTCTCGCCGGTTTGGCCATTTTGACAAGTTCTAAGCTCGCTCCACTAAAATTGGGCACGAAGTGAAGTTGTGCGCTAAACTCGAGCTAAGGCCCTACAATAATGACGCTTTTTACGCTTCGTTTCGCAAAGAACTTGTTAGCAAAATGGCCAACAATGGGCTCGCAATGAGGTTTTGAAATGGCTTCTAGTGTCGTGTCCCAGGAGTTTGTTCCAAGAATATGGAATCGCCAAAAAGCCATTTTCCTTGCTCCGTGAGCATTTTCGGGACATCAACTTCGCTCCGCTAAATCATGCACGCAGTGCTTCTGTTCAAGCCGTCAGGCGCAACCGGAGCGCTAAAACTTGGGCCTAAAAGCCCTCAAAAGTTTATGATTCTTAACGCTGCACTCAGCTGAAGTCCGGCTCCGAAAAAGCTCAATGTCGCTCGGAAAAGGCTTTCAGCTGGCATTATAGTCATTAAAGTTATTTCAGAAGACGAGACACTATCCACCGCAATTCTAGATTGTAAAAGCTTGCAGCAAAGCGTAAGGGAGATGTTATCGGATTGAGGGGGGGTGTGGCTTCAGACACCGGCACTTAGGCCGCTAAAGCGCGTCTCATGGCGGTCTTTAGGGCCTTAAACTCTTTTTCGAGTGCTAATTGCGCTGCCTCAGCTTCTATCCATGTTCCATTTTTGCCTATGAGTTCTAGTCGGGAGACTGCATCAAATGCACGCTTGGCACCAAAATAGCCTACAGAACCTCTGAGGGTATGAGCGGTTTGCTGAACAGCACTGGCATCGCCTTTGACCACCCCTTCCCGGAGCTTGGCAATTTTGTCAGCGGCGTCTTCTAAGAACAGGTTGGCAACCTCTTCAAATAGCTCCCTATCTCCATCAACGACGCTCATGGCCTTGGATAAATCGAGTATGTCCACGGCAAGGGGTGTATCGTCCTGTAAAGCAGAGCCGTCCTGCTCCTTTTTCTCACCTGCTCCATTGGTCAACTTCTCAATAACTGAAAAAAGGTCCTCCGCCCTGATCGGCTTGGATATATAGCTGTCCATGCCTGCGGCAAGGCATCTTTCCCGGTCTCCCTTCATGGCATGGGCTGTCA
>JBFEUB010000055.1:0-17710 GCA_041547605.1 Desulfobacteria bacterium
ACCCCATGAATGGTCGGGGGACGCTGGTAAGACACACCGATGCCAAGCTTGGCCCGTTCGTTGATAGGCATATGGGTTATGTCTTCTCCTTTGAAAACGATCTTTCCTCCGGTGACCATGTACTGGGGGTAACCGATAATAGTCATCAGCAAAGATGTTTTTCCGGAGCCGTTCGGGCCGAACAAGATATGGGTTTCACCCGGGCGAATTTCTAGATCGATATGTTTCAAGATCTCCTTATCGCCAACCTTGACCTGCAAGTCCTCAATCTGCAACATGGTTTTTCTCCTTATCTACCTCTCTTTACCCCAGTCCTCGAGTTGTTCGCCTTGATATTGCTCCTGTCGGACGGCTAGATCGAGATTGATGACAAGCCCTGAATGCTTCTTGACTTCCGTATCCTCTCCGAGCTTTACGTGACGCTCCCTGGCCGCCCGGACATCTTCCAACGCCTTCTTCAGGGCTACGCCAATGGTACGACTTTTGTCTAAGTCGCCGGGTGTGAACTTGGGAGGAATGCCATCCTCTGCGATACCTTCGGCAAAGTGGGCAAGCTGTTTCATCTTTTCCATGGCTTGGTCCATAAGCTTCCACCCCATGTTGTCATCGCGTTGGAAGAGCCATGAGGTGCGGATGTGCTGCAACATTTCATTATATTTTCTTGTGACCTCTGCCTGCAGCTTATCCAGCAGGTCCTGGGGCAATTCGCTTTCTGCCCCAGGGACACCTGCAGCTTCTTCCGGGCTTAGTTTACCGAGTTTTCTCTGAAACTTTCTTGCATGGATAGCCGATTCCCAGGCTTCTCTCTGGAGGACCCGTCTGATGTGGGGATCCTCCACCTTGTTGGCTTCTTCGTTGTAATGAGGGATCAACTTTTCCTCATACGTCACATAGGACTTGAGAATCGTGGCCCGGCTGGTGGGGTCATGGGGGTACGGAGCAGGGGTGAAGTTCGGCTCACCCCCCAATTGGCCTATAATCATTCCGAGCCAGTGCATGTGCCACATCTCCTCCCTGGAGATGGAAATAAGGCTCGAGCCTAAAGGCGTACCTTCCCCTTCCATCCACCCGTGGACCAGATACCGTATAGTCGCCGCATGCTCATCGGCAAGATCCCTGTTCAGCATGTCAATCAACGCTTGTTTTTCCATCTTCAAACCCCTTTCGCCAATTCATGTAAATCAAAATTCGTTCTCAGAGCCGATTCTCACCACCCGTCTCGCTATGCTCCCGCACTGGCACATGGGCTCATCACAGAGCGATATGGCTGCCTCTCCGTCAATCTACCTTAAAGAACGCCTTCGGCTTAGCACCACAGACCGGGCATTTGTCCGGCGGCTCACCTTCGCAGGTATAGCCACATACAGAGCAAACATGGTAGTCGGTTTCTTCGAGACCCTCCAAGTTGTCTAGGGCTTTCTCGTAAAGTTTTGCATGGACCTGCTCAACCGCGTTAGCATGCGCAAAGCTGCGTTCTGCCGCCTTGATGCCTTCTTCTTTGGCTGCTTCTATCATGGCCGGGTACATACTCTTGAATTCGTGAGTTTCGCCCGCGATGGCTTCTCTCAGATTCTCGGCTGTACTTTTCACCTGACCAAGGGCCCGCAGGTGGGCATGCGCATGCACCGTCTCAGCCTCGGCTGCCGCCCTGAACAGTTTGGCCACCTGCATATAACCCTCCTTTTCTGCCTGCTTGGCAAAGGCAAGATATCTCCGATTTGCTTGAGACTCTCCAGCAAAAGCTTCTAACAAATTCTGGTCTGTTTTACTCATGGTCTGTTTCTCCTTTCTCACGCTGATCAGACAGCATCAGGGTGACAAGTGATCACAGCTCCAATACAAGGGCCCTGTATATACTCGAACCGTTAATCACCTGTGTCAAGCTGAATATCAGTTTCGTCTCAGGTAGAATCAATGAAGGGCCGACTCCAATTGTCTCACGCTGTTCAGGGGTGTTTTGCACGCATACTGCTCGCACACATATACCGTGGGTTGCTCATTGACAGGGCGCATGGCTTCCACAAAAGGGGACAAGGAAACGAGTGTCTTGCCTGCGGATCCCTCAGGCCGAAGCAGCAAGACCTTATTAGGAAGGAACTTTCTGCGAACGGCGTTGACCATCGCCTGTGTGGTTTCGGAAGCAGGGTCTCCGGCAATAACAATTTCACGGCTCGGGCCGATCATGAAATCCAAGGCAATCAACATTTGTGTATACGCCATAGGCTGCTCCAGGACCTGTTTGGAAAAGGCCCGGGTCAGTTGTTCAGCCTTCTCCTCTAAATCGACATTTCCGGTCATGCGGCTGATTCGTAAGAAGTTAAGGGCAGCCACAGAATTGCCCGAGGGGAGGGCGCCATCATAGATTTCTTTGCTTTGCGTGATGAGCCGCTCGTTTCCTTTTCCCGTGAAAAAGAGCCCGCCACCCTGCGCGTCCCAGAAGATGTGTATCATCGCCTCATTCAGGGAAATGGCCTCCTCAAGATAAACAACCTCAAAGGTCGCCTCATATAACTCGATCAGACCCCACACCAAAAAAGCATAGTCATCCAGGTAACCTGGATAGGCTGCCTCTCCCTTCCGGTAGCGGCGAAGAAGCCTGCCATCGGCTGTCCTAAGATTTTTTAATATGAAGCCAACGGCCCTTTGGGCTTCAACCGCATAACCTTGATCCCCGAGGACTTGGCATCCTTTTGCTAACGCCACGATCATGAGACCGTTCCAGGAGGTTAGAATCTTATCGTCTTTGAGGGGGGGAACCCGCTTCTTGCGGACATCCAAGAGTCTCTCCCGGGCGTCTTTCAAGACCGTTTCGAGTCTCGTCGGGTCCATGCCCTTTTTTTCTGCGAAGGTCCGAAGAGACGCACGCACGTGGAGGATGCTTCGGCCTTCTTCAAAGTTACCCTCCTCGGTAATGCCATAAAAGTGGCAAAAGAGGCCACCCGTCTCTTCTCCCAAATATTTCTTGACCTCCCGAGGGGTCCACACGTAAAAGAGACCCTCCTTGCCCTCACTGTCCGCATCTTCCGCGGAATAGAATCCGCCGTCAGGTGCCGTCATATCCCGCAAGACATAGGTAAATATCTCCCGGGCTGTTTGGGCGAATTCGGCCTTTCCTGTTGCCTGATACGCCTCGGTGTAAGCCAGGGCCAGCAATGCCTGATCGTAAAGCATCTTTTCAAAATGAGGAACCAGCCATTTTTCATCCACCGAATAGCGATGAAATCCGTAACCGATCTGGTCGAAGAGGCCTCCACTTCTCATGGCCTGCAGGGTCTTTTCCACCATTTCGAAGGCTCTTGGATCACGGCTCCGATTGTGCCATCTTAAAAGAAACGTCAGGTGGTGGGGCGTTGGAAATTTCGGCGAAGCGCCAAATCCCCCCCAGCTCGGATCAAAGATGCGTGCGAGCTGTGCGTACCCCTTTTTTAAAGTTTCTTCACTCAGGGCATGAACCGATGCATCCGAATCTGTTACGGGCTGAATAGCGGCTGTAATCGCCTCGCTCGATTTGAGAATATTTGCTCGGTCGTTTTGCCACATGGCGGCAATTTGCTCCAGGATATCGACAAATCCGGGCACCCCCATTCTCCCGGACCTGGGGAAATAGGTACCCGCAAAGAAGGGCTTTCCCTGGGGTGTCATGAATATCGATAAGGGCCATCCGCCGTGCCCTGTCAAGGCCTGGCAGACATGCATGTAAATCTTGTCCACGTCAGGACGTTCTTCACGGTCTACCTTTATGGCGACGTAATATCTGTTCAGAAGCCGGGCAACTTCCTTGTCTTCAAACGACTCATGCGCCATCACATGGCACCAGTGACACGTGGCATAGCCGATGGAAAGGAAGATGGGTTTGTCTTCCTCCCTTGCTTTCCCGAATGCCTCTTCACCCCAGGGATACCAGTCCACAGGATTTTCTGAATGCTGGAGAAGGTAGGGGCTCTTTTCGCCCTTCAAACGATTTGCAGTCTTTCCTGTTTTTGCATCAGCTGCATACATACGACCTCTTTTATGCCTGGCTATCCAATGTGCACTGCGTGAAGTCAATCTCTTTGCCGCACCCTTTACAGGTATGCCTTCTGTCAAACTCGTCCGAAAATATCTCTTTTTCCTTTCCGCAGTTGGGACATTGACATACGAAGGACTGCAAATGCTTAAATTGTTGAAAACCAGGACAATGTTGTGGTGTGGTCATTATAACCTCCCGACCCTATACCGGCAGTTCAGCTTACTCCGATTCATACAAGAGACCCCAACCCTCCTATTTCAGGCAAAGCCAAGTTCTGGCTCAGAGGCCTTTGGAAGCCATAAAGTTTGCCAGGTCGGCCACCCGGCAAGAGTAGCCCCACTCGTTGTCGTACCAGGCCACGACCTTGGCCATATTACCTTGCAGGACCTGCGTGAACTCCATGTCTATGATGGAGGAATGTGGGTTGCCCTTGAAATCAACGGACACCAGCCGTTCTTCTTCACAGGCCATGATCCCTTTCAGCGAGGTCTTTGCTGCCCTCTTCAAAACGGCCTGCAACTTCTTGGTATCGGTCTGTTTCTCCAAGGTAGCCACAAAATCTACCACGGACACGGTCGGGGTGGGCACCCGTAATGCGTACCCGTCAAATCGGCCCGCCAGGTCGGGTACCACCAGAGCCACAGCGCGGGCCGCCCCGGTGGTAGTGGGAATGATATTCAAACCGGCCGCCCGTGCCCGCCGCAGGTCCTTGTGAGAGAGGTCCAGGATGCGCTGGTCCGTGGTGTAAGCGTGCACGGTGGTCATCAAGGCCTTTTTGATGCCGAAGGCCTGGTGAACTACGGAAGCCGGTGGTGCCAGGCAGTTCGTGGTGCAGGAGGCGTTAGAGATGATGTGGTGTTGTCTCGGGCGATAGGCCCGGTGATTAACCCCCATAACCACGGTCAGGTCCTCCTCCTTAGCTGGCGCAGTGATGATGACCTTCTTGGCACCGGCTGCGAGGTGGGCCGATGCCTGGGGCCCGGTTCTAAAGAGACCGGTGCTTTCGCAAACGATATCCACACCCACATCATCCCACGGAATCTCTGCGGGATCCCGCACGGCATAGTTTTTGATGGGTCGTCCGTTTATGGCAAAGCCATCCTTCTTCACCTCCACGGTTCCGTTGAAACGACCGTAATTAGAATCATACTTTAGCAGGTGGGTGTTGGTCTCCACGTCAAAAAGATCGTTGATAGCCACGACCTGGAGGGTTTTAGGATGCCTTTCCAAGGCTGCTTTCAAAATCTGGCGGCCAATACGGCCGAAACCGTTAATACCGAGGCGAACCATGATTCCTCCCAATGTCTCGTTTCTAAAATAACTTTAACTACTCTATAACACCTGCCGAAAGCCTTTTCCGAGCAACATTGAGCATTTTCGGGCACGGAGTGAAGCTCTGCGCTATGAGGCGTCAGTTGAGTGTAGCGTAAGAAAGCATAGGCTGTTTGAGGGCCTTAGGCCCGAGTTGTAGCGCTCCGGTTGCGCCTGACGGCTTGAAAAGAGGCACTGTGTGCATGATTTAGCGGAACGAAGCTGACGCCCCGAAAATGGTCACGGAGCAACGAAAATGGGTTGATGGCAAACACATACTTTTTGCACTAAGTTGTCAGGCACAATACTATAACTAATTATCGTCCAGGCGGTACTTATGGGCGATCAAAAGGTCATAGTCCATTTGTAATGCCCGGTGGAGCTTGGCGTTTTTCAAGGCAATAGCACTTAAGTTCGCAACCGCTTCTATGAACTTCATATCCTGCTTGCCCAATTCAAGGGTCCTGGCAGCGTATAATTTCAAGACTCCTGTCACCTTGTCCTCCACCATCAGCGGAACGGCAAGTACGGACTCAACCCCCTCTGAGTTGGCCCGGCCCTTGAGATCGGTGTCAGTCCGCACGTCCTTAAGGTGGACGATGTTACCTTTGAGCACCTCCTGGTCGATCCCACTCTCTTGGACTGAAATAGGACCTTCACACATACAACCTGCGGACAGTCCGCAGACTGCTCCAAAAAGAAGCTGGTTCCTTCGGGCATCCAGAAGTCGAAGCGAGCATGCCTTGACATCCATAGCCTTGGTGATCGTCTTGACAATTTCTTCTAAGACCCGACATGGATCCAAAGACGCGTTGATAACCCGGGCGACGTCATAAAGTGCGCTAAAATATTCCCTCTCTTCACACGTCATACCTCACCTCTTCCTGCTTTCAGTCATCCCAACTAAAACCCTCTCGGTGGCCTCAAATCGATTATGCTCTCCTTACTCAACCTTCTCCGCTTGGTCCAATTTCCCCTCGTGCTTGGTGCCGCAAATGGGGCAGAGAATATCAATCGCTTTGTTGTTTCTGAAAAACCTCTCTTGCAAGCTTGCCGGACCCACAAAAGTGACATCAGCATAACCGCATTGAGGGCACTTTGCCCTTATGGTGTATTTTGTCGTGGACCTTTTTCCCTCGGGAGTGATCATTCAAAAGCCATGCTATCTTTCGTGGTGTGGACGGGAAGTAATGCCCATATCATCATCGGCCACAAACCAATTGGAGGCCGGACAGACGCGGTTTTTCTTACTTCGACCGGCCAGCCTCCTTAAGCCCCTGCAAGGTTTTAACGAGCACTTCGAGGGGGGGCCTTTCGTTAATGTCGTGCACGTCGATATAACGAATCATCCCCTTTTTATCGATCACGAAGAGTGCCCTTTCTGAAACTCCATCTGACCGCAACACCCCGTATTTGTCGGCCACTGCACCGTGGGGCCAGAAGTCCGACAGTACTGGGAACCATAGCTTGCCGCCACCTGCAACCATTTGATTGGTCCATGCATACAGTGTGGGAATGTTGTCAACCGTGATGCCCAGAAGGACTGCGTCGTACGCGTCAAAAATGTTCTTCACAATATTGTATCCGGGCCACTGATCCGAACAAACGGGCGTCCATGCCGCCGGGACAAAGGAGAGAACCACATTCATTTTCCCCAGGTAGTGGCTCAGTGAAACCCTTTCCCCTGAAACAGCCGGAAGCGTAAAGTCAGGGGCACGGTCTCCCACCGTTACCTTCAAAACACTGTCTGTAGGCTTGAGTAAGCCCGGATTATAAATGTTGCCTTTGAATGCTTCTGAACCGCCATAGGGGCCACCGTGGGCACTGGGGCTCAAACAAAAAAGTGCCATGAGCGTCAATATCAACAAGTAATTCTTCTTTTTTCTCATGGATACACCTACCTTAATCCAGACGATTTCAGCATCAGCTGCAAGAAATCACTCGCCTTCCTGAAGCCACCCAGCTTTGAATAAAAGACCTCATGCGTGCCGTCATTCTTGATCTTGACGCCCATGAAGTACGGCGTTCTTACCTCGCCGATACGCTTATGAATAGAGAAATCTCCGTCTGGGAACAGGGGAAATGGGATATGGTATTTGTTGCGAAATACGTCAACTTCAAACGCGCTGTTGCCTATTCCTATTCCAATGAGTTTAACCCTGCCTTTCACCTTAGGGCTTTTCTCTATGATTTCATACAGCTCGTTCACCCGGAACGCCTCGCGTTGACAATGGGGTCAGTACATACTGAAGATTTCAATAATCACGACCTCCGCCTTGATCTGCGGTATTTGAAATACACCCTCGCCCGAAAGGCCCAGGTAGCTTTTGTGCGTTGCGTCTTCAGGTACAGGCAGGTCTATATCCGGGAGTCCCCCCCCTTTTTGTTGCCCCGGTGCGGCCAAAACACTACCAAAATGCAACATCAGGAAAAACACGGCGATGACCATCGTTCGACAAATTAACCTGCTCCTCATGACCTCTTGCCCGCGGTTCGGGGTTTCAGTGGCTGATTCGGCGTTTGCCTGCATAACTACTCCTTCTGCTTTAGCTTAAACTCCAACCAGTCCGCCATTTCTTGGATGTTCTTAGACATGAACCATCGACCGTTGGCAAATGAGCCATAGTCGGCCCCTGCCATGGCAGAGGCATACCTGGTGGAATTGGCAAAGAAGAGCCACTGCTCAACCCACTTCTTCTCAATCGCCTCGTTGAAGATACTGTCCACCTGGGGCAACCCTTTGGCCGCTCCCCTCTCCCAGGCAGAAACGAGGATCTTTGTCGCGGTCAAGGTCGCCGCATTGGTCGTCTTGACGGTATTTTCGAATCGTGCATAATGACCATCCACCCACCCCGTGCTGTGGCAGGCAAGGCAAACCTTTTGCATGGTCTTTCGCCTCTGGTCTTGTTCCTTTGCGTCAATCAGGTATTTAGCAACCGGTTCTCCGGTTAGTTCAGTTGGCAAAGGCAATCCGGCCTTGTTTTTGATTATAGTGGTATCCGGGGATTCCGGGTGTGCGTGTGCATAGATCAACCCAAATATTCTCCAAGAGAGACGATCGTTCATCTGGTGGGTTCGCTCGGCCACCACGTCACCGTCTTGAGAGACCACAAGGCTGACGTGGCAGGTCGCGCAGGTAGGCCCCGTGAAATCTTTTCCCACAGCCCAGGGGACGGCGTTAAAATTCCATTTCTTGGCAAGCGCTGACTGAAGGTTTCCATGTTTGCTGACCGAATAGACTTTGTATGCCGGCACATCAGGACCCTTGTGACACTCCGAACAGGTATATGGCTTTCTGGCCATTTCAATAGAAAACTGATGCCGTGTGTGACACGCCGTACAGGATCCCTTGCTCCCATCAGGATTGATCCGCCCAACCCCCTGATTTGGCCAGCCGGAAAGGATTGGTAACGTCATTTCTCCCTTCGCCGTAGCTCTGCTCTCCGTACCCTTGACCTCGATAACCGTGCCATGGCAATGAAAACAGGAGTCTGCAGTGGTTTGTTCATCAGGTGCCATCTGCGATACCTTCAGGCCTGAATAGGACTGCATGCCATTCGCCGAAGCAACTAGGTCACTGTAAACTGGATTGTTCTTCAAATTTCCGTGGGCGTTAGACATCAAATTCTTGGCATACTGGCGAACCTCGACGGGATGACAGGTGGCACAATCCTCAGGGGTCACCACCACATGGACCGGGTAGCCATGGTGCTGAAACGTGTCCTGGTGTTTCTCGGCATTGATGGTGTGACACTCGGCACAGCCGACAATGACACGGCCCAACCTGCTTGGGACTTCCTCAAAGGAGACCCGCCGTTTCTTCAAGATCATGCTCCTTGCGGCCATTGGTGTGACTCTGGCCATCCGGCTCTTCTCCCAGTCGGCCACGATGCCAGGGTGCACTGAACTATGGCACTGAATGCATTCCTTGGTGTCTTCACTCATGCGGGTGATCGCTCCAATGGCGATTTGCGTCGAGAGTATCAGCACAAAGACGGTTAACAAGGGGCTGTATTTCATGTAAAACTCTCCATGTTGAAGGTTCCTGTGTCCCATACAACACCGGGCCCAACTAGCAGACATACGGATGCCTTGCTTGCACTGCATATCGGCCACCGTGAGGTTCCGCCTGCCTATTCCTTGGTCCTACCCTTTCCACAATCCATGAAGGTTGCAGTACTCACGCGCTGTAACTTGGTCTGCGTCGATATTGAACTTAGCTTCAGGTGCCTCTTCAGGCTTTAAGAACTGGCGGTATGCCTTTCCGTCTGCAATAATTTCGATCCATTCAATGTAGTGTTTCTCCTCCATTGGATGGGGAACACTGCCAACCTGTACCTTGATGCTGCCTACGGTCTTTTCTGTCACGGGCACATGTTTCTCCTGTGCAGCATCAACGGATCCTTCCACAAGGAGCCTCATGGGTTGGTTGCAACATACAAGCTCGCCCTGACCCTCATGCAGGACTTCTACAATGTGCCCGCACACCTCGCATTTGAACACTTGGAGTCTATCTGCCATCTTCGCACCTCCTATTTTTCCTTGCGGGGCTCATTTTGCGTGCCCCTCGGTGTCCGGATTCAAGGCCTCTTCCTGCACTTGAAGCAAAAGCCAATAAATTCCAACTGATGCCCGATGATTTCATACTCGGTCAGGCCTTCCAAGGACGTTTCCAGGGTGGTTTTTACTTTGATCGGTGCGTCGTCTATACGACCACAGCTCAAACAGCGGAGATGATAGTGCTTCTTTGTTTTGGCGTCGAACCGCTTTTGCGCGCCCCCAACTTCCAACTTCTGAATCATCCCCAACCGCGACAGAATCTCGAGGTTTCGGTACACGGTCCCAAGGCTAATACGGGGCAGACGGGCACGCACCATTTCATAAATCTCGTCCGCAGTCAGATGAGAATCCGCCTTTCTGAGCAATTCTATGATCACTTCTCGCTGGGGGGTAATTCTAAATGCCGTATGTGACAATGCACTGCCTCTCCCACTTAATGGTAATAGTAACTGTTATCATTGTAAATATTCACTTCACCGGTCACTTTGTCAAGGAGGCATTCAAAAAACTGGCAGCTTTCTATTTGAGCCGACTTGGCTCTACGGATTTCCCTTTTGCACCCCTAACCCGCAGAGGCGAAATGGTTGTTGATATACCCACAATCTCAATGTTTTCTTCTCGGCCTCGTGGGCTGCGGATGGCGAGATTGAAATAGGGTGGGCCGGAGTACTCAGGCACGCTGCATCAATCATTCCATCGGTCACAAAGTCTTGCCCGCATTTACAAGGCACTTCGGCTTTCCCGGATGTGGCGGGAGATCCCTGACGGCAATTCACAATACAGGCTGAATCCATCAGTGATTTGATCTGCTCTTATTGGTTGCTTTTTCCCTTTATGCGGGCATTCAGAGCAATCCCAAGATTGCCAGTGACGTTTGGCAGCTTGGTCGAGGCAATCCCCGTAGAAAGGGCAACAAATGTTCTTATTACCTGACTTTAGTACGGGTTTAGGTTTCCTTTCCATTAAGACCTCCTTATCAGAACGCATGGGGTAAGACCCTGCATGCTTTTGTTATGTCTGGGGTGCGCCGGCCCAGCTCACGAGCCGCATGGGTGGCCTGTCCTCTACCTTGGCCTGACGGAACTCTTTCCTCTGGAGAACATCGGCTATTTTTTCTTTGAGTGGGTCAAGGTCCGTGCTCTTCACAAAATAGCCCGCGGCCTCAGACAGCCTTGGGTCTTCTGCGAAGCTGTCATAAGCGGTTACGACAAGGACCGGCAGAGCAGGGCATTCCTGCTTGATCGTGCTGAGCAGCTCAAAACCGTCGCGGCCGTCCAGATACAGATCGAGCAGCACCAAATCAAAGTTTGAAGATCTGAGGTGTCCCATAAGTGAGTCGCAACTACCTGCACTGGTGACTTTGTACCCCTCAGAAATGAGTTCTTCTGACAGGAGTGCTCGAATACACGGTTGGTCATCTACAATCAGAACGTTTGCCACGGTGTCTCCCCCTTTCTGGACTGTGCTAATCGAGCCTTCGGTCTGACAAAATCGATCGAACCAATTCCAAAATCTCTTCCCTGGTAGATGAACCTTTTGAAATGAAATGGTCGGCACCATACTGCTGCGCAGCCTCTCGATATTCCGGCAAGTCATAACTCGTAAGGATGATAATGAGGATGTTGGGATCCGCTGCCTTAATTTTCTTTGTCAGGTCGAGGCCGTTTTCCCCAGGCAACTTAATGTCCATAAAGATGAGGTTAGGCCGAAGGGTTGTGATCTTCTGCATGGCCTCGCTTCCCTCCGCCGCCTCATCAATGACCATAAGGGGAAACTCCGTTCCCAACGTGGCTTTAAGTGACTGCCTGAACGTATCATTGTCTTCCACGATTAATGTTTTAAACATTCCTATTTCCTCCAAAAGCCATACTGTCGGTGTGGACATAAACGCCTCCCGAACCCTACCAGCGAGCCCATCCCCGGTCCCGGTTCGTCGCCCTTCGTCCGAATGCCTTGGGACCGAGTTTCAATCGAATTGTTGATTATTGTTTACCTAACCAAACGAACGTGGTAAATGGGGTATACACTGTATTTATGGTCAGATTAGACAGTATTTTTTAACCGAGCCTGTTGGCCATTTTTTTGTGAACACACTTCCTCTGTCGTGAAATGGGATAATGACGAAGAAAAGGCGCATTGTTATAGCTGAAGATTACACGATTCTCAGAGAAGGATTGCGGGCTCTGGTATCATCGGACCCAGATCTTGAAGTAGTTGCGGAGGCCGCAGATGGGAAAGATGCGATCCAGTGCGTTGAAAAACTTACACCAGACCTTCTCCTTGTGGATCTGTCGATGCCCAGAATCAATGGTGTAGACGCTATCCGAGAGGTCAAGAACCGATGTCCAGAGACAAAGGTCGTGGCTTTGACAGTTCACAAGGCCGAGGAATACGTCATTGCCGCTCTTGAGGCCGGCGCAGACGGATATGTCTTAAAGGACGCCTCCCACCCTGAATTGATGATGGCGATCCAGACTGTTTTAGACGGCAAGCGCTATCTCAGTCCCGGTATTTCAGAAAGGATCATACAGGGGTATTTGGAAGGGAGAAAGCGTGAAAAACCTGTTTCCTCATGGGACACGCTCACCCGCCGAGAGCGACAGGTCATGAAGTTAATTGCCGAGGGCTATAAGAACAGGGAAATTGCCGACTACCTCTGTGTCAGTGTCAAAACTGTAGAGAAGCACCGAGCCAATCTCATGCAAAAGTTGGACCTCCACAATGCCTCTGCACTGACGGCCTTAGCCATGGAAAAAGGCCTGATTGCGAAATAGTTCGTTCACGCCGGTGCAATCGTGACGCCCGGTTCGTGGCGTCTGCTCCTTTCATAGATTCGACTGAAAATGGCCTGCCAGAAAGTTTGGTTCGCTCTTTCATGCTCGTCATCCCAAAACCCCCGCCGGCATCCTTCACATTCGGGAAACCTTGTGTTTTAAAACGTAGCACATCGAATGCTGTTAGCGCTTCAAAGTCCTGAATGTAACGGAAATACCCGGCCAATCCTTTGACCGGCCTACTTGCCGGGCGTGAAATGATCAACCTCTTCACCGACAATCCCGCCGGGGCAGGTCCGGGTCGACCTGTCGGCACTGCAAAGAATCTTCCTGACCTGCTTCTTATTGTATCGCTATCCCCGACTATCCGAGAAACCCGTGTAGATTTCAATGGGGTCACTGTGCGCACATGAAAAAAAAGCTGCCCATGGGTCAAGAAGCATATAGGGAGGCAGGGTATTGTAGAAATTTTCGATAGCCGATCCCGTTCACCCATTTTTCGCGTCTTCTATCGCTTCTTTCATCTGCTTGAGCACGTCTTCAAGACTGATACCGCCCATTAAACGCTTTACGGTTTCGCTGTAGTCTACCCTCCAGGTATCTTGCTCCTCTGCCATAACGATTGGAATTTCCTCGTCCCCTTGTTCATCTGAGAAAATTGTTGGAATGACGATCACCGCGCCTTCGGATTGAGACTCTCCTAGCGCTGCTTTCTGTAGATCACTAGTAATATATTCTACGTCGAATCCGTCAAGGCTGCTCACAGCCAACAGGGCCCGTGCAGTCTCCTCGTTTCTGGGGTGACACATGCCTTAAGAAACTTTGCCAGCACTCCCCTTGGGCCGGGATCAGCCGGATCTGCCCCTGCAATTGTCATCTCATTTGGGTTGTCAGCATTCTTGTCAAGTGGGTTACGCATGTTCCGTTTCGTCATTTCCTGTGTTAAAGCCAATCAACCTCCCTGAACTCCTACAGCCAGCGCATTCCCGGCCCTGATATGTGGGGATTTTTTTGGAACTGCAGGGAGCTTCAATGAAGAAAGGTTGCCTTGCGAAATGCGAACCTTAGGTAAGAGCACCCAGCATGTCAAACAATATATAGGGTCCAGCCCAATGAACGGTCAATATGGTGACTCATGGGATCAAAACGCGCCAGAGGGCTTTTTTGTCCAAGCCACGCCTTTGCTTTTTTCAGCGGTTATGATACATGGTAGCATATTCGATGGATGCAAGGTGGTTACCCATGGAACAAGACCTTGAGAGAAAGCTAAAGGAAACCATAGGCGATCTAAAATGCCCGAAGGATTTCCAATGCTGTACGCAGGGGCTTGAGAAGCTCTGCCAGGCAGAAGATATCGGAATGGAAACGTTCCTAAAGTGCTTGGAAGAACACCCCCTCGATTGTATATTCGCATTTCCCTTTGGCGATTCCTATTTCTGCAGTTGCCCCCTCCGTGTCCACATCGCTAAGAAGTTGAAGAAATAGCAGTTTTTTCGGTCATCGTGCAAAGGTTGTGGAAGATAGACTCAGCCTTCATTATCCTCTCCATAGCCTCTCAGTTCAGCCACCACGGCTACTGAGGGGCTTTTTTTGTGCCGGTGCATTTTATCCAAACCTATCGTTACACCGCTTGCTGTTCGGGTGTCCTTCTATGCTAAACATTATAGGTATTTTGTCCCATGGCTGAATAGGTATTACGTCTCATAGACTGTGGTATCAGGTTTGCGATAAAATCTTCTTTAATTCACCTCAGTGCGCAGACACCACCAAGGCGGGGCAAAGATGAAAGATGCAGATATGCTGGTCATAGAAAGAGCCATAAATGGACTAAAATTACCCGCAGGTTTTAAATGGCACGAGCCGGGAGTCGGGTTTACCTGCAAAGCAAGAGATATTGGACTTGGATCATTTGCTGAGTGTCTGGAAACACAATCCTACTCGTGCCCGTTCTCGGTGTCTTATGAGGATGCGTATTATTGTAAATGTTTTCCTCGTGTATACATCGCCAGGGAATTGAAAAAGTAACCTGCAGACTTGCCTTTTTTTGTCATTGTGGTACAAGAGATTGACGGACGGGCGTTCTTTTTTTGTGCCCTTAGCTGAAAAAAAGCCTCGATTCCAAGACTCCTTCTTCATGACCCGCAGCTGCCCACTCAACGGTAGCGGCCTTGCTTGGTTTCGAGGCTTCTCTGGGTGGGCATCCTGGCCGGGCTGCTTCCCGGACACGGATTGCTGCAGCTATGTAAAACCCATGCCTCTTGCTTACATAGCGAACAAAAACTCTTCGGCTGCAGCTCCTCAGTCTCTTTTGGGCATTCATGATATTATCGAAGCTCCCTGCAGTCCCGACACGTCGGGACAGGGAATGCCCTCGCCGTTGAAGTTCATGCCCCGCACAGGTCTGTATCGCTGAGAATTTGAAAATATCGCCTCTCATCTCTTTCAAAACGGCATGAGTCTTGCAGATTTTCCTGCTCGCATTCATTCGTCCTTATACATCATGTGCAAAAATGACTGGAGGTTTTCAATGTCACTGTTGCAGCTCTTGTGGCAGGCATGTGGAATTGATTTCATCACTATCCCGGCGGGTCTTGCACTGATAGGGGTGGCTCTTTTGGTTGGTTTCATGGCCTCACGTGGAGACAGAAAATCTACATAACGCGGTCGTGTTATTTTCTCCCAAACTCTGTTGTCAGTCTGCGACACCGCCCAAAAGAAAACTTCTATCCCTGCCTCTTCCCTAAAGATACCGGCACCGCGGAACAATATCCAGCCATAGAAAAGCCGGGCTTATCGGCCGCAAGCCGCTGTTGGATTTTGTCAGCGCCATGCTATTGCCCTGCCTGAAAATCACCCCTTCTGAAGTCCTTGCCCGCCAAACCGCCTTGTGGTAACGTCATGCGAAACTTCAGGATCGTGGGGTTAGGGCAACCGAGAGTATGTAAGGGGGACAGAGAAGTATGGATAGACAGAGTATTCTTAAATGTTCATTTCTCATGGTCTTTTTGTTGCTGGCGGTAGGGCTCGGAGATGTACCTCTCTCAGTGGCATATGAAAAGGAAATAAAAGGCCTTTCTGTAGACATGGCAGAGCATATGGGCGAAGCAGGCAAAACAACCATAGCAGTCCTTGATTTTGCAGACCTTCAAGGCCACATTACTGAACTTGGAAGATTTATAGCCGAGGAGTTGTCGGTAGCCCTGGCTCGAGCAAACAAAGGATTTGAGATCGTGGACAGAAGCCACCTGAAAGTGCTTGCGCAAGAGCATAAGCTCTCCATGACGGGCATGATACACCCTGAAACGGCAAAAAAGATAGGCCAAATAGCAGGTGTTGATGCACTGGTCATGGGAACCATTACACCTTTTTTGGACACTGTAAGGATATCAGCCAAGATCTTGGATACATCCACTACAAAGCTAATAGGGGGTGCAAGTTGCAATATTGAGAAGACAAAGTCAATAGAAGGGCTTCTTAGAAGTGCCATAGAGACGGCCAGGCCAAGTGAGTCAGCGAAATCGGGGGAGCCCCTGACTCCGAAGGCAGCATCAAAGGCAGAGCATCGCGTGGTAGTCAATAAGGTGACATTTGAAGTCATAAGATGCAAGAGGTCAGAGGGAAGTGTCATTTGCGATATGATGGTTACCAACCATGACGTAGACAAGGTCCTAAGGACCTGTCGAAAATTCCATCGTAGCGGAAAAGCTTTTCTGTACTCAAAGGTATGGGACAATCTTAAAAAAAAGGCACTTTGTAGGAAGATTCAGGTTCTTGAAAAACAATTGGAAGAGGAGGGATGTGTTTCAGTGCCTCTTCGTCAGGGGGAGCGCGTAACAGTAAGATACATTTTTGATGATGTGAAACCAGAAGCAAGTGGTCTAACATCACTCAACCTAGCAGTAGACGATTCAAGGGGTGGTGATTACATCAACAAAGTTAAATTTAGAAACATCCCCTTCTCAAAGTAAAAATGCCATGTTTGATTAACCTTCTTATTTCAAGGGGCAACCGGCTTCCAAAAAAAGCCCTCAAACGTTGCCAGAAGAAGGTCAAGAAATAACCCTGGCCAGAGAGTGCCATGAACTGAATGCCCGGGCCCCATTTCTCGTCTGGGGAGGTGGGGTTTTTTCGTCACATGGTTGGGGTTCCGACATGGTTTTGTTATCTTGACACTTCCCAAAGGATCAATAATGGGAAGGAATCCTGAAACGGACTTTAGCGCCCTGCCATTAAGATAGTGGTAATAATCATAAGAATTCCTCGTCCTCAAAACCCCTCTATACTGTCGAGTAATCAATACCCTCCCTTCAGCCCACCCGAGCTTTCATTGAACTCCCGGGCCGGCTTTGACAAGAGTTACATATCACTATGTTTCGTATAGTTACGATCCTTGCCAGGTATTTTGGGAAACTCAAGGGTACAGATATTCAATACCTTGCCAAGTACCTAAGCTCGCGTTTTGTAGACAAATTGGGTTCGTTATGCGTCTTAAGTGATAATAAAGTAAAAATATCGAGCGTATATGCAAACAAACGTCTCAAGAGCTTTAACCCCTTTCAACTCTTTGATATGAACTTTTTGACTCATCTACGAGCTTGCTCACTATATCGGGGAACGGAGTGCCTCTTTTGGCGCAAGCTTCACCTTGTGTCAAGCCGTCAGGCGCGACGGTTGCGCCAAACTCGACCGAAGGGCCTCAAACAGATCACCGAAGGGAAAAAACACTCCACCAGAAGAACCCATTATGCCTGTCTGACAGCTTTTCAACCTGATTAAGAATACCGTTGATCCAAAACTACAAAATCCTTGCAGTGTACCCATGATCAAAAAACTGTTCAGATGGAGCAGGCTTGTCCACCGGACAATCCTGGACAAGAAAGTCGTGGATGAAATCATCTTTAGAACCGTAAAGCCAAGAAAGCATCTTATGCTTGAATTGATGGCCAAGGGTGGCATGAGGATCAGTGAAGTGCTGAAGCGGACCCCCAAAGATGTTGAAGGTCTGAGACTGCTGCTTCGAGAACCCAAACGCGGGCAAGAGGCGAAATTGGTTTTC
>JBFEUB010000056.1:0-17176 GCA_041547605.1 Desulfobacteria bacterium
ACCGGAGCTTTTCAGAGAACCATAATAAGTTATTTTCCCATTATGGTCACTTTTAGAAATTTGAAGATAACAAAACGATATTGAAACCTCAACGCTTGCTTGCACCTGATCTGGTGGTTCAAAGATACTCAACTTCTTCATCAAGCCTAACTGCTCTGGGGCAAGACAAGCGGATTCGAGAAAACATCGAATCCGTGTCTCCTATTTCGTAACTCCCTAAAACAACGTCCCAAAAAGATCAAAAATGGAGCATTCGATTTTTGCATGAAAAACCGTGCCCGTGAAACTGTACCTTTAATATATGCCCACCATATCTCCAAAATCCTAAATTTGCCTAACATTTCCCAACTTCTTGGGCACAAAAAAAAGCTAATGACATCAGCTTAGTAACTGACATCATTAGCTTTTCAAAATAGCCCTTTTCTGATTAGAAGGCCAATTAGCCCTTTGCTTTAGCCTTCGCGCCTGCCTTCTCGTAGACGCCTTTGTAGTTGACGTAAAGATCGTACACCCTTCTCTTGAGTTTCTTAATTTTTTGGGAGTCTTCGGGCGTCGACCACCTAGGTTCGCTAATAGAAAACAGCGCATTGCCAAGCTCGTCAATAACGTGCTCTGTGGCTTCGCACCATTCGTCTGTGCAGATGGCGGCCATTCTGGCAGCCTCGTCAATGTCCTGCTCAAGCATCTCCACAGACTGCTCCATAGCAGTTAAATATGTCCTCCATGCTTCGACAATCTGATTCTGCATTTCGTTTTTCGGCATAGCCATCTTTGTTCACCTCCTTCCCTGGCATATCAACCTTCTTTCTTACAAGCTCCTCCTGCGGTTGTGGGATCAGGTGATGCAACAAGTTCCCTCTCTTTCCAAATTGATGAATAAACGGTATGGGACACAAGGGCAATGGGGTAAAGACCCCATTTAAGCTGCAATAACCCAGTATTTGAGGGGATAGAAAGACAGTATTGAGGCTTAAGACAATCGTCGACCCTCTTGCGCCCACTCATAAACAACTGATGACTCCGAGGAAGCCAGTCACCGTATCCACCGGTCCGAAGACCACTTGTTGTCTCAGTTCCTATGGGACCAATGGCACAAACACAATATTTAGGCAGGAGCTCCCGAAAGGGTATTGATGAGACTCAGCACATTCAGGCCGGGATTACTTTAAGGATTTGGCGGCTGGGCCTTCATAAATCAAGCGACGAAGAGGTTGTGATTAGGATTGGACAGCTGGATTTTCCCCGATTTCTTGAGTTTTCTTAATTATCTACAATGCATACTTGGCACGCTAGTCAAATGGCCCCTTGAGAAGACTGGCACATGATTCATAAGATCATACCCGGATCCCTGAGCGGCCTGATAGTCTTGGGTTAACATGTTGCCCGATGATGGGGTCTTTCATTATGTCGGCTAATGATTATTGTTAATGAAAGCAAACAGCGGTGTGGTCTAGAACCGGATTACGAGTCCCAGGAGTGGTCTGTGTAACGTCACGTCCCACTCAAAGTTGTCATTTCGGTCTCCGCCATCATAATTCTGGTATTGGAGCCGATAGCCCCCGACAAGCCGTCCGTCCTTATCTCCGAACATGCTGAACCGATAACCGACCAAGCCAAATGCATCCCAGGCGAAATCGGAACCAAAAGCGATGATTCCAATCATTATTTTCAAGCCCCTCCTTACTTGGAAAACAGAAAAAC
Organism: Desulfobacteria bacterium; assembly: GCA_041547605.1. Classification (GTDB taxonomy): domain Bacteria; phylum Desulfobacterota; class Desulfobacteria; order Desulfobacterales. The sequence goes on from JBFEUB010000056.1 coordinate 1,702, forward strand.
AACGGCTAATTTAGCTCCCCACCCCTCAGGGTCAGAACGAGCGGAATCCGCCCAGTAGCGAACACCGACCCGCAGCTGGATCAACTGCGGGCCGACCTTGACTATCTGGGAGAGGATGACATTGATCGGCACCGACCAATCCTCGTTCTCCCAATTGTGCGTGGACTCGGTCTGCAGCGTGAGCGTCGTTGCGGTTTTGGTATTAAAAGCAAGAAAAGGCTGAAAAAACGTGCTGCTGATGTCGCTCCGGTCGCTGTCTCCTGCAAAGGACCACACATGGTTGACCAGCATGCCGTAAGTCCAGGGACCGGCCTGTTTGAGTGCCACAGCAGTGGGACCGGCTCCCCATTTTTCACCGCCCAATAGGTCGTCCGAAGCCGTGGGCAGAAGGAAAACAGGTCCTGCGCCCCAGATCCACCCGCGGGCGGTCGGCTCCTTGGGCGAGAAGAAAACGCTCTGCAGGATGTCGCTTAACCCTTCCTGGCTTCCCGCGCCCGGGAAGATATCCTCCTGGTCGATATAGCCAACGATGGTACGCGAGATGAGGTTCCATTCCTCGTCCAGGGAGAACGGAACCACCGGTTTAGCCGTGAGGGTCCATCTTTTGCCGTCGTCGGCAGGCCCGATGTCGGACCAGGTGTCGAATTCAATCGGTACCGAGATAAGAGCAGCCACCGGGTTTGACAGTTTCTTTGCAAGGTCACCAGCGTCACCAGTCTCCCGAGCATAGGCGCCATGATATAGAGACAGTGCAAAACACCAAGCCAGCATTATTCGAGAGAAGTAATTTGTTTTCATAAATATAACTCCTTTTTGAGGTTTAACCTTTGTGTTTCCTATCATTCTGACAACAATTAACAGTCACTGCTTTACAGTATAAAGGATTTTTGAAGGCCAGGATTGCTTATGATTATTACCACTATCTTAATGGCGGGGCTAAAGTCCGCTTCAGTATTCCTTCCGAGTATCATATTTCAGGAATTTCAAAATAGCATGGGCTAATCTTTAGGCTTCTGAGTTAGCTGAAGATTTGTCATTAAAATGGTGAGGGTTTTCAATGGCCCGATTTTCAGGATGCTATGGGAGGCTGCCGAAAAACCCTATTTTTGAAGAATCCTGCTCTCCTTGGGTTTTACGCCATGGGTTTTAAGGCAAAATCTTAGTCTTTCTGGTGTCTAGCAAGGTTTGCTCATGGTGTAGGGCATGTGCGTTGGCCTATTTAGCTCAGGCAAATGCGTAGCTTGCAATCTTTTCGATGTTGTGGACAATGCAATAAAGGAGCCACTGTATATTGACTTTGATCTTTCCCCTGAGCGTAAAGCGATCGAGACGTTTTTGAACTCGGATATTGGCGAAAACTGGCTCTGCGATGGCCATTCGGCGGGGATATATCTTTCTGCCTTTTTCGGAATTCACCTTCTCGGCCATTTTCCATGAAAGATTTGAGGGCTCAGCACCAATGGCAATTGTCAGGTGCCTTCGTTTGGAGCCGCTGGTACTGATGCACTTGCTCTTCACAGGGCAACCCTTACAGTCTTTTTCATTGGATGCGTAATACCTGTAAATAACACCCTGACTCACTGTGCTTTTTACAGATAATCTTAGAATCTTCCCACGAGGACAGATGTAGTGGTCTTCTGATGCCTTATATTGGAACTGTTCAGGCAAAAACCGTCGCGCTTTCTTGAGCCTGTCGCCTCTGCGCGTTGCGAATCTGGAATCCCTTCTTCGGAATCGGATATCAGGTATGTAGGCATCTATACTTTCTTGTTCGCACTTCTCCAAATTGCTTGTACAATGATAATTGGAATCGGCCGTTAGAATCCTGCCCGAAAAGCAATCCCGCTCGTGGCCGATGCTGTGAAGGTTGTCTTTTGCGCCATCAACCATTGGAACTAAATGCCCATAATCGTGGCCGCTTCCAAAAGCCTCTCCATGAACAATCACTTGGTGCTTGGCATCAACGAGCGCTTGACCATTGTACCCTTGAATCGTACCGTGAGGAGTCATCATCATGGCCGATTCATTGTCAGTGACATTGCTCTTGATTTCTCTACCTGTCTTCCCAATCTTGGGATCGTTTTGTTTTAACCATTCTTCAATACGCTGTGCGTTCTTCTGAAGTCTGTCAATCTGCCTCTTGCGCCCTTGTTCCTCTGATAAACGGGTCGGGTCATCACCTGCCTTGTCTGCTTCTATCTGCTGTTTCAACAAATGGCCGACCTTGTCTTCTATCTTTTTTCTTTTCTTCTTTAGATCAGAGATGGTCCCACTGCATTCTGCGGAGGCATTGGAGGGAAGCTTACAGCCATCCAAAGCAAAAAACGTCCCCCCAAGAAGACCTGTCTCATCACAAACCAAAAGGACATCGCTAAAAAGCAACAGAATCTCATCATGCATCGATGATACAAATGCCGCTATCGTGCTGTGGTCAGGATATTGCCCACACGACAAGGCCATGAAGGTTACATTCTCCCGGCAGGCACGCTCAATCTTGCGCGAAGATACCAGCCCTCGAGAATAACCCAACAAAACAATCTTCAAGAGAATCTTCGGATCATAAGCCCAGCGGCCTGTCTCATCATTATTGTATCTGTTGTCAAAGATAGACAGATCCATGCGGCTCTCCACCAAGGTGTGAATAGCAAACTCCAAGGTGCCCGACATCAGCTGATCCTCGAATAATCGTACCTTTTGTACTTTGCCATAGATGCCCTCGCTCAATAGTGAATCCTTACAGGTCCACCTAGCATACGATTATTCAATAGTAAATCCCTATCTCTACAAACAAAAAGCGTCCGTCCTTATCGCTGAGAAAACAAGACAAGCAACAATACAGGTAGGTGAGAACGGCAAGCAAAAGGAGATCAATCTGTGGGTTTTTCAACAGCCTCTGGAAGTATCTTGAATCTGCTTGAGCGCTGAAAATGCCACGTCTTGCTTCTTCCCATCATCCTTGTTTCTCTAACAGATTAGTAATCTTGCGGGTTATATACTGTATGGAAGCCGGTTTTGCGATGTAGTCATCCGCGCCAAGCTGAAAACCCAATATCCTGTCGTGCTGTTCACCTTTTCCTGAGAGCACAAGAATTTTCACGTGGCCTGTCTCAGGGTTGCTTTTCAGTTGTTTGCAAATGTCCCGACCATCTGAGAGAGGCATCATTATGTCTAAAACGATAAGATCTGGCAGATCTTCCTCTGCGAGTTGCAAGGTTTCCTTGCCATCGTAGGCGTGTATTATATCGTACTTTTCGGTACGGAGAGCCTCAGTCAGCAACTGATGGATGCTGTCGTCATCATCTGCTATGAGTATTTTCTTTTTTTCTTTCATTCTCTGCGCCTTCCTTTCTAGAACGTGTCAAGACTCTATACCTGTCTACCTCGATGTCACACCTTCCTATTCAAGATTATGCAACCTTGTTACGAGCATCCCAATATTGAGTGGAGCAGGCTACAAGACGTATGTCAAGCTAATCTTAGGTCAACACTCTTTTCTTAAGGGAAAAAACCAGTTAAAATAAGTATTATCAGATAAAACGATGGGCTAAAGGAAAGCGGTCATTGCAAGCAACATATTGTGTATGGTGCCCTCAGTTCCCAATTAGAGGCTTCTTCCCATTACCTATGAAATCCACAGAATAAAGATAAAAGATACATATCATAAGTCCTCCAACCGCTCAACGAATGTCGATTTGGGGAGGGACAGAATTGTAACCATTTTGTAACCGCGAGGCTCCAAAAGAAACTATCAGAAGCTGAGGGAATCTAAACTTGGGAGAGACGGCCCCAACCTTTTGTAAGAACAGGGAAAGCCCCTACTGGAGGGGCTTTCTTGCATATGGTTCTAATTGTGCTTAAATCGGCTGAAAATCCGCGTGTCCCCAGTTCGATTCTGGGTCTCGGCACCATGAAAAAGGTAGGAATAAAGACGGGTTAGCCATGGGTGGCTGGCTCCTTTTTTTGTGGGAAATCGCGGATTGTGCACAAAAGCGTGCCCATTGGGGATTTTAGATATTCCTCCTGCCTTTGTGCTGGAAGCCTCGGATGGGTATCGCTCGCGACATTGTATCGGTCAAAGTACATCCCTGGCAGCTTGCCCTGTGATATTTCCTCCCCCGCTTCCTAAGCAAAGGCTTAGCATGAGTCTCCATTCTGCTCTTTGTGATTCACGGAAAAGTTTGCAGTTTCGATAATACTTGATCCAATACACACGGGCTCGCTTGTAGGTTATACCCATCCCTTAATCACCTTCTTTAACCTTTTTGCCTGATGATAACGCCCATCACATGAGCCTCCTTTCTGTTTTCCATGCCAAATTACTTAAATTTTCTAAGTATTTTATAGACAAAAATAGCGGGTTGATTTCAGAAACGATTTGTGCCAAGAGAACGCAAAACTTCTTTCAGCATAGAAATCCCGAATCAGCGAATTTCCAAACGAGTAGATTGTTCATGCGGGCTGATCGGGGTAGACAAGCCTCTGGGGTTGCGGGTTATCCCTTCCCTGGAGGCTTTTTTTGTTTGATGTCCCTACCCATGAAATACAACAGTTTTCTCTGTAAAATACAGTATTCACCCCATTGCTCTGCGCTGCAATATTGGTATTCATGACGGTATTGTTGGGGTGTTACTGATGGAAAAAGGGCATGAGAACGAACTGAAAAATATTATGGCGGGTTTAGTATGCCATAAGGAGTTCAAATGCTATAAGTCCGGATTCGAACTACTCTGCAAAGCAAAGGATGTTGGACTTGAATCACACTTAGAGTGCCTTGAAGAACACCCCTTCGAATGTAAATTCGCATGCCCTTTTGGTCGTTCGTATTTCTGTACCTGCCCCCTTCGTGTCTATATCGCCAAGAAACTGAAACATTAACACGTATTCTTGATTCTCTCATGTATTGTGTTGGGGTGTGTCCAGCAGCATTAAGCGCCCTTCTGACATTTTGCACTGTGCGGTAGAGATGCGAACCCCTGACCTAGCCCCCCTCCATCTTTTCATATTCGCCACAGGGCCGAGGGACACTTCTTCCCATAGCTCCGAGTCATCCCTTCTGTGCCACAAAACGCATCGTGTTGTGTTCATTTTTGATTAAAACCATAAAACATAGTTGGCCCCAGAACGACCTTCTCCTGCCCTGGGGACATTGCTAAAGTCTACGGTGCGGATCAAACGACCTCCCTATTTTCATCAAGCAGGTCTGCGGAAAATGTTGCTGGCGTCTCCCTGCCGGTCCGTATAACTTTCAAGGCCGTGGTTCCAAGCACCGCCCGGGGATGACTGTTTTTGTCTTTGCCTTCTATTTTTGGCGTTCCGTCTGCCTTCGCCCCAAATGGAACCCGGGAGGTGCGATTTCGGTCGTTCACATATAGAGATATGATTTCCCATCTTTGTCTGCGTGCAATACACACCGCGGCATGCCAAGGTCGTCTAACATATACAAATAGGCTTCTTCCAATATCTCGCTTGCCATGAGCCAGAAGCGTTCTCTACCGCGTCGGTCGGACAGCGTTAGGGAGGAACCGTCCATGGATGATTGAAGTTTTGCCACGGCAACCCCCTCTTCATTTAGCAGGCCAGGCAGGCTCTTCCATAGGCGTCCAGCCTTAATGTCGCTCGCGTCTTTTTGTCCGCATCTACTAGCTGAAATCCCTCGGCCACAAAGACTGTTTGAATCTGGGACGTCTTCTCAACAACCACCGGCTGCTTCCTGAGCAATTGACTTGACGCCACCCAACCTACCAGCCCAGCAATGAGCGCCAGTATTATCGTCAAAGCCTGTTGTTTTTTGTTCATGTCGGTCTCCGTTATTTTGGGTTTGCAGCCAAATACATGTCCACGAACTCGTTTACTAAGTCATTCACGGTAGCCCTAATGTCAGATATGTTGGGGGTTATACCGAGGCTTACGTCCGATTCCCAGGTAGTCGCTAACGGTGCCAAATAGGGTATTCGTGTCAGATGCGCTTTTTCTTTGAGTGAAAGACTCACGTTATAGACATAGCCTGCGGAGTCGTGCTTAAGAACATGGACTTTGAGATAAAGGCCGGTAGCCCCCTTTATTTTATAAAATTCTTCCCTCGATAGAACCTTAAGCCCTGCCCCACGGAGTTGAAGCTCGGTGTCGGCTTTTAGTGTGGCAGCTTTCAAGCCCTCTTTTTCAATTTCGGCGTTTAGCCCTTCTACAGACACCACAACCTCTTTGAGATCACGAAGTACCGTTCGATTCTGAAAATCCATGATAACGACAGGCGAATCCGGGTCTATTGGCCGTCCGGCGGTCTGGCTCTTGGGTTTAGACTCATCATCCTTGAATATTGGCCCTAGGTGCGCCTGAAGACAAGAGCTGCCTTCGTAGGTGGCGTACACGAAAGTAGCTGGGTTCACCCAATTGGAAATCACAACGACACTTACGATTAGAATGATTCGTTTGAACGTATTCATAATGCCCTCTTTTATGTTGGACATAGCCGTCACGCTCGCCTGTATCCTGCGTGGCGATGGAGTCACTCGTCTTCACCTATCCCAAAACGGCACAAGTTTTGCACCCAATTGCATATATATAAACGGCCACACATAATTTACAACCCCGTAAGGAGGTTCTGCCAATGTAAGTTAGCAACTAAAGATGTTCATTACCGGGTTGTTTTATCTCTCTCGAAAGTCTGGGGTCAGCGGCGACAAATTTTCTCTTGCACATAAAACAGAAAAGTTTGAGAAGAGAACGGACCCTGATCCCGGATTTCCTTTAAACCCAATAAGGCCATAGGTTCTCCCCCCTCCTAGCCCACTCAAAAGAGGCCCTGTGGCCTTTAATTTTGCACTTTCACTCTTTGTGCCTGTTAAACCACCCTTTGCGTCCCCATAAAACGCCGTCGAGGAAGCCTGTCTTTGATCAAAACCCTTATCCACAGTAAACTTTTAGGATTTTGAGGTTGGGAGCCTTACTCCAAAATAGAAATCTGGTTATGTGTCGAGGCTGCAACACCCTGTTTCAAAAAGTCAACACCTTTTGAGAACACGCACAAAAAATCTCGTTCTATGATATCTGCTTCCATCATGTTGCTTAAACCCAAACCTAACCAGAAGGAGGGCATAAATTGCGTCTGACGACCCCGTTTCTCGTTCGGAGAATTGGATTGGCGTCTGTGGTTTTCTACATACTGCGACATGCAGAAAAACGTCAAAATGTGCCGGTCCAAGTCCTGACAGGGGGTATTGTGCGGGCTTATTTTGCCAGTTCTTCTAATCGATCAACCTGGAAGATAGAATATGGAAACCCTAATTGTTTCGAATCCCCGTCTCATTTGTCCGGTGAGGCTGCAGGATTGTCATCTGGGGGCTTGAGAGGCAAAAGGCTTGAAATACCGGTAGGGAATTTAGAAGGAAAAAATTCCTCATGGCTTGCGATGGTAAGTTACAAGATGTGTGCGTGTCATGTTAAGACCCCCTTTCTCGTGGGGGAGGAACCCATTGTGAAAAAGCATTTCATTCTAATCTCGGTCCCTTTCATATTTTTAGGGATTACTACTTGCACGGAGAGTCGTCAAGTAATCATATCGGACCGCAAATGTGTGCCGCCAAGTCGTGCGGAGCTAGTTCATCGGGAAACGGCTGTGCATTCCTTTATCTCAAACGTCGCTTTGAAATAAATCCTATCCTTTTTCTAGAACCTCCCTTATTTTTCCAGAAAGCTTTATCATCGTAAAGGGCTTCTGAACAAAACCGTCACAGCCTTTTTCTAAGATCTCGGTTGCCTGCCCATCTATACTGTAGCCGCTTGAAAGAAGAGCCTTCACCTTAGGGTTCTCCTGTTTGATTCTGTCATAGGTCTCGCTGCCGCCGATGCCCGGCATGATCATGTCAAGAATAACCAGATCAATCTCATCCTTGCGATTTTTGTAAACCTCCACTGCTTCTTTTCCGCTTCTTGCCACTAGAACCGAGTAGCCCATTGCTTCCAGCATCTCCTCGCCGACATCAAGGATTTCTTTCTCATCATCCACCAAAAGAATCGTCTCTGTTCCCTTCACCATCTCTTCGGCAAATCTCTCTTCTTTTGATGTCACTTCGTTTGTTGAGGCTGCCAGGTAGATGTTGAAAGTGCTTCCCTTACCCTTCTCACTATAGACATTGATGATGCCACCATGGTTCTTGATAATCCCGTAAGCAGACGAAAGCCCTAACCCTGTTCCGCGAGCCATCTCCTTGGTGGTAAAGAACGGGTCAAAGATCCTTTGCTGCGTAGCCTTATCCATACCTATGCCCGTATCGGTCACAGAGATCTTTACGTAAGTGCCAGCTTTTACACCAAATGGCATCGTGTACGTTTCGTCAAGCACAACATTGCTCGTTTTAATAAAAAGATCTCCCCCATGAAGCATGGCCTGCCAGGCATTTACATACAGGTTTAACAACACCTGCTCAATCTGAGCTTGATCTACTTCGACAGGCCAGATGGCCTGTTCGTACTTCTTGTGGATCTGTATTTCTTTCTTGGTGCGGCTAAACATCTCACAACTCTTCTCGATAAGCTCGTTTACATCAGTCGGTTTGACCTCGTACTTGCCACCTCTGGCAAAACCTAAGAGTTGTCTTGTAAGATCTGCCCCCCGATGAACCATATCCTCTATTCCGGCTATATGCCCAAAATGGGGATGGTGAGACTCAGTATGAAGCAGCATCAAAGATGTATGTCCCTGGATGCCCATTAGGACATTATTAAAATCGTGGGCAATGCCGCCAGCCAGGGTGCCTATTGCCTCCATCCTTTGGGCATGTTGCAGTTGGGCTTCAAGGTGCTTCCACCCGGTCACATTCTTGAGGGTATGGACATAACTGGTCAGTCTCCCTTCACGATCTAGTATGGGGAAGGTTGAGCATAAGAAGGTTCCACCGAGGTTGGGTTCGGTCATCTCTGTGGTATGGGCCTCTGATGCTTTCTTAGTGAGCGCCAAAGGACATCCCGGTATGGGCCGACTGCGCCCGTGTATTGCTTCATAACACTTAGTGCCCACCAAACCTTCTTTGGTAGTGTTCAAGGCCTCTGCCGCAGCCTTGTTCACTCGAATAATCTGATGCTCGTTGTCCAAAAGCATAACCAAATCGGTCATGGCGTCAAATGTATTCTCCCAGTCTTCTTTGGCTCGCAATAGTCCCTGCTCAGCCCGCCTGCGGTCGGTAATGTCCACAATGTTTCCCATTATGGCGGGCCTTCCTCCATATTCGATGCGGGTTGCCATCATTTCGCACCAGATGGTCTTCCCATCCTTCCTGAGTCTACGGATCCCATACCGCTCAGGAGCCTTTTCTCCCTCAAGCCTCTTCGACATGAGTTGTCGTAAACCTTCCCTTTCATCCGGATGGACTAAAGTCAACGGATCCTTTCCCAGCAATTCCTCTGGTTGGTAACCATGAATATCTGCAAATCTATCGTTGACAAACACATACCTTCCACCTTGGTGGATGAAGATGCCGGTTAGGGAGCTCTCCACCAAGGTGCTGTACTTTTCTTCCGATTCCTCAAGCGCTTTCTCTGCCTGCTTCCGTTCAGCAATTTCCTTGAAATCTTCTACAATGCCAATAAGTTCTCCACTAGCCCCCCGAAAGGGCGTGGCGGTCACGATACAAGGGACAGTACTTCCGTTATTGCGTTCCTTTTGCGCATCATATTCAACCCGCTCTTCACCGCCAAGAATTCTGGTAAGCGGACAACCAGACGTATGACACACGTGGCCGCGAAAAACCTCGTAACACTTCTTCCCTATTGCTTCGTTTTTCCTGACACCCGACAGCATCGAAAAGGTCCGATTAACTCGAAGCACGTTGAAGTCTTTATCAACCACACGCATCCCATCTGCCGCGGTCTCGAATATCTGATTCAGCTCTGCATTGGCTCCCCTTGCTGCCTCCTCGGCCTGCTTGCGTTGGATGATCGTGAATTGGGCATATATGCCAAACCCAATGAACATGACTACGACCACAATACGCATCCAGACTTCATGGGATGGAGGGCTAGATATCTGCTGGATAAACCCAGGTTCTTGAAATATGAAGACATGTATGGCAGATTCAATAATCCAAAAAAACACAGCGAGCCCTATGGCCATCCATGCCAATCTTTCGGTTATCATCAAGGGATTTGAAGTTTTGCCCCTCATTTTTCACCTCCTCTGCCTAACCAGAGCGGTCTCGTTAGGACGGATTTGGCAGGTTTCATGGTTGATTTTCTTCGCTGCATCCAGCAGGACTCTGTCGTCAAAGAATCCGGTCCGTGAACTGCGACAGCGAGCGCATTGTCTGTTCCAAATTTCGGGAGTGCAGGAAGCTTCAATACGCCACTTTTAATGGCAACATCGAGGCCACAATGCGTGGATATATTAAAGTAAGAGACATGGGCATGTCTGACCCCGCCTTATTGAAAATCGGACCGATAAACAAAACTAAGGATCAAGCTTTAACTATTTGAAAACATTACCGCACACAGGCAATCCGATTCTAAACCGGCTCAAACTCCCGCATAAGTGGGCGTAAAGAAAGACCAGCGCCTGTCGTTCGAAAAATACCGACAAGGTTGGCGCTCTATTCGGTGCATGGGGACGATCTATCAAGTCCCCGTTTTTTCTCTACGCACACTAATGCGCTCAAACAGTGACCCCGTCTAGAATCGGATCGCCTGTATGCTTACGCGGAGACGTTTCACATCCTCAAACTGATGGGACTTTGAACACAACGTTACGGTGGTGGCCTTAATATTGCTTATGATGCGTTGAAAATTGAAAAGAAGTGGGGTGTGTCGGCCCTAATATGCTTGTTTCGCCTCTCTTCACGACAAGCAAGGCGTGTGCGCGGTATTGGCAAGAACAAAAAGCAGCTATCTTAAGTTCTAATGCTATTGTCCCGGATAAAACAAGGTGTTCTATTCGGGCTCTTGCTCTCCCGAAGGGAGCTCGACCAATTGCCAGAAAAGACTGATGGTTTTTACTGCCTCAGAAAAGTTTTCAAACCCGACCGGTTTCACGATGTAAGCGTTGACACCCAGATCATAGCCTCTGAGTCTATCCTCTTCAGCCTTTGATGTCGTGAGGATAATGACCGGCAGGTGGCGCAAATCATTGTCTTTTCTGATGTGCTCCAGGACTGCGAGGCCGTCCATTTTCGGCATATTGATGTCGAGAAGAAGGATGCCGGGTTCGGGGGCGCTTTCGCGTTCGCTATACCGTCCTTGCCGATGGAGAAAGTCCAGACACTCCTCACCGTCGTTTACAATATAGAGTGGGTTGGCAATGTTATGCTTTTTCCATGCCCGTTTGGTAGCCACAATATCGTGCTCATCGTCTTCGGCCAGAAGGACGACAAAAGGTTCTTTGCCCATATCTATTTCTCCCAGGTAATGGCGAGATGTCGTCAGTGCACTCTATAGGCGTATCACGTTAACGATAAAATCTTGCGCGCCATGCTCGCAAGACTGAGGCACCGATCAATGTCTGATCCCTGCCCGCCCCCCTGATGTGTCCTGCACCAGCACTTCGTCCGCTGCAGGCCTTAGCTCAAACATTAAACGACCACCCGCATAGCGGGTGGCTCTATTACGTGGCCAAGGGCCGTGAAACAAAGAGGAACGTCAGTTCCCACGCTTAAGTTTGGGGACCCCGCGCGAAGCACGGGGTTTGTCTTCAAACAATCAATCCTGTTAATCAAACAGTTTTATGTACACATAACTGAAATCATAAGGGTTGTCAATCGTTGCTTAGGCCATGGTGATTAAAGTACGACCCGCATAGTGGACAGCTTTATTACCCGTGAAAAGCCGTGCAATGGAGAGAAACATCGCTGCCCACATATAAGTTTTGGACAACCCGCGCGAAGCACAGAGTTCGGCTCCAAACAGTCAGCACAGTCCCGCCGTGCGCAAGATGGTGTTCACGGTTTCCGGCCGAAGAGAGAACCCACTGGGCTCATTTAAATAAGCCCTTTTTATTATAAGCTTTTTTCTGTTTCCCTGGCATACTACTAATTTTTAATCCGTATTTTCTACGTTAAAAAAAGGGGTTGCCTTTCGTGGGAATTTGTGCCATTCAACAGCACATGTCTTGTGTCTTGCCAGGAGCCCGCGCCATGAACAACACAAAAGAGCTGGTTGACCGAAGGAAACACAAGCGATTCGAGGTTCCAATAGGTGCATTCATTGTGCTTGGGCCTCATTCCAGCAAAGTGGGCCGAATCATAGATATAAGCATGGGTGGGATTGCTTTTCGTCATGTTGATAAAGAAGAACCGTCAAATCGATTAAATCAAGTAGATTTATTCCATATCGACAGCGATTTCTGCTTGAAAAACCTACCGTGTGAAACTGTTTCCGAGTTAGAAACTTACGAAAGCCCTTTTGGTTCTTTCATCATAAGGGAATATGCTGTGCAATTTCGAGACCTGACCCCCCACCAGCTTTCTCAGCTCGAATATTTCATCCGGAGCCACACTATAAGGGGGTGGTTCGATAGATAAGTCGATATTCAATTTGTAAAGCCCCCCTGACTGGTCCCATGTTCAAGTTGGGACCCCGTCCGATGCAAGGAGTTTGCCTCCACCAAGCAATCAAAACCCTTCCTAAATAAAGAGAGATGGCGCTTGGTTTTCCGGCAAGGCCTCTGGAGCTGAGAGGCGTATCTCTTCCCTGTCGGTTTATCTCTACTGGCATCTTGACACTGCAGGCGCATATAAAGTATAGAAAATTTTATTTGTGAAGCATCCCCGCCCTGAAGGACGTCCTTTCTGCCTTGTGGCAGAGCACTACGTGTGCGGGGAGCCAGTCGGTCAAAGGCTGTCTGCAGCCTCCCAATATACAAACCGCAGCGGCTAAGTTACAAAGAAGTCCGACAACGTGACACTATGAAACCACAGTCCTGGAGGAATAAACGGAGGTCAGCAAAATGCAAAGAGAAGCGGAAGATCTATCAGCAAAGCTCTGGAATATAGTCAAGGCGGCTTCCACGTCAGCCGCCTTACCTCAGCTCAAAGCTAAACGGGAACAGCTTAAGGTCGTTTCCGAGTCCATAGAGGAGTTGAGCAGCAAAGATGTCCCTGTGCCAGATGACCTCCCTAGGCTCAAAGAGACTTTGACGGATGAGATCGAAAAAGCCGATAGAGATCAAGTTGTTCTCTATTTTCTGAAAGAACAGCTTTCGCAGATGTTGGCTGCAATTGAGAATAATATAGACGTGAAGGCCCTCCGAGCAAAGGAGCAAGAACCCCAGTAGCGGGCTCATCGCACAGTTCTCCAGATCCCGTTTCGCTATCCTTTTATTCTCGCTACCCGTTGTGTCACTCTTTTTCGGTAAAGAACGCCGGATGCATTGACCCACCTGCTTCCCTGTTCCCCGAGCTTTGGGTGGGGAGGTTCACATCCTGGTGCGCTCCGCCCAGTTGAGTATCAGCGCCACACGCCTCATCTCCTGAGGCGCCTCCATGCGTCCTGATTCTTGGAAGGTTCTTGGAAGGTTCAAGGAGCTTGCAATGGTTATGAAAAAGCCAAGCTGTGAGGAGTGTGCTCCCTGTCAAAGTTCAGGAAGCGTGGCAAAAAGGGCTAACCCCTTGACACAAAAAGTTTTTCTTGATAATCTTAAAAACTAGTTTATCAATCCTGACGGGCAATACGCTCCTGTGGTTCAATGTGAGAAGACAGGGATGGACTGACCACCGCCGGGGCTCTTCAGGCAGTGCTGAAAGCAAAACAGGCAGCTGTATTGCAAAATAACCGGAATACCTCCAACCAAGAAGGAAGTCATATACTCACTAGTAAACCTATAAGGGGGTGAAATAGCATGGAGTATCAGAGCAATCCCAAAGGGGTTACTATTAGAACCGTGGAGGGGCAGGGCTTGAGTGGGAAGATAAACCTGGGGCTCCATGAGAGGCTTTCAGACATATTTACGACAGAAGGCAAACCGTTCATTGTTCTCTATGATGTGACATTCGATGGAGGTAAAGGAGGTCTGGGCAAAGTCCTGTTTGTCAACAAGAGGCACATCATCTGGGCCGAACCAGAAGAATAGACCGAGCAAGATTGGGATGATACCATGATAGTAGCGGCGAATGGGTGCGGGAATCAGTCGAAATGAGGCGGCAACGCGGCAACAAGGAGGAATGCATTCGAGACAGCCATGATATGCTTTAACATCCCGGCATTCGATAATGGAGCGTTACATCATCCCATGGTCTCTCAGAATCTCTTCGTATTCCTCTTTCTTTAGGGAACACGCCAGCAAATCGTCAAATTGATCTGTGGTCAGCCCAAGTTGTGAGGCCATAGATTTTTGAAGCCCTTTGCCTATCAATTGCTTGCCTTCCAGTACAGTGACCCTTCTGATCCTTAGCTTATTCTTCTTGAACCAGCCATGGGACGCATTGCCTGTCCGGACAAAATCGATGCCAAGCTTGGCCTCGCAACACCTTCTGACATCGTACGTGGAAAACCCGTTTTTCTTCATATTTTATATTAACTCTCAATTCTTTCTTTTAAGAATGTCTTAACATTTAACCATTCTGCACTAAGATGATTGTTCTCCAATAAATCATCAAAGAGAGATTCTATTTCACTCTTCAACATGTCAATTGCTTCAATTCGATCTTGACCGTAACCGTACAAGGGCAGATCAGGTGTTCGAGCCAGAAACCCCTGTTCATCTGGTTCAACGAGAACATCCAATGGCACCTTCAGAATCTTATGCGGCAATCGGTTCAACTGAACCCGAACCGTGGGTCCAGCCAACGCACCTCGGGCCTCTTTAGTATAACCGACACTGGAACTAGCGGTCGCCCGCAACAGCCTATAGTCATTTAGGAATTTCACCAGACGCCTCGGTCTTGGATCAACAAGGTCAGTGACAATCGGCAGGCCCTCCCCGCTTCTAGACTTTTCACTCTTTTTCTGAATACTTGTCATAAGCGTCCGCCTTTTGGATTAACCATTCACCGACAGACCTGGCAACCCTTGGATTCATCGAAACGCCAAACATGACGTGTCTTATAATGACATCCTTTTTCTCCACACTAATCGGCTGCTTATCTATCGAGCCATCATCATTAATCCGATAACTCTGCCGTTCAGGGATTGCTGGTTTCTCGTTGTAAAGGGTCATTACGACTTCACCGTGAGAGTTCAGGCCCCCAAAGGCACCGCAAACCGCATAAACAGCAAAATTAGGGGAGATCTTGTACTCAAAAGTTGTTGTGTCAGGTGTCTTTTTTCCCATCTACACTATTCCCTCCATTCTTTATGTATTCTCTCTATCATGATGCTGCGCTGACGTGGAAAATCTTCCCGATGAGGGTTGTTGTTCTTGCACGGTCGTCACAGGTCTTCCCTTGCCAACCCTTTTTGAGTCCGTCCAGAATACACCCGGGAAAGAGGCAGAGGCCATCCCCTTTTTGGAAGATATCCGAAAACAAAGTTGGGCTTCGAACACTGCTCGATCACT